>JBHLQC010000021.1:0-16622 GCA_048885185.1 Candidatus Odinarchaeota archaeon | reverse complement strand
ATTATTCCAATTATTGGATGTCCTTTGCCATAGTTGGCGATGAATGCGGTGGGCATGTCAGCGACGCCGCGTTGTACTTGGAAGCCATGTTCTTCCAGGGTGTCTGCCAGTATGGCTGCGGATTTGAATTCTAAGAGGCCTAGTTCAGCGTATTCCCAGATTTTGTCACTGATTTCGATGAGGCGCGGTTTGTTTTTTTCAATCCAGTTTTTTGCCGTTTGTTTTACCATGTGCCATCCCACAGGCACATTATTGCGAAATTGTTGGCTTAAATGTTCTGAGATATTTTACCTCTATCACTGCACACGGCTACATCTGATGTTAATGCGAAGAGTTGAACTTGTACGGTGGAAGGATGAGGAAGAATGGCATATGGGCCGCTGGTGTAAATTCTAATCCAGACAACCGTCTGCGGTGGGAATTGGACGATGATGTCACCGGTTTCCTCAGTGGTTGGGGGAGTCCAGTCATTATACTGGGTAAGGGATGTATCTGATAGTTCACGGGTTTGCACGTGATATGTGGCTTGAGGTGCGCCCTCGAGAGTGATGCGACAGCGAATTGTTCTCAGCCCATGATTGGCAACAAGAACTGTGTAATTTTGTTGCCCTTCTCCCTGAGTGGCTATGTAGGTTAAGTAGTGGGGGAGGAATGCTGATAGTGGGTGCGGGATTAAGGTTGTCTGGAGAATGGGATTCCCGGTTATTGTAGCGAAGGGTTTCAGGGCATGATAAATAGGGTTTGGGGTTGTTGGGTTCCGAGTGAGTAAGCCAAAGTTCACTTCCTCGCCGAATAATCCGCTAAAATCAGGATGGATTGGGGTATCTTTACTTACAGCGAAACAAGCAATATCGATTCCTTGATGGGCTGCTACGGTTAATACACCGGTGGCGTGCAACACGCCTTGCATTGTTACCCATGCCGATTCTGATAGAAGGTCAAGTCCCCATTCATCGAATACTCGTTCAATATTACCATATCCGCTAGCTATCAGTACATCTTTCACTACTTGCATTGACCAAAAAACTGAGACCGGATTTTCCCAATAGGAATGCCAAGAGAAAAAATCCAATGGAAGGTTACCTGCACTAACATTGGATAGAAAGTTAGTAGTCCATTGGTGGAGACCCGCATCAGCAAGTCCTGGTCCACCAATCTTGAAGGTTCCTCCCAGTTGATCAAGGCGTTGTGATACGACAGCATATAGGTCAAAAAATTGTTGTGAAGAGCCATTCCAGAATTGATCAAGGTTGGGTTCGTTCCCGATTTCGACATAATCAATGGAATAGGTGTGACCTGAACCTCCAGGCCAATCCTGTGTGTAATGCATTAAAACTCGAGCAACTACTTCCGCGTAGATATCATAGTCTATGGGAGGTTTATGGGGCATCCCGTCTTGTGCAATTGAGCGTGGACAGCCAGTAAATGTCAGAATGGGTTGGGCGCCGGTTTGGTTGACGACTTCAAAGAGGATGTCGAGATATGTCCAGTTATAGAAATTCGGGTTCTGGGCATCTGCCATCAATGAGCCGTTGAAAATGGTGTGATACCAACCCCATCCCATCCCCCACGCGAGTTGTACACCAAATTGACACCATACCCGTAATCGTTGTAACCCTAGCTCACGGAACAAGTCATATCCAATCTGATCTTCATACAACTCTGTGACGTCAGGTCCGTAATCGTTCACTCCCACCAGCTGGTTCACCGTGCCAATCACGTCAGTAGTCTGTACTCTGAGTTCACCAGGTGGCACTATTATGTAGGTTAAGACGAGCCAACCCACCATACCTAACAACAGGAACACAGAAACAATGGCTACTATGCGCCGTTTCCGCATTATCACATCTCCTTATCCAATCTTTTGCATTCTCTTCTCTTTTTAGATTAACTTGCATTTGCATAAACTCAAACTGCTGTCATGAATTGGTAACAATTACTCGCATCTGTCTCATGGTTTAAATAGGGCGAAGAAATACGAGCTTGAATATCAGGAAAACGTGTAGGATAGTGACCGCTTTCTCAAATCGGGAAAAAGAAGTCAAAGAAGATCGATTGGCATGGGAACATATGTATGCAAAAGGTCAGTTTCTCCGTGAACCAATTCATGGGGAAATGACCAATTTTGCGAAACGCTTGGAAGACCGGGGCGTGAAACGAATTTTAGACTTAGGTTGTGGCAGTGGTCGGCACACCGTGTTTTTAGCGAAGATGGGCTTTGACGTGTTTGGACTGGATCTCGCACCCACGGGGCTAAGTGAAACTATCCAACAGCTTGCAGAAGCTGGGTTAACTGCACATGCAACCCTCTCAGATATCCAAAAGCTCCCCTATGATGACGAGTTTTTCGATGCCATCATCAGCGTGCAAGTGATTCACCATAATCGCATAAGAGATATCGAGGAAACGATTAGTGAAATGTGGCGTGTCCTCAAACCCGGAGGGCTAGTGTGGGTGACCGTTCCAGTACCTCAAGGTCATCCAACAAAACGTGGAGTAGAAATTGAACCCAAAACTTTTGTTCCCTTAGAAGGGTTCGAAAAGGGGCTTCCACATCACTTATTTTCAGAAGAGGAACTTCGAAGGGTATTCCAAGATTTTCTGGTCCTTGATCTTCATGTATACCGAGATCGTCATTATTCGCTGATTGCTGAAAAACTCAGTGAGTGAAAAAGTTTGATTTGTTTGCTCCGAGTGACACCGAAAGATAAATGAGATTGCACCATGCTATCTGCGCGTGGTGATATCATGGTAAAATCGGTCACGAAGAAATCTGGTGACACCGAACCGTTCATCAAAGAAAAAATTGTTGTTGCCTGTGTCAAATCTGGGGCTCCAATCAGCCTTGCCCGTGAAATCGCAGCGCAAATCGAAGCGGATCCCTCGGAAATCCTCGAAACAAAGTATATCCGTCGACGCTCTCTTGAAGAGCTTGCCAAAGCTGACAAAGCATATCCTGAAAACTGGAGGCGTTACGACCGAACACTGGGCCGCGCTTAACAACTTCAGTTATAACTGATTCTGTAAATCCCGTGGTGTTTCACGAGGTAAGGAAGAACGAGGTTCAGATCTAGGTGTATTAATAGTAGACTTTGTGCATGCTGACTTTTCCTGTATTAGTAAACTGGACACCTTCTTGTTCAAGGAGTCGGCGTTTCATAGGAATTCCTCCTTGGTAACCACCAAGACTGCCATCTGCGTTAATCGCACGATGACAAGGAATAATGAGAGGAAATGGATTTCGAGCCAATGCTCCTCCCACAACTCGAGCACCATATTGAATTCCAAGATGATTCGCTATGCGCCCATAGGTGCTTACCCAACCTCGAGGAATCGCCGCCTCTGCAAGTAAAACCTGTTTCTGCGTATTCGAACAACATTTCCAGTCAAGTAATTTGAAATCAAAGTCGATGGAATTTCCTTTTAGAAAATCTTGAAGTAGTTTTCCAAGTGCTAACACCTCTTTTGAAGTTCCTGGAATAGCACTGGGAAATTTCTTGAACACTTTCTCTTCCGCAGAGATTTTTGGGCTTGATAGAAAGATATGTTGCACGAGAACTTGAGCTTCTGCTTTGATCCAAACAATACTCACCTCATCAAATGGTGTCTGTATTGTCAAATACTGTTCAATCATTTCACAATGCTTTCCTGCGGCGGAATTCATGAAGCTTCCAATTATTGGCTCTACAATCATCTTTCAGGTTAAATAATTCTTGAATTTCTATGAAAACTGAGCAGGGATTCAATGTTGTGGGTTTTTATGCAAGGGAACGTTAGTCTGCAACCATGAGCTTCCTTCTCGATCCTTTTTTGCTCATATTGTGTGGAGCAGTGATTGTGTGGTTACGCAATCGGTGGCTGTACCGCATTTCCCGACATGCCACTAAAATACTGGGGAGCGTCACGGTTCTATTGTTTTGGGTTATTGCCGGGTCGCTCTACTTGAACCTAGGATGGTTCAATTGGATGTGGCAATGGACAGGAAGAGCAGTCAACGGACGAGATTTCATGATCAACAGTTGCGTCTTTCAGTTTGAATATCTCAGTACAGCGGGACTGATTGATTTCATCGCACTGTTTCTCTTTCTACTGTATCCCTTGTGGCTCTATCTGGGCATTCTTTTTGGGTATTTGTTGTTTGGCCAACATGAGCGTCAAACAGGGATGGTGGGCTTACTATAACAAAACTGGGAGAGGTGTAAGATTAAGAAACGACAAGTGTTGGTGACTGGTGCCTGTGGCTTCCTGGGGAGCCATTTAGTGGATGCTCTATTGAACGTGGACGAGTTTTCTGTTCGAGCTACAGATGTACCCGAAGCTGATAAGACATTTCTCAATCCAAAAGCAGACTTCATTCCCAGCGATCTCCGGAATCCGAAATCACTTGAAGCTGTCCTCCGCGGAGTTAAGGTTGTGTATCACGTTGCAGCCCTGTTCAAGTATTCAGCAGAATGGGATGACTTGTATGCCATAAACGTTGAAGGAACTCAGCACCTATGCCAAATTGCCATTAATGCTGGTGTATCCCGACTGATGCTTATGAGTAGTGCCGGAGTCTACGGAATTCCCAAAACTTCTCCTGTTCGAGAGAATGACCCGAAGGACCCAGTAAACCCGTATGATCGTTCGAAATGGGAACAGGAGCAGATTGTTCAGAAAATATGCACAGATGGCAAATTGGCGTTCACAATCTTACGCCCTGCCCCAATCTATGGTCCTCGCAACCGCTATGGTATTGGCACAATTATCAGAATGGTTGCTAAGGGGCAACTCCAAGTTATTCACAAGAATATGAACACACTTGTGCCCCTCGTTTCAGTTTTCGATGTTGTGGGGGCTGCACTTCATCTAACGGATTATCCTGCGGCTATTGGTGAAGTGTATAATGTGATAGATGATTCCACATATCGAAAATACGATCTTCTTTCCTATCTGGCCCCGCTACTAGAGACAAAAATCCATTACAGTCGAATCTCCCTCCCTCGAGTCCTATTAAACATGTTGGCAACTTGGTCGGAATGGAGGGCAAGACAGAGTGAAAAATGTGAACCTAAAGTCGAAAAAGCGACAATCGATCTCCTGTATAACAACTACTGGTTCAGTAACCACAAACTCAAAGAAACCGGTTACAGATTGTTGTACCCGGATGCGCGGTTTGGTCTAAAGGATACTATAGACTGGTATAAACAACATGATTGGTTATACAAGTAGACACCTTCAATGCGGAAGGTGTAAAGAGGTGATGTCTTAGGATGGCCTCTTCGACGTGCAGCGAGAGATCCACCAGAACGACAACCTGTCTCTTCTGACCAGTAATCTGTCGGTCCTGGTGGGTCTGGAAGCTGCTGAAATATATCGTTTACTGCTTGGTTCAAGATATCACGGTTAACTTGTTCTTAGCTGGAAGAAATAGCCGACTAGTATCAGATACCAGCCAACTGCAAGGAGACTCACTACTGTTGCTGATAGAGAACTGAAGAATGAGACATCAAGCCCCAAATACCAACCACCGAATACTGTTATCAATGCGCCAGCCCAGATAAAACCTCCAAGCGTGACTATCCACATCCATATCACTTTGCGAGATCCACGGAATCTATCCTGTCGGGTATACAGAAACGTACCATACAGTGGAATCACTATCATGAAGAGAGTGACATAGATTATCGTGTAGATTAGCCAAGTGTTACCGTAATAGAAGAATGGCCAAGTGAGGGCAAGGTACATGAGTATCTCATAGGCAATAAATCCAATGAGGGGAAAAATGACAATCCACTTGCGGGCATTGAAAAAGTCTTGAAAGGCTAAGATCATCGCATACACGACGATTAGGAAAATATAGGCTCCCTTGAAACCAAAGTCGACAAACATACCCCACGTATTCCAATCCAAAGTGGAGAGGATTGAAAGGCGTCTCATTTGGACAGTCAGTTGTGCTACAGCCACACAGAGGAAGATTAGAAATCCTAGAAGTGAGAGCATTCTGCCTCTACCAGAGCTAGTAAAGACCCCCCACAACATGAGGATAATCAAAAGGAAGACTGGGATTAAACTGACAAGTCCGATATTATTCACAATAAGTTCAAATTGCATCGAAAGATCCTCCGAAGAAGCAATACTCCTACTTAACTAGTATATAAATTGAATATCGTATAATATATCAAAACAGCCAAGAAGTTAACTAGTTAATTTCAAGGATTCTTTTTAGCTAGCAACCTAACCTATTGCATCAACAGGTTCAAAAAATTGTGTACTGGGAATGTGATGTTACGCTTTATAAGGGGGGATTCATTTTATCGTAAGAGAAGAACCATATATGGGTTTGAGTAATATTCTGAGTATCTTTGTTGCAGGAGGATTTGTTTTTGGCGTCCCCAAGTCAAACGGGTCGAAAATCTGAGGTATTATGGGCTCTACCCTACATTGTCAGTTTAGCACAGGATGTTCTGTCTGGTCCCGAGTACATTGAGGCAGAAACGACTGCTGTCTATCTAGTGCGGACCAAACAGTTGCATGACGCTGCAAAGAAACGGTTGATAGGGTTAGTGGCCCCACCACCCAAGCATCCCTTAGCTGAAGCCCAAGAGGCGCTCAAAGGATTACCCCGGTTTACTCGAGATGCAATTCAGTATTTGGGTGAGTACATTGAGCTTCTAGTACGGGCCTGGTGTTTTGAGCTCACAGGTGATGCTGCATCTAAATCCCGATCTTTGGGTGCCAATATTCGCCGGTTAAAACCCAAAAAGTTGGGCATCCCCGAAGAACTCGTCGGATACCTACAACGATATAATTCATTCCTCTATACTCCCGCAAAACACGATTTTACCATCTTTAAAGGACAACGTCACCGGTTTACTGCGCGAGAAGCCGTCCTGATCGCTTATATCACAATGAAATTTGCAGAACGAATAATGGAACTATCTTCTGCTGCACGGCTGCAAGCGATTGCGTTCTAAGTTGTGTACCGGGGAACGTTATCTCGGAACCAAGAAGGAACTCTGGCATCATCTACCCGGTCAGACGATGGCATATATGGTTTGATGTCAACCACCGGAGTGCCATCGAAGGCGTCAATCTGGTCGATATAAATACGGTGCCTGTTATTATCAATTTTCTCAATAGCAACAATCGAGAGCCCAATGGGTGTGGGGCGCACAGGAGATCGACTGGCGAAGACACCTGATAACTCTGCATTGGCTTGTGGAGGATAGTCCTGAAGGTGTGTACGTGATGCGGCGTCATCACGGCCTGTTATCCACCACAACACAATGATGTGGGAGAATTTGTCCAATTGATAGGCGGCGTCCCAGAAGTGCTTGTCAATTTCAATGAAAATGGAACCATCCTCGGGTTTTCTGACATTTCCGACGATGCTAGCGACGAATTCCATGTCTAAAGTAATCCTCTGTTAGCTGGAATAAGTTTCGCCTTGAAGCATAGATTCTACCATGCGTTTTGTTTGTTGAAGACAGGAATTTAGCAGATATCATTCTCATTTTCCGATACATTTATATAATGTTATAATATTATATTCTCATAGTTTGAGATTATTATCTAACCTGATGAGTTGGGTTGGACAGCTAATCGATCAACAACGGTGAAGAAAAATGTTTACACGAAAAAATAAGGAAAATCATCAAAATCTTCGCACGCATTATGCGCACGCAATCGCATACCGTCTTCGATTGACGTTTGCTTAGAATGACTCAAAACCCAAACTGGGTAGTCAGAAGAACAAACTGGTGCTCAGCAGGGTGGGTGAGAAACTCGGTCAAGCGTAATGTCTGCTCTTCTGGGAGGCTACATGTTTGGTTTTGATGTAGCCTCTCCTGTAATCTTTTTTTAAGAGTAATTTTTTGAAGTTATGACTAAAGTCAGTACTTGTTTACATTTTTTATATCTAGAGCTTGAGTGGGGGAAGCTCTGGGTAGTCGACCGGTTTGATAGCGTCAGGTATGTTAGTATTGGCTCCCCTAGTTGTAATTAATCTTGAGACTGAATGGACCTCCATTCGATGGGCTTCATAGGGAACAAGTAGATCATCGATTGCATCTCGATCGAGCTTCAGCGTCAGCCAAGGCTTCTCGTCTGCTTGATGCAGAATTACTGGCATTCGTTTGCGTTTATTGTGCACCTGTTCAAGCAGTGGGTTCGCCCAAGTCGTGATAATGGTGAATGTTTTAATCTCCACCCCCGTTTTGGGATGAGACCAGCTATCCCAGAGTCCGGCAAAAGCGAAGGGTCGGTGGTCTTTGAGTTGGATGTAATAGGGGTATGCATGTCCTTGGTGGTGGCGCCATTCAAAGAAGCCATCTGAAAGGATAAGACATCGGTTTGAATTGATGAGGTTCCGGAAGGCAGGTTTGTCGTGTATTGTTTCAGCGCGGGCATTGAGTGTTCGGGATCTAAGAGTATTGGCTGTTCCTTCATCTTTCACCCAGTGGGGAATAAGCCCCCAAGTAAGTAGCTGTATTCGATTAGTATCTTCTCCTGTGATAGCTGGGAGCTGAGGTTTGATAAAACCAGAGATATGATAGATGCGAGTGAATTCTTTGGGTGCGTCCAATTTGGCATGGAAATGCTTTTCGAGTGTGTCAATATCGGGAACTGTGTAATGGTAACACATTGACCTGAACCTTTCTGATTTAATGTGGTCTAAGATGTTTAAGTTGTCGAACCAATAGCAGACCGATTATTGCACCAAGGATGCCTAGGACAACGTCTCTGATTACCCCAAAGGTCCAAATAATTGGGATTATTTGTGGCGGGAAGAAACCAACTATTGTAAACACAGCCAGAGCGACAACCGACATTGTCATACTGGCAAAGAATGTCCCAACGATAACTCGTATTGTGAATGACGTGGCTGATTGTGATTTAATCATGTTCATGACGATGTCAAAGATTAAACCGTAGGCGAGTAGGGAGGGAAGAAGGTAAAATCGAACAGGTGAGGGTACAGTGAATTCGAGTACTAGTCCAGAAATTCCTCCCATCATTGTGCTGTAGCCAAAGCCTGTTGTTAGCCCTACAAGAACTACGAACAATAGGGATCGAATGATGAAGTTGTCTATGCCGTGTGTGATACTTCCGACGAGGTAACTTGACAGGAGCGCATAGGCTACATATACAGCGGCTAAGATAGCGGTCAGGGTAATGCATTGGGTATTGAATTTCTTCTTTAGGGTGTTCATTGTATTGACTCTTCTTGGCTGACATATTGGAGTCAGCAAAAAATCTGTTGGTATTATCAGTACTATCCAATTACAAATCTTTAAACGCCTGAACTCTGAGCAAGGCTTAGTAAATAATGGAGGACCTTCTAAAATGGCAGATGAAGGAACATCTTCAACTTTGGTTATTGTTGCAGCAGTTTTTCAATTAATCCTGTTGTTTGTCTTTGCTGGACTAGCCGGGTTATTTGCGGTCGTACTTCCTATGCTTTCACAGATTCCCCCCTCATATTTCCCGCCTGATATCACACTAGCTGAGTTAATTTTTGTCTCCCAAGGGCTGTTTGCTTACACAGCCATTGCCGCTGTCCTGTCGCTATTCTTTACCATTTTCTGGTTAATGTGGCGGGGTCAACCCAGCCAACATCGTGTCGGGCTTATCATCACTGGCATAATCGGTCTCATCCTAACTGGTTTTCTACCAGGACTTTTGGCATTGATCGGTGGTGCTATCGCTAAGGAAGGCCCCGAGTCTCAACTTGTGGCTCGTCCCGCTCCGAAAACTGCAGCACCGACTGAGGCAGTTAGATACTGTCCCTCCTGCGGCAATCCCATTGATCCACCTGGAGCACAGTTCTGTGGAGTCTGTGGCGCCGCAACAACCTAATCGTTGAAAATCAACAATTGCACTACGAACTACTGCACATTCGTGAATTCAACGCCTAGTCGATTTTAGGGCAATCTTGAGCTTCAATGGTGTTGGGATTTTAGATTATACGCAAGAGAGGAGTAAGCCTCAAAAGGCATCAACACTAATAGATAATTCGATTTGGAGAATGATTGACAATGTTACAATCGGATAACATTAGACAGGCAATCCGAGAAAAACTCGCCATCGATACGACTCTTAAAACTCCTTCAGGTGCTGAATTTTCGGTAGAAGCGGTAACACCAGTACAGCTTGTTCTTCGCATAGGAGAAAAGAAATTGCGTCTTACGATTCACCTCGATGCTGTTGATGATCTGGTCAAAGAGTTCAAATTTATTCCCCCTGGTGGGTGGCTTAGAATAGGGGCGGTTGCTAGCAATCCTCAACCAAATACTTTGGGGGCTATTGTCCGACCCCACACTTCTGGGGGGAGTTCAGCAAGTCAATTTGCAGCAATACTTGAACATATTCAAGTGGCTGAAATTAACCCGCGTAGACCGGCAAGAATTCGTTTAACTGTCTAGTTGATTCGCAACTTCTGAATATGCATTTGAGTCAAATTAATGTCTGAACCAGTTCCAATGCTCTGAAACGTATCGGGGAATAGAGAATTCTGTGGATTTCAATCACGTCCAGATACACATTAGCATGATTTTCACTGTGAGAACCCTATACTATTTTCACATAGTAAAGTTCTTATCTGCTACAATTCGAAGAACCCCTACAAAGACGAATTGGAATGGATGAAAATGACTGAAACTGCGAAGCCTATGAAGGGTGACAAATGGAAGCAACGTGTCTATAATTGGTTAGCTGAAGAGGGTATGTTTCGTAAAGAAGTTGAGGATCCCAAGGCTGCCTACCACTTTGGTGTGAACTACCCGGTCGGGTCTCCCTATCATATCGAAGTCATTAAGCCTCGAGATATGAAAGATGGTATCCTCGTTGTTTCAGTTCTCCGGATTGCTCCTCCTCATGTAACAGCATTGGCTAAGTTATTGGATGAGAAGCGGAAACCTCTCATCCATAATTTACGGCTTCAACTCCTTCAACGGCGTCCTGGATTCTCTGTGAAGGAGAAGGACGGGGTATGGGAAGCGGTTCAATTTCAAGCTCGTTTATTTTACGACAGCTTGACCAAGTCCGCACTTATGGCTGCTCTTGACGACGTTTTCCGAGGTATACTCATCGTCATCTGGACATTCGGGTACCATTTTGGAATCCCCTCTGGTCAAAAACAACAGCCAGGATTTTATACATAAAACGGTGTCAAGGCTGTTTTTCTTCAACCTGAAAAGCTTAAGAACTTAGACTTAGATGGTAGAGCAAAGGTGGCATCTTATGACAAAACGTTGTGCTGCGTGTGATTATGAAAACGATGACGATGCTGATTTCTGCGCACGATGCGGCGCCCATCTCGCTGCTGCAGAACCCAAACCGGCTATGATTGAAAGAGAGGACAAAGACTGCTACGGATCTGAAGAAGACGAGTGTTTCGGACTCCCCCATGGAGGGGCAATTTGTGGAATCATTATTGGTATAATAATAATCCTTTGGGCTGCCGGATTTTTCCTTGGTTGGAGTAT
Organism: Candidatus Odinarchaeota archaeon; assembly: GCA_048885185.1. GTDB lineage: Archaea > Asgardarchaeota > Hermodarchaeia > Hermodarchaeales > Hermodarchaeaceae > Hermodarchaeum. The sequence continues at coordinate 5,154 of JBHLQC010000021.1, read as the reverse complement.
TTTCGATTACTTCTGGCCATTTATTCTCGTTATCATTGGCGTATTGATTATTGCTGGGGCAATATACGCAATGCGCCAGAGATGAGCCTAGCTCTTAGTTATGCTTCTATATAGGGGCATTCCGGTCTATTGCATAGGCTGCAGATGAGATGGTGTGATCGCCGAGACATAACTATCCGAGTAAAGATCCAATAGAGAATTAACAAGAGTAAGTAAACTGCCAGAATGAGGCTATTAGTGAGTTGCATCAGGCTAGCCAAGAGAAGGTATGATCCAACCACAAATAGGATATTGATAATGAACCGGATGATTCCGCGATTGAGTTTTAGTATTTGATAGAGGGGATGCTGTAATAATCCAACGGTTACGAATACGAACCCAAGCCAAAATGTAGCTTCTGGGTAGAAGATCGGAAAGCTGAGGAAGAAAAACAAGATGGTTCCGATGATAGCAATTATTGCTCCAGTGACTAGTCCGCTACATCCCGCACAGTAACGTGAACCTTTGATAGTGATAATGTGACCCGAATAATGGTCACAGGTGGGGTGATGGCCTTCCTTTCGTATGCTTATGGTCTGAGTCGAGTTGGTTTGTGCTGGACTCTCTTTGTGACTTTGTATTTTCTTTTTTCGTGTGAGTGAGCAGTGTGAAGGTGAAATTCCCGCAATAACTCCCAGAGTGCAAATGATCATGAAAGCGATTCCAATGAGTTGGATTTGTAAAGGGAGCACGACGATTGGAGGAGGTGGATTGAGTAAAATTAGTGGTAAAAGAAAAAGTCCTAGAAGCGAAAGAATTAGGGAAATCACTGGAAATTGAGAACCTGATCTTCGGCTAGTCATAATCGGAACAATCCTTTCAGGGTTCCTAGAAACCCCTTGAGCATCATATGTTGGTAATAGGCTCGCTTTACTTTGTTGCGTGAAAAGATTCCGAAGATGCGCCTTCGCCACCCGTAATACGATCTGTAAGTTGCAAAGAGTTCGTGTTGAACCTCCTCACGAGTCAGGCGCTCTGTGGGAATAATAGCATTGACCATATCAAAACGTTTCCACCGTGGGTCTTCAATCCAACCGTTCTCCAAGGCTGTTTTGTACATGGGTGTACCTGGGTATGGTGTCATCGTCATAAACACGGCAATATCTGGGTCGACCTCTTTTATCCATTCACGAAATGCTTCGAGTGATTCATGAGAATCCTGTCGGTGACCAATGATGGCAGTTGTCTGGGCAAGGATTTCGTGTTCTTTAAGCAACTGAATCGCCTCCTTGCCCATTTCGATATCAATTCCTTTTCGATATTCTTTGAGCCGTTGGGGGTCGTGGCTTTCTAATCCAGTCATAATCCACTGTAATCCGGTCTCACGTAACTTCGGGAGAAGCTCTTTTCCAGAGATAATTTCATCTGCGCGGGTTTGAAAGAACCACATTAAATCTTCGGTAATTCCCCGCTCAAGTAACTCGTCACACAGGGTTTCCATCCACTGATCTAATTGAACATAATCGTCGGTGAGCCACAGAAACCGGCTGCCAAACTCGTTGTATAAGTACTCAAACTCATCCGCAACACGTTGTGGTGATTTCTTTCTGCACTTCCCCCAATATTGCCATTGACCACAAAATGTACACGAATGATCACACCCCCGTCCCCCCTCAACCAAAGCATACGGTAAATCCTTTCCTGCAGGAAAACAGTACTTCTTCATGTGCTCCTTAACAAAATGATAGCCTGGAAATGGTAAGGTATCTAAATCCTGAATCAAGGGGCGGTTTGCGTTGTGAGTGATTTTATCTCCCTGGCGAAAAGACAATCCTTTCACTTTACTGAGGGGCGACTCTGATTTCAAGGCACGGACTAATTCGACTAAGGTGACTTCTCCTTCGCCTCTTATAATGAAATCCAGTTGGGGGAACGCTGCCAATGTGCCCTGCGCTAGCGCTGAGAAGTGCTGCCCTCCAGCCACGGTCCAACTCTCATCATCAATTTCTTTGGCAAGAGTAGCAACCTGAATCGTGATGTTGGCATTGCATGTAGAAACTGTGCTTGGGGCAACTAAATCTGGTTGAAAGGTCTCAATCCGTTTTGCCACCTCTTCCCATTCTGCTTCCTCAGCTTGGCAATCCATCACCTGAATCTCAGCCTCTGGGTAATGCGCCTCAAGGTATCCTGCCAAACACAGAAGTCCCAAAGGAGGGGGAATATACTCTCCCATAATAAACCAGGGATCCTTTGGTGGCTCAACAAAGAGAATTTTCACGAATCCACATTCCAATCAAATGTGACTGCGTTATCTTCTGCTTGGCGATTTAATCCTTATGTCTTTTCAGCATCTAACTTTGAAAAGTGGAGGGGGCCGGAGTTATGGCGATTCAGACACTTCCGAAAAAGGACACAATTGGAGGGGAGAGGGAATGGTTTCTAGGGGAGAGGAAGTGCCTAAATATTCGCCACTCCGGGCGGGTTTGTATTCCCGGTCCCCATTTAGAGCGATATGAATTCACTTATTAAAACTTCTCATTGTCCAATTTCTTTCTTTGATGATTTTTGGGGAAACCCCAAAGTCTTAAGAAGAGAAGGCACGCTACTGCTGGGTGAGGTGTTCCTCATGGTGTATTGCCAGAAATGTGGATCAGAAAACGTTGACACAGCAGATTTCTGTAAGAAATGTGGAACAGCTCTCGCCCCATGGAAAGACTTCACAAAACGCGCTAAGGGGCGGAGAGTTGGTGAACGCGCTGAAGAGGAATGTTTTGGTGTCACCGGAGGAGGGGCCATCTTTGGCATCATATTTGGTGTCATCATTATCGGGCTTGGATATTCTCTTATCTTGGGAATAACATTGTGGATGCTGATTGGTCCCATTGTTGCGCTAATCATTGGGACTCTCATTATCATCTGTGCACTCAATTCAGTTCGGAGGAAGCGTTCCCTAAGGAGCAGGAGTGATTAGAATAATACTGCGGAGGTATTTATGTTGACAAGAAAAATTGATGAAGGACCAGATATTTTGGGCGCAGTCACGTTTGGCCTAATCATAATCCTACTAGCGATCATTGTTGTTATTCACCCGAGCTTTCTTGCCCAACTCGTCGCATTCGTCACCGATATTGTATGGCAAGAAGTGGCTCCTGGCTTCTGGTGGTGGGTACCTGCAATCGCTGCAAACCATATCGGATTCTACACAATAATCTACCAGTTCGCCATTGGAACCCTGATCATCAGTATTGTTGTACTCATCCTACGCTTGATTTTCAGGGATACTTATCGTCGGCAAATCGAATCCATTGGTGGAATCGTAATGGGCGCGGGTGTCGTTTGGGCTGCATGGAACCTGCTGCAACCCCCGTATGCCTGGACAGTGTTTACTGGATATTTCATCGTTTTCGCCGGTGTGAGCCTTATCATTTCCAGCCTTGGGTATTGGTTTGTTCGAGCTCGTACATCCGTGTAGAGATTATCATTGAGCCAGAAGCAATCGCTTCGTTAACCAAACTAGCGAAAGCTTTCAAAAAAGATTGAAGCGTAGAAGCTAGCTTTATTGAGTGGAGAAATAGGGTTCATTTTCGTTTCATCATCTTTTTCTTCGGAACATGGTCAGGTGGTCCCGTCTGCATAGGAACTTTCCCCATTTCCTCATGAGCAATACGTAACGCCTCTTCAGATATTTCTTCAGCTGATTGATGAGCGTAGTATGTGTCGTAAATTGCTTTGTAACGTCCACCAAGCGTAAGAAGCTCATCATGTGTGCCCTGCTCTACTAGTTCTCCATGTTCAAAGACCAATACTCTAGATGCATTGGCAATTGTAGTCAATCGGTGGGCAATCACAATGGTTGTTCGATTGGCAAACAATTTCTCCTGGGCGGCCTGCACTAGGGATTCTGAATAGGCATCCAATCGGCTCGTTGCCTCGTCTAAAATTAGAATTTTTGGATTTGCGAGCATCGTCCGAGCAATTGAAATCATTTGCACTTGTCCCACACTCAGATTCTTGCCCCCCTCACTTAGCATCGTATTATAGCCCTGTGGTAACACCTCAATGAAATCATGGGCTCCAATAAGACGAGAAAGTTCAAAGATCTCTTCGTCCGTGGCATCGGGTCGACCATATCGAATATTCTCCATCACGGTATCATCAAACAAATAGGGTTCTTGGGCAATCAATGCGACCGTGTCATGAAGTGATTCCAAAGTCACATCCTGAATATCTTGGTTTCCAATCAGAATACGCCCTTCTTGGGGGTCATAAAAGCGATTGATGAGTGCTGCAATAGTCGTTTTACCTGCTCCAGTGTGACCTACTATGGCCACAAGTTCTCCTGGTTGGACTTCGAAGGTTGCCTCCTTGAGAACCTCTGTGCCTTCGATGTAGGCAAAGCTTACTTGGTCAAAGGTGATACCATCGCTTGTTGGTTTGAGTGCTACCGCATTTGTTCTATTGGTTATGGTGGGTTCGGCTTCAAGAACATCCATGAGCCGGTCCATTGAGCTTAGAGCTGCTTGGAATTGTGTTACCATCATACTCAATGAAAGGAGAGGCCACAAGAATCGTTGAATCAAAATAGCTCCCAAAAAGACTTCGCCAATGGTGAGGAGTGGCGCAGTTCCAACCGCTAAACTGCCTGCAACGAAGAGTACCGCAGCGGTTGCAGCAATACCCGTGGCACGAACTAGTGGCATCATCAAAGTCATGAGCATCATAAATCGGAAACCATGACGATAGGATTCCTGATTTAGTTCCTCTAGGATGCCTGCAGTTTCATCTTCACGATTGAAGGCTTTAGCGACATGGATACCACTGAGGTTTTCTGCGATTTGTCCTGAAACAAAACCAGTTGCACGTTGAGAGGCAAGCATCGTTCGCTGTCCGACTGTTCCGAAAAGGATGACGATAAGAATAACAACTGGTACTACGACCAATGAGGTCAGTGCAACGGCAGGAGCCATTAGCAACATAATGATACTTGTCGCGATGAGAAGTAACAGCTGGCTGCTGATGTCAATAATAATCTGGACGCCTTGAGCAAGATTATCTGTATCCGTGGTTACTCTTGAGGTAATGTCACCACTCTGTTTTGTTCGAAAGTAGGATAAATCGGCTCCAATGAGTTTTCTATAAACATCCTGCTGGAGGGACCGGACGAATCCTGCCTGA
>JBHLQC010000020.1:0-17352 GCA_048885185.1 Candidatus Odinarchaeota archaeon | reverse complement strand
GTGACGGCTTTTGCTAGGTTTCGAGGTTGATCAGGGTTATGACCGCGGAGTATGGCTGCATAATATGCTAAGAGTTGGAGGGGTACAACATAACAAATTGGTGAAAAAGAAAGAGACGGGATTTGGGGGAGGGGTATGACTTGATCACTTAAGGTGATTAACGCCTTGTCTTGTTCCGAACACACAGTAACGATTCGGGCGCCTCGAGCTTTCATCTCCATCACGTTGCCTTCAAGATGTCTACGTGTGGAGTCATTAGGTGCAACGAAAATTACGGGGAAGCCTGGTTCTACTAGAGCAATTGCACCATGTTTTGATTCGCCGGCGGGATATCCTTCAGCATGGACGTAAGCTATTTCTTTAATTTTCAATGCGCCTTCCATTGCTGTAGCCGTACTTATTCCTCTCCCAAGGAAGAAAAAGTCTGATTTGGTCACGTATTCTTGGGCAGCTACTTTAATCATGCTTTCTTGATTTCGAATGACTGATTGTATGATATTGGGAAATTGATTCAACGCCTCAAGTAGTTCTTGTTGCTCTTTTTTCTTCAATGCTCCAGTCATTGTTCCTAAATAAACTGAAAGCGATGCTAGGGTTGCGAGTTGTGTTGCAAAGGTTTTCGTTGCTGCCACGCCAATTTCAGGACCAGCCTGTGTATAGAGCACCTGGTCTGATAGTCGTGTAATTGAGCTCCCTACGGTGTTGGTTATTGCAACGACAGTACACCCTTGCTTTTTCAGATGTTTAACTGCGTGTATAGTATCAATAGTTTCTCCGGATTGGGAGACCGCTAAGACAACAGAATCTTCTCCTGGGCTGGCTGCAACGGTATCAGGGCCTTCTGAAGCAATGATATTGTGTATAAGCCGATTAGCGTTATGTGAAAACATGTACTTGGCAGCCAGTGTAGCATGAAATGCAGTGCCTGCAGCGAAAGTGATGATGTGTCTATGGTTGTTGAGAATTTCTACGAAATCTATCAAATCTTGTTTTCTTATTCGTAATGTATCCTGAAGGGCTTTAGGTTGTTCATGGATTTCTTTTAACATGAAGTGTGGATATCCACCTTTTTGAGCCATATCAATAGTCCACTGAACAATTGTTGGTAATCGTAGAGGAAGTTGTGACAGATTGCCTGATTGATCAAAGCGGCTTAGAAGAGCTCCTTGGGGGGTGAGAAGCACGATTTCATCATCTTCTAACACGATTGTTTTTCGTGTCATGGGTAAAAAGGCAGGAACATCGGAAGCGCAGTACACTCCTTGGTTACCAAGTCCAATGATTAAGGGACTTTCTTGTCGTGCAGCCACTAGTTCGTTACGATGAGCTTCCATCACAACAATTGCATAGCTTCCCTCTAATTGAGGGAGTACTTGTGCAACGGCTTGATCAAGACGTGAGTTTTGATGAAGTGCATCTTCAATGAGGTGGGGAATTACTTCAGTGTCTGTTTCAGACCGAAGTTGGTGTCCATTTTCCATTAGGTTTTCGCGGAGTTCTTGATAGTTTTCGATGATTCCATTATGAACAACTGCAAGGCGGTTTAAGCAGTCGGTGTGAGGATGGGCATTTGCCTTAGATGGGGGGCCATGGGTGGCCCATCGTGTATGACCGATTCCGATATTTCCGGGTAGCGTATCGAAATTTAGACGCTGGTGGATGTCATCAATTTTGCCTTTATCTTTCTTTATGTGAAGTATTCCATTAGTGGCTGTGGCAATACCACTGGAATCATACCCGCGGTATTCCAACCTTTTTAGTGATTGGCGTAATAGGGAGGCGACATTCCCCTTCATGTGAATAGCGCCAATAATTCCGCACAACCTATTTCGCCCTTAAGGAACATTTCGAATGGTCAGCTAAAAGTTTCCTGTTAGGGGCTATCAAAGGTGTTTCGTCATGTAGGGTCCATCATGGCGATAGCCATATCGTTGATAATATAGACGTGCACCGATTCCACTTGTACAGACAATTTGTTTTCGTTCATTTTCTTTCGCAATTTCTTCCGCAACTTCGAGAAGACGCGTTCCAACCCCACGGTGCTGCCAGGCATCTTCTCCAGTTTTTCCAAGATCTAGTGATCGACCATACACATGAAGTTCACGGAGAAGTGCTGCTTCATGAGATCTGATTTCAGGACGGTGGGCCTTGTCATTAGGTATTCGGAGTCGAAGATAACCCACAAGCGAATCAAATTCAGGATTTTGATAAGCGATGAAAAGTTCCGTACCACCAGAGGCAGGATACTTATCAACTTGAAGTTTTAACCGTGCAATGTCAGGTGGGTCAAAATCAAGAAGCGCCATAGATCTTTGTTGGTATCCAACTTCTCGATATCGAATTGTCTGTATCTTGTAACCTTTTGCCTCAGCCCGCTGAAACACCAACTGAGTCAGATTTCCCGCATTAGGGCCTGCCACTATTAGCCGTTTAGGAATATCCCGTTGCATCCTTTGTATCCGGACCCAACGAGGTAAAGATGGCATGACCTCCACAAGAAGATCAATGACCTCCTCAGTGGTATAGGGAACATATTCACCCTTTCGCCACATATCAAATAACTCACTACCACGAAGCACCAAACAAGGGTAAATTTTCAACATATCCGGTTTGAACTCTTCACGTGAAAACAAATCTCGAAACACTTGCTGGTCGCGTTCTGATGTAGAACCAGGTAATCCCGGCATTATATGGTAACACACTTTCAGTCCGGCATCTTTAGCCATTTGAGTTGCAGAGATTACATCAGATACATTGTGACCACGACATACTTGATCGTAGATGTCATCGTACACCGTTTGGACACCTAACTCGACCCGTGTTGCCCCTAGGTTCAGCATGGTATCAACATGCTTTGGTTGACAATAATCAGGACGTGTTTCTATGGTTATCCCAACAGGTCTAACATCGCTGGTCTCTGCAAGACGAATTGCCTCAGGTAAGTCACTCGCAAATTTCCCAGTCATGGCATCAAGGCATCGTTTAATGAATTCCTGTTGATACTCATCTGATGCAGCAAGAAACGTGCCACCCATCACAATAAGCTCAACTTTATCCGTACTATGTCCCATGGCTTGAAGCTGGTCTAACCGGCTTGTAACTTGTAGATACGGATCATATTGGTTTTGTCGAGCACGCAGTGTAGCAGGTTCATCCCCAACGTATGCCTTTGGTGCTGTTGGGATATTGGTAGGACAGTAAATACATTGACCAGGACATTCCATAGGCTCTGCCATAACAGCCACGATTACGACACCAGATAGTGTGCGAGTTGGCTTTTTTTGAAGTAGTATGCCAACCTTTTGCTTCTCTTCGTCAGTAGCATAAGCAAGTATCTCAACATCAGAAGGAAACCGGGAAAGCTTGTATTGTCTACACAGTTTTCGTTTTAATCGTTGAAGATCTTGTTTATTTTGAATTTTTCCTTCTAATGCAGCTTGAAGAATTGCTTCTGCTACACGCTGCAATCCAATATCCACCTGAATGAACTATTTGCATTGTATATGAAAAATGTTGGCTGAAGAAGCTATACGAGAAATTCTACCGTCGAACGGCTTTGGGCTGTCCAGCAGGAGTTCCCTTTAGGATACGCTTAGCATAGTTACGACGATTGCGGAGCCGAGGAATCGGAGTAACTCGAACTTTACCCTCAATCTTGGGTGTTTGGCTTCGCACTTTACCAGCTTTTGTTAGACTGCCGTGTGAACCTGGCATTTATCTTTCACTGCATCGGTGTTTACATTGGAGGCTTTAAGGATTTCCGTTTGCCCGAAGGAGGGGATATCCTATTGGAGAGATTTGTAATTAGGAATCTTTTTACACCCTCTGGGTCTGGTAGGCAATACTCGTGTAGGTGTGATTCGATGGATGGCTTTCTCATCTTTGGCGTTTCAAGTTTATATTGTATTGACGAGCAATTCTCTGTGATCTTGGAGAACACTTTGGGTGAGACAGCAGGACAGATTGCAGAAAGTTGGAACCGTATTCGCCAAGGAACCAAGGATTCTGTAATTTCAGATTTCTTCACCAATTTAGGGAAGAAAGGTGTGGATCGCTTTTTTGTTGAATCCCAGGTGTTTGCTGATGACTTGTCAAGTCTCTATGAAGTGAAAGTACTTCCATATGAGGATGTAAGGCAATGGCGAAAAATACGTCACGAATTTCTTTCTTCAAGTCTATCCTCAGATAATAGAAGATTAATGCACGATGTGGCAATGGAACTCTCCCGTGAGGGAATTCGGGAGGCCTCAGAACAAAGTGATCAGCTAATAATCCAAGCAATGAGTTCACTGGATGACGTTGAAAAGGTTCAAAACCTGATGGGCTCACGACTAAGGGAATGGTATGGATTGCATTTTCCTGAAGTCGCGCATGCAATTGAAGATGTACAAACTCTGGCAAAGATAATTGTTGAGGGGGGTCATAGGCAAACGATTGCTGATAATTCTGAGCTTGTGCAGCTCCTCTCAGGAACATCCGTAGAATTGGAAGCCTTAAACCAGTCAATGGGTGCAGATATTTCTCAACAGGATTTGAATATGATACAAGCTCTAGCTCATCAATTAATTGATCTTCAAGGGTTTCGAGAAAACCTCGAACAATATTTAGACGATTCAATGCGTGAAACCGCACCAAACCTCCGTGGATTAATTGGCCCAGTGATAGGCGCTAGACTAATTGGACTAGCGGGAGGTTTGGAAAAACTTGCACGTTTTCCAGCCAGTACTATTCAGGTGCTGGGTGCAGAACAAGCGCTATTTCGAGCTTTGAAAACTGGAGCACGACCACCTAAGCATGGAGTCATTTTTCAACATACATCAGTGCACTCAGCGCCTTGGTGGCAGCGAGGAAAAATCGCGAGAATATTATCAGGTAAAATTGCTATCGCCGCTCGAATCGATTTTTATTCAGGAGAGTATGTCGCAGATGACCTCAAACAAAGCGTGCAAACACGAATTGCTGAGGTTAAACGCAAATACCCGATAGCTCCAAAGACTCCACCTTCAACAAAACCACATAAACGACCACCCCGGCGAAGAAAGAAGTTTGTGAAGCGACCGAAAAAACATTCTCCCAAAAAATCACGAGGAAAAGGGAGGAATTCAACATAATGACAACAATTAGGAAGGACGAAAGAAAAGCAGGACTCTTCTGGGGACAAATCGAAGAAGGAATAAAGCGACCAGCGACAAAGAATCTAGCGAAAGGGAAAACCGTCTATGGTGAACGCGTCATTTCGGAAAAAAATCAAGAGTTTAGAATTTGGGACCCCTACAGAAGTAAGCTTTCTGCTGCACTTATTCGGGGATTAGAAGCCTATGGCTTTAAGCCGGATAGCACCGTACTGTATTTGGGAGCTTCCTCAGGAACGACAGCTAGCCATGTTTCTGATCTACTTGGTCTAGGGGGCATAATCTATTGCGTTGAATTTGCCCCCCGTGTGATGCGTGATTTAGTACAAGTCTGTGCAACGCGCCAGAATATGATTCCACTCCTGGCAGATGCCAGATATCCTGAAACGTACAATTTTATCCCTGAGCTAGTGGATGTTCTCTACCAGGATGTCGCTCAGCCAAACCAGGCGAAAATTTTAATTCAAAACGCTAAACGGTTCCTTCGTCCAGGCGGAACTGCTTATGTTGCCATCAAAGCCAGAAGCATTGACGTTGCTGCAAAACCAAAACGAATATTTCAACGGGAAGAGAAAACTCTCACACAGTCAGGATTCACAATTGTAGATCGAATTACATTGGAGCCCTTCACAGCAGATCACGTATTCATCAGCGCTATTTATGGTGAAAATCTCTAATGAAGAAATACTCAGGATTTCTCTCTGGCATCGAAAAAGAAATCACACAATTGAACGACCACATGCCTCGAACGAAGAAATCCTTATTTCAACTTCTCAATGAGGCCTCACCAGCATTTACGACTCGAGATGGTCAAAGAAGTGCTGTTAAACATGAAGAATTGAAAACACTATCGGAACTAATACCACCGAAATATCATGACCAAATAATGCTTCCATTCACGATTTTACGTAGAACTTCCTTAGGACCTGGAGCGCACACCGTTGGTGGTTCTAAACTTGAGCAATTCATAATACTACTGATTCTAGAAAAAATTGATAGTTCCTTTGAAACGTGGCGTGAAATGTCTCTTCCGCGAATTATTTATTCACCCGAAGTAGCTCTCTTAAGACAGAAACTTCCTACAACAATGACGATAGGATTTGGCACGTAATATGCCGACAAAGCAGCAATATTTGGATGAAGTTAGGGATGTCTTACACTCATCAGCTCGAGAGCACACAACATCCTTTGAGCAGGAATACTGCTTTGATGGCATTGTTCATGAAGGGGCAACACGAATTGCCATAAAAATTAGCTTGACTATAGATAATGTTGAAACACACTCCCTTGAAGAACTAAGTCGAATTTGCCCTATTCTGAAATGTACCCCAATAATTATCGGAGAAAGAACACGAAAACGCGAACTACAAGATGGAGTAGTGCATACACGTGGATCAATTCCCGCCATAACCCTAGAAACTCTACGACGGATGTTAGAAGAAGGAATACTCCCTCTGATTATAGCAAAAAAGGGGGGCATCTACGCAATAGTTAATGGGCAGAAGCTAAAGGAAGCTCGAGAAGCACTTCATTTTTCTCGTGGTGATGTTGCAGACGAATTGGGTCTTTCTCGTAGGGTAGTCTATGAATATGAACGCGGTACAATTAACCCCACCATCGATGTAGCATTGCGACTTGAAAAATTACTCAAAGCGCATTTGATTGAACCTATAAACCTGTTAAGACGTGATTCAGTTTTAGAAACTTCAAGCCCGCCAAGTGAGATCCTTGGAAAACATACACACCTCGCGAAGAAGGCCTTAGAAATGTTGTCGCGCCTTGGCTTCCATTCCACCCTTACTAATGACACTCCCTTTGATATGTTGACTCCTCTTCGTAGACAGGTGTTACTAAGCTACCTAAAACAACCCCTTGAACGGTTTGATGAGGAACGACTTACTTTCCTCGCAAATTTAGCTGATGTTTTAGATGAAGAACCTGCAATAATTACATCTGATCGCTCCCGTGTGGAATCCATAAATGGAATTCCTGTTGTTTATCTCAAAGAATTGTTAGAAATTGAGGACCCTAAGGAATTTATCGCGTTAATTCGCAACCGTCGAGGAGCTTGATGTGTTCGAGGAACATCGAGAAGGCGAAGTTACGTTTCTTCGTCCACCACTACCAAAAGTTCCAACAACGAGCATGCCAGTTTTTTATAACCCCAAATCAGAACTAAACCGTGACACTACCATAATTGTTCTTGAAGCGTTTTTTCAGCGTTATGGTAAAACTGATGTTCGAGTATGCACGCCCCTGGCAGGGACCGGTGTCCGTGCAATCCGTATAGCAAAAGAAGTAAGTGGAATTAAGAAAGTCGTCGCAGGGGATGCCAATCCTACTGCGATTGAACTCATTGAAAAAAATCGGACATTGAATGACCTAACAGAAAAGATAGAAATTCATCATAGTGGGGCCAACCGATTACTAACACAATACTCGTCATTTCACCAAAGATTTGACGTGATTGATATTGATCCCTTCGGATCTCCTCGTGAATTTATGACTTCAGCGATAAGTGCACTAAAACCGCACGGACTGTTATGCATTACCGCTACTGATATGCCGGTATTAGTGGGGATCCGTCATGAAGCCTGTATTAAGCGATATGCTGCGGTACCACAGAAAACTGAATATGCTCATGAGTTGGCTTTGCGGATATTACTTGGTTGTGTTGTGCGAGAAGCCGCAGCCCAGAATATGGGCTTAAAACCACTACTTTCATTTTCGATTGACCACTATGTGCGACTGTACTGTGAAGCTTTAGAAGGAGATGACAACACCTGGACAGCTGTGTCCCACCTAGGATATATTGGTCATTGCAAGAGTTGTGGCTTCCGTTCCATTTTGCATGGTTTAGCTCCTTCGTATTCACCTTGTCCGCATTGTGGAACAGATACCGTGCAGCAGGCTGGACCCCTCTGGGTAGGCAACTTTGCTGAAAAAGGATTCATCGAGGAAGTAATTCAGCAGGCGGATAATCACAAAATTGGCACTCAAAAACGAACAATATCTCTTTTAGAAAGACTCCGGGATGAAGTTGAGGGCCCACCCACGTATTATAATCTTCATAATTTGGCTGATAGATTAAACGTACCTATTCCATCCTTTCGTAGTATTATAGATGAACTTCGAGGAGCCAACGAATTTTGTTCGCGCACACATTTTTCACCACACGCAATTCGAACTTCGGCTACTGAAGAACGCCTAACCAAATTGTTCTTGAAGCTCACTAAGGAGGTCTAATTCTATGAGCACTTGGAAGAAGGATGAAGTCTTTCGCAAGCAGGCTAGAAAAGCGGGATATCGGTCCCGTGCGGCATTTAAACTATTAGAAATTGAACAAAAATTTGGTATTCTCAGAAAGGCAAATCGAATTGTTGACCTTTGTAGCGCTCCAGGTTCATGGCTTCAGGTTGTTAAAGAGAAATGTAACCAGAGTGGTTACAAGATTGTCGGAGTTGATCTCAACTACATACGACCCATTGAGGGAGTTAGCATTATTCAAGCGTCCATTGAGGAATCAGGTCTAATTTCACAGATTTTGGAAAAGTTAACGCTGCCTGCACATGTTGTTCTGAGTGATTGTTCACCCAAATTAACGGGGAAGAAGGTTTTAGATAGAGAGCGCCAGCTATGGCAAGCTAAATTAAGCCTACAAATTGCTGTACAACTTCTGGAAACAAGAGGGCATTTCGTAACGAAGGTGTTCCAAACGAGTGAATTTCAAGAATTCATTACTCAAGTTAAAGACTATTTCAAATCTGTGAAAAGTTACAAACCAAAATCTTCGTTGAAGCGAAGTCCAGAGATGTATCTAATAGCAAAGGATTTCGAAGGATTAACTCACCCGTTTAATCCAGACGCTCTTTAATCCACGTGTTTAATTTTCCACACAGCCAGGGATTTGTGGGTTGACCGGCACCACATTGATTTATGTCAGGACAAATAAAGCAGGGGCAACCTTGGAGCGTGTCCCATTCTGAATCGTCTTTAACCTGCCAGATTATGCGAATTACGGATTCTCCGTCATGTTTCTCTTCGACTTTCTTAATTTGACCATTTTTGCTCAATGAATCAATAACTTCGAGCACCTTAGTCTCTGTTTCCTTCATTTGCTGAGCTAGCGCAGCAAGAAGTATGCCTTGTTTCCCTGCTCCTTTAACGAGCTCGATGGCTTGAGATTCCATGACACCTTCTAGGAAGCGGTTCCGCTGGATAAAAAGCCTTTCAACCAGCAATGAAAAAGAGAGGAGGAAGGGCGATAAATCGCCCTATGAATTACCTGTTAGAGTGGAACTTCGAGATCAAGTTTTTCTACTAGTTCTTTGTAGCGATTGCGAACTGTAACTTCAGTGACCCGTGCAACTGCAGCGACCTCTCGTTGAGTTCTTCGAGAATTCGCCAATACACTTGCTACGTAGATTGCAGCGGCAGCAACACCAGTGGGTCCACGGCCACTTGTGAGTCCTTTGTTAGCAGCTTGTTTCAAAATTTGAATGGCTTCTGCTTGAACTTCACCCAGTAATTTCAGTTCACTAATGAAACGTGGAACATAGTCAATGGGAGATGTTGGTGGTATTGAGAGACGAAGTTCTCGGGCAATGAATCGATAGCTTCGACCGATTTCTTTCTTACCAACTCTTGAAACTTCGGCAACTTCATCGAGAGTTCGAGGTATACGTGATTGGCGGCAAGCTGCATATAGGGCTGCAGCAGCAACACCCTCAATTGAACGCCCTCTAATTAACCGTTGTTCAACAGCTCTGCGATAAAGCATCGCTGCAATTTCTCGAACATTTCTTGGAAGGCCTAGGCTCGAAGCCATTCGATCCAGTTCTGAGAGTGCATAAGCAAGGTTGCGTTCCGTAGCATCAGATACTCGGATTCGCCGTTGCCATTTTCGCAGCCGATAGATTTGTGCCCGTCGTTTTGGAGCTAAATCCTTACCATAGCTATCACGATTACGCCAGTCAATCATTGTTGAAAGGCCTTTATCATGGATTGTAAAGGTAAGAGGAGCTCCAACACGAGCCCGTTTATCACGTTGTTCTTGATCAAAGGCCCGCCACTCAGGACCTTCATCAATGATTCGATCGGTTAAAACGAGTCCACAGTTCATGCAGATGATTTCTGCTCTCGAATAATCCTTCACTAGACGGGTAGTACCACAGTCCGGACAATGAGCGAGTGTAGAAGCACTTACTTCTTTCGTCGTTTCCCTACGCCTCCTTTAGTAGCCTTTTTCACGAAGAGAGTTGTCCCAGGAGGCGCCAAAGCGTCTGTGATTTTTGATTCGGGTTTCAAAGCAGCAAACGGTTGAATAGTTGGACCAAAGATATCGATGACTCGACCAATCGGTTTCGAGTGAGAAGAAAATAAGCGTGTCCCTAGTCGTGTAGCCTCTTTTAGGCGCGCAATGATATGTCCTTGCGCAGAGAAATGTAAGACGTGACCAATTCCTTGCAGCAGATCGACTCCTGGGAAGGCCAGAATAGGTCGTGGGGGGGATTAGAAGGTGAGAAACGGACCGTCACTTAAAAACGTTTGCATGCTTTTCTGCGCTGAAATGTTGTCCTATGTAACCTCTCTAGAGGAAACCACAATAACTCCACATTACTTAGAAAGTTGTCGAACTTTCATATCAAATCCAAGGTTTTGACTCATTTTGCACCTGCAGCCTTCAAGGTTTTCATGATTTTCGCTAATTCTTTTAACAACTGAGTTTTTGACTGATCTGACTGTTTTTTGATAAGAACCACTCCAGGCGTACTCCACCAGCTACAAGGATATCTTGCATCCTTTTCGACTGTATGTTCTAGATTCAAGCGTTGAGCTGCGCTGGCAATCATTTTCGTGTCAACGCTGGGTAGGGCTAACTTCTTAGGGACTCGTCGTCCCGAATGTCGGCTTCGACTCGCTTCAAAGTATGCTGGATATATGTAATAGTTTCCGGATTTTCTCATTCTAAACCGCATCCTTAACTCTAATTCCTGGCAAAAAAGGTTTTCATCTTGGTGAGTGGACAAGTTTGAAAAGTTGCCAGGAAATGAATTGGTCTGTAATGCATGAATTTTCGACGGCAGTCAACATCATTGAAGCCGTAAAACGGGCAGCCAAAAGTTACGGAGCAATCCGAGTTGTTGGAATCACTCTTCAAATCGGGAAATTATCAATGCTAAACCACGATCAACTACTTTTTGGCCTTGAAATCGCATCTAAGGGGTCCGTTGCAGAAAATGCGAAAATAAACATTGAGCCATTGCCCACAAAAATTCGTTGTAAACAATGTAGTACTGAATCGAATGTCACCCAGAAAGGATCGCTCTATGATATTCTGTCTTCCCTAAAATGCCCAAAATGTGAATCAAAAGATGTTGATGTCAGCCAAGGACGAGAATGTGTCGTGAAGGACATTCAAGCAGAAATTGAAGAAAAAGAGAAGTAACTTCTAATCAGCCTTCACTGCATCGACAACGCCACTTTGTCCTGGACGACTGGTAACTATTCCTTTTCCTTTTTCAGTCTCGATTATAGCGCCTTTGGTAATAATTCCACGACGATCGAGATCAACATCCGCAGGATTCTCCAAGACTTGAATAATTTTGACTTTTTCTGATTGACCCGTGGTTTTGTCAGTAAGATTAGCATAGGATGCTGCTAGTAGGCGAAATTTGTAATTTCCTCCCAGTGCACGTTTTTTTCGTAATTTCTTGTCGCCCATGACCGTTTCGGTAGCCTGGCTACCTCTTTCATATTTGCGGTGTTTCTGTGAAGAACGGCGTCGTGCACTGCTAGGATATCGTTTAGACTTACCTTGCCATAATGGCATTTTCGTTACCTCAGTTTGACACGAGACACAGATAATGAGCTATAAACATTTCGCCGTACCCGATAATCACAAAGAACTAAAGGCAGATGTAATTTGAAACTTCATATAAGTCAACTTGGTTGTGATGGAAATGCCCACAGAAGAAGCAATTGTAGAGCTTGCTCATGGTGCTGGTGGTCGTGCTATGGCCCAGTTTCTCAAAGATGTAATTTTTCCGCACTTTGAGCTTAACCGATTTGAAAATGGTGTGGGGCTACCCGAATCAGATGATGGAGCAACGATTCCGCTAGAAAAGTCCGAGATGGTAATTTCTACAGATAGTCATACTGTGTTTCCATTATTCTTCCCTGGAGGGGATATTGGGTCGCTGGCAGCAGCTGGCACCATTAATGATGTCGCCATGATGGGAGCCCGTCCATTGGTGATTACTAGTGCTTTAGTTATTGAAGAAGGATTCCCCATTAGCAAGCTCGAAAGGGTCTTAGAATCGATGGCAGTGACTGCAAAAGAGGATCAAGTCGCGGTTATTGCGGGGGATACGAAAGTTATGCCAAAGGGGGGAGTGGATCAACTAATTATCTGTACAACGGGAGTGGGTTTAGTAGAACGTGGAAAAGTGATTACCGATAGTCAGGTGCAAATCGGTGACAAGTTGATAATGACTGGGACTATTGGTGACCATGGTATTGCGCTCTTAGCGAATCGTGAGGGGTTATCGTTTGAGACAGACTTAGTTTCAGATGTTGCACCCCTATGGTCTTTAGTCCAGCCGGCGTTACACGTTGGAGGGATTCACGCGATGAAGGATCCCACACGTGGAGGTCTTGCTGCAGCTTTAAACGAATTTGCAACAAAATCTGGGATTGGTGTATGGATAGAAGAGGACCAACTGCCCTACAGAAGAGAAGTGCTAGCAGCAAGTCAAATGCTCGGAATTGATCCACTACAGGTTACCTGTGAAGGAAAAGCGCTTATCGCCGTTGATCCAGAAAATGCTGATGCTATGTTGAAAACCATTCAACAGACTAAATATGGAAAAGAAGCACGGATTATTGGGGAAGCGAGAGAAGATCGCCCAGGTCTTGTGGTCATGAAAACTGAGGTGGGAGGAACACGTATTATACAACATCCTTGGGCTGAAGCAATTCCACGTGTCTGCTAGCTTATTACCTCAACATTTTGTTTAGAGATAGGGGTAATTATTTCTCCAAAAATCCTGTCTATATGTTTACTAAGGTTTGGTGCAACTATTGCTGCAGATTGTGGGTGTAACAGTCGGTTTCGATATTTTGTTACAAATAGTTGTGAGATTCGTTTAGCGATTTTTTCTAATGTGATTGGATTGAAATTTTTTGCACTGCATATGACAAGTAGTCCTCGGTTTAGTTGGTGGAAGGTATAACGACATGGTTCCGTTGTAACCGTTTCTATGTACCCGTCTGTTACTTCTTTGGCAAAGAGTGAGAGCGCGATGAAAAAACCACCTAGAATAGCGGGATCTGGGTGATTGGCAGCTTCAGTGTATATGCGATAAAAGAAGGGACATCCAGATTCTCGTAAAATGAAAAGTGAGTAAAGACCTTCGGGGATGACGTTTTTTGACGTTTCATTTTCAGGGTTTGATTGAATTTGAGGTGAAGAGGTGATACGTGCCACACTTGGAGCCTCGAGTGTTTGTCGTTTCTTTTTGATTTGTAGAAGCAGATATAAACTCGTTAAGTTCGACGCAAGTTACAACTCATGCAACCAGTAGCTTTGAAGCCTATAGGTCCTTGGAAGCGGTAGCCAGTTCGGATTGTTCGATTCGAATTTTTCGTATCATCTGACGGAGTTGCCCTTTGAGCTTCTCGACCTCATTGTCAAAGCCAAAATAATCAGCGAACATCTCGGTTGTAGTAAGTTCTTTTGTTCGTCCAACTGGTGTGGCCTCGATGAAGCCATGTGCTTCGAGAGTTTTGATGTGTTTGTAACTATGCGAGCCACGATATATGACGACGTTTGATTGGAGAACGGGTTGTGATAGGGCTATGTAGATGAGCGTTTTGAGTTCTCCCAATGAGAGTAGACCTTGGGGAGCTAGTTTGCCTACTTCTTCGCTTAATTGGGGATCTAGTTGTAGAACATAGCGCTGACGTGGCAGGCGAACGATTTCGAGTGCACCTTTTCTGGAAAGATAATCATCTGCTAGCTGCTGAATGATTTCACGAACTCGTTTTAATGTAGAAATCTGGGTGACTTGTTGGATTTCATGAATTGAGAGCGGGCGTCCAGAGATGTAGAGGGCAGCTTCTACTAATCGCGTTTCCTCGTCCACTCACTATAACCTCCTAACTCTGAGGCTTCTGTACCCAGATTTGAATATCTCCAAATTCGTGTTCCTGGATAATGCGAATTTTTCCATCACCCAATAGAAATAGAAGACTCAAAAAAAATCGAACAACATCGACATGAGACAGCCCTTTTACAAATTTAAAAAAGGATATCGGGGTTTGGTCACGACTAGCTTCACATAATTGTGAATAGATTTGTATCATTGACTTTGTGAGTTCTACATGAGATATATCGAGTTGTGGAATGAGGAGGGGTGTAATTTCCGATTTTGCTCTCCGTCGAGAATACTTTTTCGGAGGGTACACGAGTTCCCGGAGAGCCTCCAAGAATTCAGCGGACGAAGTCGGTCTAATATTCCGACGAAAGGGTGGACGAATAGGAGGAAGGAAGATGTCTTCCTCGATCACTCGGATAATTTCTTCTTCCTCTCGCCCAAATTCAAGCAGATATTCTGTCTTGAGACGTAGGAGTATGGCTGCTGAGAGGAGAGCACGACCACAGATACGAAAGTCAATGTATTCAGCTGTGAGTAGACGCCCAATGAACCCGTTAACAAGCTCCGCTAGGTCTAGTTCCCAGGGGCTGATTTTCTGTAGCTCAAGAATGTCTGTCAGAACCCGCCATGGTTGATGAAACCAAAAGGGTTCAGGACTAGTTTCTGTCAATGGTGTGCTGTTCTCCAACTTTTTGATTTGTGTTTTGTAGTATCTGATTAATGCATCCTAAATAAAGTGATGTATTATAATGATTTCACTAGGTTTGAGTTGCGCCTTCTATGAGTAGAAGACCTTCCTCGAACTTGACTGAGAAGACCTTTGATACCCCATCAACCATTGCAACACCCATGATCGTCTGAGCTAGGCGGATTGTAATTTCGTTGTGAGAGATTATTATGAATTGTGAATTCTGTGAAAGGTTTTCAATGAGTTTCGCGACTCGGTCGGCATTATTGGGATCGAGTGCTTCGTCAATTTCATCAAGGAAATAAAATGGTGCAGGTTGATGGAGTTGTAATGCGAACATGAAGGTTAAAGCAGTAAGAGCTTTTTCACCACCTGATAGTGCGTCGAGATATTGGATACGTTTCCCGGCAGGACGCACCTTCATTCTAATCCCGCCAAGAAATGGGTTTTCAGGATTCTCTAATTCAAGGTATCCCTCACCCTGAGTGAGTTTTTGATATACATCAGTGAAATTATGTGAGATGCTACTAAATGCAGCCATGAACACACGAAACTTCTCTTCTTCCGCCTTCCGCATTGCATCCAGTATGGCTTCACGTTCTTCTCTAACCCGGCGTTCTTTTTCTAATATTTCGTCGAAGGCATGACGAATTTCCTCGAAGCGTTCGACCGCCTTTTGGTTTATGAGGCCCAGTTGTTCACGTTCCTGTTTTAAGGTCGTAATTTCTCTTCGTAATGTGTGCACCATAGAAGGTTCAACTGGTAGATCAGGCGGCTCCAACCCCTCTACATTTCTCTTTTGGGCCGCGTAGCGTTCTTCCCAGTTTTCAATGCGCCCTTCAACTCTTGATCGATTCATTTTTTCTTCGTTTATTTTCTCGAAGAGCTCATCGATAGTTGTATTCAATTGGCGCCCTTCGTTTTCATTAGCAACAATTTGATTTTCGAGCTTACGCACCTGATCCTTTAGGTTGGAAATGATGGTTTCTAGAGACACCAATTCCAGTTGATTCTGTTGGATTTGTTTTTGATTCAGTTCAAGGTCAGTGTTAGTTTGTTTTAGTTCACCTTTGGCAGTATCTAGGTCTTCGGACAACCGTTCGTATTCGATTTTTGCGAGTCTTTCTTCTCCCGTTTTTTCACTTATTTCAAGTTGTGTATCGCGAAGTTGAGTTTCCAGTTCTTCGAGTTGAGACCGGATACCTGATAAATTTGGATCTAAGCTGCTTCGTTCTAATTCTGATAAGGTGTTTTGTAAGTCTTCACGTTTCTGAGAAAGCTCAGTGATTTCTGTTTGTTCTGTTTGGAGTTTTTCTTCAAGCGTTTTTTTCGCTAACTCGTCACCTTTCAGGGACTCATGTAATTTTGTGATACTAGTTTTGAATATGTTCAATGACTCTTCTTGCTCTGTGGCTACATCGGTTGCTTGAGAATTCTTGATTCGTAATTTCTCGGCCACTTTTTGTTTTTCACGGATTTGATCTTCAAGCCCACCTAGTTCCTGTTTCCATTGATGGTGATCCTTTTCTGCGCTTGCTTGTAATGCTCGTAGATCTTTGAGCTTCTTTTGTAATTCAGGAATCCGAGTTTCTTCTTCAAGGGTCAGTGAAGAGATTCCCTTGTAATGCCCTCCCGTCAATGTTCTATTTGGTTCGACAACATCCCCATCAGTCGTAATTTTTCGAACACCAGGTGCTTTGATATTTCGTGCAATTTTCAAATCTTTTACAATGAGAGTCCGCCCAAACACGTATTCAAATGCTGGTCGAAATTTTTCATCAAAGGTTAGTAAATCAATAGCATTGCCTACTACCCCTTTTTGACCTTCTTTGAAGGTAAAGGGGTCTGTTTTGATTGAGCTGAGCGGAATGAAGGTTGCACGGCCTACACGACTCTTCTTCAAGTGATCAATGCATTTCGTTGCAATTTCTTCATCATCCACAACAATATAATCGAGCCGCCCTCCACCCGCAACTTCCAATGCAGTTGCATATTCTGTGGACGTTTGTCCTAAACTCCCAAGAGTTCCATGTACGCCTTTGATTTTATTTTCTTTCACAAATTTGAGAACCGCGTCAGTTCCTGCTTTGCGTGTGAGCCCATATTTCTTGAACTCACGTATTGTCTTAATCCGAGTTTGTGCTTCTAATAGTTCTTCCTTCGAAGATTGAATTAACTGACCCAGTTCTTCTTGCTTACTCTGCTTTTCTACAACTTTCTTTTCCAGTTCTCGTTGTTGGTTAAGAAGATCTGTAACTTCAGATTCGATAATTTGCAATTCTTTTTCGAGACTTTTTTGCTCAGTTTGTGCTTCGAGAAGTGCCCGTTCTTGCTCTGGTAAAATCAAATAGCTTTCATCAATTTGCTGCTTTAG
>JBHLQC010000019.1:0-17359 GCA_048885185.1 Candidatus Odinarchaeota archaeon | reverse complement strand
CATCTCCAGGAACTACAGGAAACAACCTGGGATGTCATCGTGATAGGCGGAGGTATTAATGGTGCAGGTGTAGCGCTAGAGTCTGCATACCGCGGATTAAGCGTGGCTGTCCTTGATCAAAGAGATTTTGCGTTTGGTACGTCCAGTCGATCAACGAAGCTTGCTCATGGAGGATTTCGATATCTTGCTCAAAACGAGTTTGGATTGGTTCGGGAGGCTGCCACTGAAAGGAATTGGTTGCGAACGAAGGGACTTTCTCATATGACTCGACCAACCCGATTTTTGTATCCAATCCTCGAAGCCGGGCAACTGGGAGATCTTGAGTTACCAAAGAGCTGGAGTTACCGAACAGTTCGATTAGGCGCCTTTTTCTACGACTTTCTCACTGGCTTTAAGAGTTTCAAAAATGGGAGAGGTATAAAGAAAATTGATGTAATTCAAGACTTAGAACCCCTCTTGAATACTTCCCGATTGAAAGGCGCTGTTATGTGGTATGATACGAATATTGATGATGCACGGTTAGTCATTGAAGTTCTCAAAGAAGCAATAGTGAAGGGGAAGGTCCTTCCCATGAATTATGTGCGTGTCATGGGATTTACCTATGATTCTACACAACGGATTAATGGTGTTGAAACCATCGACGGGAATAATTCCACCTCGGAAACATTCCAAATTCGGGGGAAAGCAGTCGTCAACACAACAGGCGTATGGGCTGATGAGCTCCTCTCCATCAATAGAGAAGTGAAAGATAGAATTCTTCGACCAACTAAGGGCGTTCATTTATTGTATCATCGCAAGGATTTCCCCATCAATGATACAATTGCTACGAATTCAATCGATGATAAGCGATTTTTCTTTGCCATACGACGCAACGAATGGGTACTCGTAGGCACCACAGATACCGATTTTTCTGGAGATCCGGCTGAAATTTATTGTACTCGAGAAGATGCAGACTATCTTCGGAAGACTATCAGAATTCTCTTTCCAGAAGCAAAAATCGATGATGAACATATTCAGGGCAGTTATGCTGGTCTTCGCCCACTAGTAGCCGAAACAGGGAAGACCGAAAGTGACGTTTCACGGAAACATACAGTGTTAGAACGAGAAGATGGACTCTATAGTCTACTTGGAGGAAAATTAACCACCTTTCGAAAAATGGCAGAAGATTTGATGGTAAATCACATCAGAAAGAACAGACACCGGCATGAATTGCCAAAATTTAGTGGAAGAAAGGGTCTCACTAAGATTGCCCTTGCCATCACGATTACTAAGGAAGAATGGGAATCCCGTCCAGAAATCAAGAACGCAGAGCTTCACCCGCATATTCTCCTTCATCTCTACCAACAATATGGACGAGGAGGATTCACTATTCTCCGTGAAGCTTCACAATATCCGGACATGGCTAAAAGATTGCTGGACGAGCCAGCATATCCGGTTGAGGTTGCGCCGTGGATAGTTGGCGAGATAGACTATGTTGTACGTCATGAGGCGCCTTTACATTTGGAGGATGTGTTGTGTCGTCGTATGGAAGTCTGTTGGACAGTCCGACCCGAATACCAAGGAAAAATCGCAGCAGTAGCAGCTACACGGATGGGTCAAATCCTAGGGTGGCCCCAGAAGACAAAACAACAAGAAATTAACCGCTACATCAATTATGTCCGGAAAAACAGTTTCTTCTTCGAGGGAGAAATTCCCATTCCAAAACTCTGAAAATTGTTAAACCCCACAACTTTTTGAGCCTATTCTACGGGTCTAGAACGGGGAATTGTAGCAATGACAACGCGTTCATGGTTTCAAACAGATCGCCTTTGGGTTCTGATTACAATAATACTCTTTATCCTCGCCTTTTCGTCCCATATCTGGATTCAACTCACAGGAGGATACAGTGCAGGTGCCTATCTCGATATGATTCCCCACTTTCTCTTTGGGGCTGCAATTTGTGCATTTCTTCTTAATTTCAACTTAGTCCGATCCTGGAAAAAGGCTCTCCCCCTTGTGCCGCCCCTTCTCATTGTTATTCTACCAGCAATTCTTTACACATTAGCAGCAGCATTTGCCTGGGAAATCTTCGAAGAATTCCTGGCCAACTTCTTTCCTTGGATTGGCATTTATTCTGACTTCTGGTGGAATGGCGTCCGTGATATCATCATGGGACTTCTCGGAGCTACAATGGCCGCAGGGTTATACTTGTGGCATTTCCCTGTCATTGTTGCCAAACAAGAAGTAGTAGAAAAACTGAGACCTCTACCTCGTGGGACAGGGTATATTCCCGGGAAAGCCGCTAGTCAGTTTTGTGAGAGTTGTGGCTCAGTGGTAGATCCAGATTCAAAGCATTGTTCAAACTGTGGTCATAAACTCTAAAACGATAACTTTTGCTTTGATTCATTTGTGACGTGAACATAAGATATTCAAGGAGCTATGCTACTTCTATGTCACACGCGTGGCGATAAATATGACAACAAATGATGTGTATGTGCGACTTCGGGACCATCTGGATAACCTTCCGGTAGGTTTTCCCAAAACGGAGTCAGGAGTAGAATTACGCATTCTCCAACGCTTATTCACTAAAGAAGAAGCAGAAATGGCAATGTCCTTGACATATATTCCTGAAACCGCAGAAGCGATTGCTCAGAAAATAAACAAAGATCCGAAAGAAATTGAACAGTTGCTCGAACAGTTAGCCAATAAAGGATTGATTTTCCGAGCACGAAAAGGAGGCATTACGACTTATCGTGCTGAATGGTTTGCTATCGGAATCTATGAACATCAGGTTAAGAATATGACCAAACAGTTAGCTGAGGATTTTGAGCAATATTTAGATGAAGCTCTTCGAGAGGAGCTCATCGCATCCGCTGACCCACCTCAACTCCGAGTAGTTCCTGTGTATGCAAGTTTGTCTCCCACGATGGGCGTTCTTCCCTATGAAGATGCTCGTGAAATCGTGAAGAAGCAGAGTAAAATCGCCATTGCACCATGTATTTGTCGTCTCGAAAAACGGGCTCTAGGCAATGAATGTGACAAACCTGACGAAGTATGTATGATCTTCTCTACTGGCGCCTACTACTACATTGAAAATGGATACGGTCGCGAAATTACTACTGAGGAAGCACTAAAAATTCTTGATCAAGCTCACGATGCTGGGCTTGTTTGTAGCCCCAGTAACGATCAAAGAGGCTTCGTTATTTGTAACTGCTGTGGTTGTTGTTGTGAGATTCTGAGTAGTTTGAAGAAAATTCCTAAGCCCAGTTCTATCGTTGCTAGTAATTATTTTGCTGAGGTTGATACAGACAGTTGTACAGGTTGTGAAACCTGCCTTGATCGATGTCAAATGGATGCAATTACTATAGAGGAAGGCGTTGCAAAAATTGATTTGGATTATTGTATTGGATGTGGGTTGTGTGTCACAACCTGTCCTTCAGAGGCTTTGTCTTTGAAACGGAAGGATGAAGCGGAGGTTGCTGTTCCACCTACGAACGCTTTTGAGCTCTATCGGGAAATTGGAGAAAAGCGTTTAGAAAGAAAAACTAGTTCCTCCAACTAGTGCAAAACCTGATTCTGATCTATCCTTTGTCTAATATTACGTATTGTCGTTGAGAAACCTTTGAAAAGCCAAGTTTTTGAGCAATACGAACCGATGGAAGGTTATCATCACCTGCACTCCATACTGGTGTAATTCCTTTTTCTTGTAAAATCTCAGCCACAATTGATGCTGCAGCACTTGCCAATCCCTTGTTCCGCCAATCTTCACGTGTAATAACTCCGATATCAGCAAACTTCTTTGTGTGTCCGGCTGTATGGGCAATCGAAACAATCTTTCCCGATACAATCCCACAGGCAACCACTCCGTCTTCTAATAACCCCCGGGGAGTGCCATACCCATGCCCCTGAAACTCTCTAGGTGCAGATTCCAACAAAGTAAGATCCTCTAATCGTAAACGTTTCACATTCTCGTGACGAAATTGCATCACAGGTTTTGAGAGTGTATAGTAGAAGTCTCCATAGTAACGGATAGCTACTTTCATTTTCTCTTGAATAAGGGCTCCAACGGACTCAGCCACTTCAGAAGCCACATTAACACAATCCCATCCCTGAATTGCCTGTAGCATTGTTAGTATCGCATTTGCGTCTGTACCAAAGGCTTGGGGCTCGCTAGGGAAAGAGCTGATTTGCAGCAGAGCTGCCTGAATCCGAGGAAGCTTGCCAACAATATATGCTTTACAATTCTGTCGCCGAAGAGCATGTACTGCAAGAACCGTTTCAGGTGAGTCTCCGAGTAAATGCGCTAGGAGTGGCATATCGCTAGGAAACAAGGCTGTAGTGATATTTGATCTATCCATCGACACCACGCATCAGATGATAATTTACCTTCAAAAATAGTCGGATGCCAATAAAAAAGAAGAGAGAGGGAAGCCCTCAGAGATTTGCTAACCGGAGGGTTCCCATTTTTCACCCATTTTTGCTAGTTCCTCATCACGAAGAATTCGACGGAGAACCTTTCCGACTGCACTCTGTGGGAGTGCATCCCGAAATTCCACAGCTTTCGGTCGTTTATAGGCAGCCATCTTTTCCTTTGCCCAGGTCATGATTTCCTCTTCAGTTGCTGTCTGACCAGGGGCGAGAACCACGTAGGCTTTGACCGTTTCGTTACCAGGATCATCCTCGCGGGGGATTCCGATGACCGCAGCCATTTGAATCTTGGGATGTTCGGTGAGGAGCTCTTCGATTTCTGCAGGCCATGCCTTTAGTCCGCTGACGTTGATCATGTCTTTCTTACGGTCAGTGATGACTAGATAGCCTTCTTTGTCGAAGTGTCCGATGTCACCAGAGAGGAAGTAACGTTTGCCACCGATCGTTTGCATGACGGCAGCAGTTTCTTTGGGTTTGTTCCAGTAACCTTTCATGACTTGAGGTCCGTGAATGGCTACTTCTCCATCGTCTCCAGTCTTCAATTCCTTCTTGCCTGTGTCAACATCGACGATTTTGATGATAGTGTCAGGCATTGGGAAGCCGACAGAGCCAAACTTGCGTTGGCGTTTGTTTGAAGGATCGGCAGATGCCAAAGGCGAGGTTTCGGTGAGTCCGTAGCCTTCAAAGAGAGTAGCACCGGTTTCCTCTTCAAAAACCTTAGCGGTTGCCGGGGCAAGTGCGGCAGCTCCTGCTCCACAGGCTTTAAGACTACTGAGATCATATTTGGCAACATTGGCATGGTAAGCGAGGGCAGCATACATCGCGGGAACAGCATGTAGCAATGTCACTTTGTAATCTTGTATTGCTTTAAGGACATCTGAGAATGGTGGTTTTCCAGCGCGGGGATCAGTAATGCAGACAAGTTTGCTTTGATGGAGAACGGAGGCAATCATTGTCAAGGTGAGTCCGAAGCTGTGATACCAGGGTAAAGCGCCTATGTACACTTCATTTCCAATATCAACAGGAATTAAGGGACCACCTTCATCAGAATCGAGCCAAATCCATTCGCTATATTGGAGGACGTTAGAATAGAGGTTTTGATGGGTCAGCATTGCGCCTTTAGGTACACCAGTTGTTCCACCTGTGTATAATATCAGAGCTAGGTCGTCTTTTGGTTTGATTGTGACCTTGGGGGGGTCCGGTGGGTAGTTCGCCATAATGTCATCATATTGGATTGTAATACTTTCTTCGTAGTAGGGACTCTTGGGTATTCTTCCTAGAAGCCCGCCTATGACAGCTTTGAATTTGGGAAGCCAAGGTTTGATACCACAGATGACGACGTGTTTGACATCGGTTCCTTTGATAGCCTCATAGCAGGTTGGGGTGAGTTCGTCATGGTCTACACAAAAGACCATTTTCGTACCCGAATCTTTGAGCTGGTGCTGAAGCTCAGGTGCCTTGTACCGTGGGTTACAGGTTACCACTACTGCTCCAGCCTTGAGGATGCCGAAGAAGATTGGAGGATAGTGCGGTAGATTGGGTAAAAAGAGTGCCACCCGGTCACCCTTTTTGATTCCTTTACTTTTGAGAAAGTTAGCTATTCGATTCGCACTTTCGTGGACATGGGCAAAAGTTCGTTCGGTAAAGAAGATGGTATGGGTTTTATCGCCAGCTTCTTTAGCCGCTTTGTCAAGAATTGCGTAGAGGGGTTCATTGGGATAGTCAATGGTTTTTCGTACGTTTTCAGGCCAGTTGTGCTTGTGCCAGAGCATTTCTTTCATGAGTCATTTTACGCTCCATTGTTATTGTTATCAGTTGGAAATAACCGAGTATCGGTTATTGGTATTGTTCTAGTTGAATTACCTTTTGGCACGGTCAAAAATGGCGACAAAAATCAAACCTGGAGTCCCTTCAGAGTTGTCGAGTATTCACAGCTTCATTATTCCGTAAAGATTTAAGGCTATTTTCGAATATCTCCACAACTGGGAGGTTCTCTAATGGTGAAAGTTCTCGTTGCTTATGATACAAAATATGGAAACACACAACGCGTCGCCGAATTAATAGCTGAAGGACTGAAAGCTGCTGGTGCTGAAGCAGTTGTTGAAAACATGAAAAAAGTCATCTTTGATGAAGCAGTAGGCTTTGATGCAATTTTGATAGGTTCACCTAATCACATGGGTCGCCCGACCCGCACATTCAAAAAATTCGTAGGTAAACTCCAGAAAGCCAACTTGAAGGATAAGACTCTCGTCGCTTTTGACACCTACATTGGGAAGAAAGATGAACAAGAGATTATTCACCCGGGAGGCGGTGAATTCCAGAAGGCTCTTCGAAGAATGGAGGAACAGCTGAAAGCAAAATTCCCCAACCTTAAACTCATAACGCCGGGATTATCAATTGCAGTCGGTGGGATGAAAGGACCTATTCTCGATGCGGATTTACCAACCTGTAAAGAATTTGGACAAAAAATAGCAACCCAACTCTGAAACAATATTAAAAAAGAGGAGGGAAGGGCGGGTTGCATCCCGCCCTTTGAGGTTAGTAATTTAGACGATTATGTAGTCAGCCATGTATGAGGCAAGGCTGTCATGAATCCAAATCACTGCTAGACCGTGTTTACATCGCGGAAGCCGGAAGAAGGTCAGGCAACTATCAAGGGCAAAAATTCCAGATTCCCACAAGGGATTGGCTAGATCAGCGAAATAGATTATCCGCAGTGTGTATTTCTCTTTCTTACCCCAATAGACCTGATAGCCATCAACCAGGATAGTATAATCTCCCGGTCCTGTTATGCTTGTAACCTCAGGAGAGGCTCCAGATGCGCCTTCAACGTTAACTCCGCTAGGTCCAATGATAACCATGTCTAAGTCGCTAGTTGCCCACTTTGTCCAATCGAGTTTCCAGGAGAGCTCAACAAAGGCAAATCCAGTCTCATCTGGAATAGTGAAACTATACACGTCTAATTCGCCTTCCCTGATCTTTCCTTTATGTTTCTCAATAGTCCCGTCATAGATTGATACTTGGGCTTGATCAACATCGACGCCTTTATTCCAAATACTCAGCCATCGACCCCACTTGCACGCCTGTACTTCAACAAGTTCAATAGTTACTTCCTCGATAGTCAACGGTGCATAAGATGAGAAGTCGCCAGCCAGCACCAACCGGATTAACCCTGGTCCCACAGCCACATTCGCTGAGAGTTGAATAACACCGTCTCCGAAGAAATAGACATAGGGTATATGGTATTCGGGCGCCCCTTCTCTACCAGTTGTACTAAGATAAAGTACGCCTGCATCACCAAAGATCGGATTCTGTTCCTCCCAGGGTGCGAATTCAACACCAGACAGTGTGATTCGAATCGCATCGACTTGACTTCCCACCCAGAAGGCAAAGTACTCGTACAGACCCGGTTCGAGGGTAACATCGTTGATGACGGCTTTCCCACCTTTTACTCGGAGGGTTTCAATGGGTGGGACCCACCACTTACCAATATGGTGACCCCAGTTCCACTTGCATCTACAGTCACACTTGGGCTCCATCTCTTTGATAATCTCTAAGGAGTTGACACAGTTGATATAGCCAGCGCCCTGTTCCATGGCACTGTAGCCATCGATTGGCACAGCACCTTCCATAATAGCCTTCTTGATTTCTTTGGGTCCAAGGTCTAAGCCATTGTTTTTGATGTAAGCGGTTAGTAGTGCCGCTTCGCCTGCCACTTGTGGACAGGAGAAGGATGTTCCACCGCCCAGATGAATTGTATATGGCCATTCTTGGGGAGTAGCCTCGAAGAAACACCATGAACCGGTGGCAACTACATCGGGTTTAATACGACCATCGGATGTTGGTCCACGACTGCTGAAATCAACAATCGTTAAGTCTTCGGATGGATAGTAAAACTGACCATAGTATGGATTCCCAAAGTATGGAAACCCAACGGCAATTCCTCCAAACACTCGTTCATGAATTGGATCAGCTGCTGCACCTACGGTGATGGCAGTTTTCGCTGTACCAGGAGAGCCCACACGAAGTGGAGCTGGACCCTCGTTGCCCGCCGACACTACAACGGTGATACCTAACGCCGTTGCGGCATCTACAAGTAAGTCTGTTGGATCACTACCGGGTGCTCCGCAAACACCACCAAGGCTCATACTTATGACATCAACACCTTCCGCAATGGCTAGATCAAGGCCCTGCATTACCATTGAAGAAGGTACTCCACCGCCTGTGTGGTCAAAAACCTTGACTGCATAAATTGAGGTAAGTGGGGCTATACCAAGACAGATACAGTGAATGCCATCTGGCTCAACCCAAGTTCCTACGGGATCAAAGGCAAGAATTGATTCACCCCAAGTATGCCCTAAACTGAAGGTAAGTTCTACAGCCGCCGCAATGAGGTCTGCGCAAGCGGTTCCGTGAAAGTGGTTCATTGGATTGCCATAACCCTCGTAGGGTGTGCCGACATCAAAGCTGATATCGACTCCATCGTAGACGGCATCCCAATACCAAGGATACCGTGGATTGTCGTCGGGATCGTACCATGGTCCGACCCAACAGCCGGTGTCAATAATGGCTACACGAGCGCCCATTCCGGCTCCTGTATCAGCCCAAATTTGATCAGCCAAAGTGTAATAGTTATTGGTGTACGTTGACGGAATCATCTCGAGATTTTCATATGAAATCGGTTCGACTGTAAGGCCGGGGTAAGATGTTGTAAGCATGTCAAGGGATGAAAGTGAGCTTTTTGATGCCTGTAGATATTGCATTGTGTCTTGGTATATTGTGACAACCAGCGGACTTGCAGCTAGTTCAAGAAGCATATTGGCGGGAATGGCGACTGCAATAGCATTAGTATGAGTGTACTCAATTGTTACAGTACCACCTAACTCCTCAATTAGCGTGGAGATTTGACTGTAATCATTGGTCGTCGTTGCTACAATGACATTCACTGGAGTTGATCCCTGTGTTAGGAGACTTGGTACTCCATAGCCCAATTTATCAGCGGGTGTAGGTGTGGTTACTGGTGTGATAGGAATTTCAGTAGTCATTTGTGTAAATGAGAAAGTCATTGGTAGAAGCCACAAGGTTAACAGCGACAGGAAAACAATTGCTTTCAAGTTAGAATTGCTTCGCATTAGTCCAATTTTGTACATTTCCAGTTAACACTCCAATATTTTCCTAATCGGGATCAGATAAAGGAAAAGGACTAGAATCCCAAGGTACAGCCCAACTACTACGAGCCTGCACCTATTACCCGAAATGTCTCTTTCTTCGACTGCATTGCGGGTTAGCCACTGAACGAACCTTTCCAACTGTCCCTATTAGGATTCGTCTTACCTTCCCTTTGATGTCTTTAATATTCGTTTCGTGTTCCAGAACCAGCAATTAGGGTATTTAGGTGATGATATACTTGAAAAACAAGGAGTATACAAAAATCGCTAATCGTATAATCTTTCACACTGAAGCTGGATAAAAAGTTTAAAAATTGAGATCTGAAGGTGTTTTCAGACCTCAACTTTTAATCCGAGTTCACGGACGAGTTCTTTATACCGGTTTCGTACCGTGACCTCCGTGACTCGGCTAATTTCGGCAATTTCGCGTTGGGTTCGGCGTTCGCCTTCTTGGATGGAGGCGATGTAGAGGCTAGCCGCGGCAAGACCTGTAGGGTCTTTACCAGCAGTGATGCCTTTGGAACGAGCAGAATCAACGATTTCGGCGGCAGTATGTTGGACGTCACCACTAAGTTCGAGGGCTTGGGCAAAGCGTGGAATGAAGTCGGTGGGTGATGCAATTGGAATGCGAACTTCGAGTTCGCGAAGGAGAAGCCGATAGCATCGTCCCAGTTCCTTTCGGCTGATGCGGCTGTGGTGAGCGATTTCATCGAGGGTTCGGGGGACTTGCCGTAGGCGGCACGCAGCATATACGCAGGAGGCAATCATGGCTTCAATACTACGACCACGGATGAGGTGGTGTTCAATAGCCCGACGATAAAGGATAGCTGCAGCTTCTTTAACTGGACGTGGAACACCAAGTTGGCTGGTCAATCGATCAAGTTCACTCATTGCATACGCTAAGTTGCGGTCAATACTAGAATGAACTCGAGTTCGAATCTGCCATTTTCGAAGCCGGTAGATTTGAGCCCGCCGGCTAGGAGCCAATTTTTTGCCATAGGCATCACGATTGCGCCAGTCAATCATAGTGCTAAGGCCTTTGTCGTGGACAGTATAGGTCATGGGGCTGCCAACGCGACTGCGTTTGTCGCGTTCTTCTGAGGTGAATGCCCGCCATTCGGGTCCCTGATCAACCATATGGGCATCGATTACGAGCCCGCAATTTCGGCAGATGATTTCTCCGCGAGTTGTGTCGCGGATGACTTCTTGTCCGCTGCAATCAGGGCAACGGGTTGCTTGATGAGCTGCCTCAGGCGGTGCGACTCGTAATTTGTCTTCCACAAAAGGTGTTTCTTCAACCATTACTCTTTCGACCTTCTTTCTCCGATGAAGAGGGGACGGGGGCGGTTAGAGAGTCTGCTCTCTGTTAGAGCGTCGTCCCAGTCCAATGTTGAATGTTAGTTTTTCCATCGCCCGCTGGTTGCGATGAAAAGTTGTGCTAACTTAGTCTATGTTTGTGGTATTTTTCCCCGCTTGGAATGGCGAAACCTTTATAAGGTTCGCCTTTAGAAAACCGCGTCCCAGCCTTTTAAAGCTTTCTTCAACCATATGTGTAACTATAGCAATGTTGATGTTATCTTTATACATATTCTTGTAGTACCCGACTAAAATCTGTTTTTTGAACTGGTTTTCACGAAATGACGAAAATGTTTCCAAAATTGTGAAATTTCGAGAGCTATTTGGTGGTAATTTCTATGCCGTCTTTGGTTACGAGAAAAGTGTGTTCGGCTTGTGAAACATAGCTGCCTTTGATGTCAGCGAGAACACTGTATTGTCGAACAGCTTTTTTGGTAGTGAGTTCTCGCATCCCGAGGGCTAGGCTGAGTTTGGGTATGTGTTTTGCGACGTAGCGACGACTAAAGGGAAGGGTTTTGAATTCGCGGGTAACAAGTCGGACGATATCCCTGGCCCCTTGGTTGCGGAGAGGGATTCGAGTCGGATTGAGACTGAAGATGTAGTGTTGACCTGTTTCATGAGCACTCCCGGTTCCAGTGGTGGCGAAAGTTTCGAGGGCGTAAGCTTCGCCTTCTTCTAGCAAGGATCCGTGCGGGACAGCGATATTTGGTAGGTTTTTGGAACCGTGGAGAAGGTATTCGTCCAGCTGGTGTCCGCTGAGGTCGCGGATAGGTCGGTATCCGAAGCCTTTGATAGTGTCTTCGATGATTTTTCCAAGGTCTTTACTGTTAGTTTTGGGTCGAATGAGAAGGAGGGCTTTATCTAACGCTTCACGACTAGCCTCGACTAATTTTTCAAGTTCGGGATTAAAATTGACAGTTGCTGCGGTGTCAGCGATATAACCATCGATGTGAACACCAATATCCAGTTTGACAATATCACCTTCTTGGATGAGGGTAGCGTCCTCTTCAGGACTGGTGTAGTGCGCGGCAACCTCGTTAATTGAGATGTTAGTGGGGAACCCAATACCTCCTCCTAATTCGATAATCCGTGATTCAGCAGCCTCACATAGATCAAAGACTTTTGCACCAACTTTAATTTGAGGGAGAATTTCTTCCCGAACTTGACTGGCAATCTTGCCAGCTCTGCGGTATTTTTCCTCAGGTGCTTCTTCTTCCTCCTCTTCTGTTTCTTCTCCTGATTCCGGGGTTTCTTGGGGTTCTTCTTTTTCCTTCTGCTCTGGTTCAGGTTGTTCTTTGGGTTCATCACGTTTTGCCATGGTTATCGCAGTCCTGTAGATTAGGTCAGCCAGTTAAAAAGGGGTTCTTTAAGGTTTACGTTAACCAATAGCGTGAAACTAAAATTGGTTTAGGTAATTTGCGCAAACACCAGAACAATTTTAGCTTTTCTTCGGCATGTAGCGAACTGGGGTAATAGAGTGTCAACCATTGCAAAGAATCTGCAGGAGCTCCTTCGTCAGATGGAAAGTACAACACCTGGTATTGAAGCCAGTGCCGTTGTTACTGCTCAAGGTTTGCCAATTGTTGCAGCGATGCCACAGACTATTAATGAGGCAATCGTTGCAGCCATGACTGCAGCCCTTTTGGGTGTTGCTGAGCGGGCGTTAACTGAGATTCCCCGTGGGAAGCTTATGCAAATTACTGTTGAAGCTGAAAATGGTTATATTATTCTGAAGGGTGCAGGCGAAAATGCCATTCTCACTTCTCTGGTGAAGAAGAGTGCGAATCTTGGAATGGTCTTCTTGGTAATGAAGCGTTACAGCAGACAAATTGAGTCAATTCTACAAGCATAACTCGACTTTGAGATTTTAATACCTACATTTTGTTTGTTGTTCCACGTAATACCGTATAGTAGGGCAAAAGAGTTGATAGAAATGTGGCGGCTCTGGTCCGCCCGTCGGGTCCATCATCTGGTATCAGGTCCCAATTGCTTTCCTCATTGCCGCCGTGGTAAAATGGAGTGACGGCTTACTTAAGATTTCCGAGAAGGGGCTGTACGTACTTTCGTATCTTGCTTTGTACTTCTTTGATTGAACGCTCAGCATTCACGACCTTGAACCCCTGTTCTTCGACACGGGATAAAAAGATTTGACGGACTTTTTCCAGAAAGGCTGTTCGTTCAAATTTCTCTTTCTCCTTTGATTTACGTTTTCGACCCAGAGCAATTTGAGGAGAGATATCGAGCAAGATTGTGATATTGGGTGTGAGAGCAAGTTTGTTTAGCTCTTTAACCCACTCCATGTCAAGACCAGATGAAGTTTGATACGCAATGGAAGATTCTACGTAACGATCAGTTATGACGATTTTACCTTGATCGAGAGCGGGCTGAATGCAATTAATTGTATTATCTACCCGATCTGCCGCAAAAAGGAGGGCATCAATTGCTGATGGCACCGAGGAGTCACGTAACACTTCTCGAATTACCCGTCCAATTCGACCATTGGTGGGTTCATGGGTCTTTACAACTTCGTAACCTTTTGTTGTCAACCAGCTACTGAGAAGTTTTAGATGAGTCGTCGTCCCGCTGCCGTCAATTCCTTCAAGTGCAATGAATAACCCGTGCCACATACTAATCACATCTGATGCTGACCGTGTAATTTGATGTCTCAATGGAGAGGAAGTCATCAAATAAAAAGGAAGTGCTGATGAATGCTTATAATATGAATGTCCAACCATTGTTCGCCTCTTCAGTTTTTTCCATTTTACCCAATTGTGAAGTATACCAGGTTCTCAATTATGACTATCATGATCCGGAGGGCATATACAAAGGACTCCTTGAAGATGAGAAGGCGTTTCAACACGAAGTGAAAAAGATACGTTTGAATATGACTGAATTTCTTGCAGCCGAGAAAGTATACATCAACGATCATCGTGTTGAACAGAAAATTCTTCATGTAGATATTGGGTTAAGAGGGAGCATACATGTTCCTTATTTTCAATGGGTAATTCATTTTAAGGGCCCTGTACGTGCTGATGAAAATTCATTGAAAAGTGACGTTGAAGAAGAAATCGCGGAATATGATATTGAAGTACTATACCTTTTCCCAGCAGGAACCAAAATCAAAGCGGTTCAAACACCGATGGAACATGAAATCCGTGATTCCTTGCTTTTAGTATGGGCTCGTAAGGGAGATAGAGTGGGTGGACATGAAGAAGTTCTATTTCAGTTTCCGTCAGCGTTAGAGTAGCCTACCACAGGTGTAGCAATATTTCGTGCCGACCGTGATTTTTGCTTGACAGTAGGGACATTTATCAAGGGCGGTCTTGGCCTCTTTCTTAACACCCGTTGTAGGTTTCTTAGCGGAAATTGGGGGAGGCGGAGCAGTACTCCCAAGAAGCGATCGTAACCCCGAAATTATGCTCGTTAATTTGTTGATTTCTTCATCAATGGCTTTGAGCTGTTTGTTTACATCCCGTTTTGATATCTCGTCGATTCGGGCACGAATTTGCAATGTTTCCCTATCAAATTCAAGTTGTTGTTTCCGTTCCTCAAGTTGAACAAGCCAATGATTAGAAGTTTTAATTTCGGTATCGAGTTGCTGGTTGATGTCAGCTAGTTTGCCGTTATATTCAGTTGAAAGCCGTTGGTGAACTGTTTCATCAACTTCTCCTGATTTTAAGAGCTCTTCTAGTCGTTGAATACGACCTTCCTGAATCTTCTTCTCTTGTTGAAGTTGTTCAAGGGGGGTTAGGGCTTTGCTTTCTAATTCTTCAATTTCCTTTTGGACCGGTTCCAATCTGTTTTTCAACTTGCTGAGTTGGTCTTGTGTTTCTTGGTCAGAGAGTTCACCGACTAGTTGCTTGACCTTCACGGTTTCTTGCTCTTCATCCAATGCAACCTTTTGTGTTCGGAGCGTTTCTAGTTTTCCTCTCATAATTAGAGCAGCTTCAACTTGTGGAGGGATTGACTCAACTTCTTGTGCAGGTTCAGCACTGGACGCTACGGTTACGCTGGGCGGATTTACTTCGGCTGGGGTCACGGCTGCATGACGTTCTTTCAAAGAGACACCACAATACGAACAGAATTTGGCATTAGGTTTCAGTTGTCGACCACATTCAGAGCATTGCGGGCTTGACATTATTCTCAATCCTGTTAGCTATTGTGAAAGAGCAGTAACGGACTTATAAAGTCGGGGTATAAGGCGATTATTCAATTAAATGAAGACGTATATTCCAAGAACGTGTAAGAGGGTCAGGACTGTTGCAGTAATCAAAGGTACTGCAAGATTATCATCTAGTCGGAGAGGAAGCATTTCGATACTGGCGGCGATGATGGCACAGATTAATGCTGATAAAGGTGAGACGGTTAGGAGTAGAACACAGAAGGCTAGACTAAATCCGATAAGTGATCCCTCAGCGGTTTTTTTGGGATTGAAAGGATAATGATGTCGTCCTAGGTAAATTCCGCCTATTGTTGAGAACGCATCACCAATGAGAAAGGCGATAATACTGGCTGCGGCAATGAGGGGAAGTTGGAATAGTGTGCCAAATATTAGTAGTGGCACTGTGACGCCAACAGCGAAGTACAGTGGAGAAAGAACATAATGATCGATTTCATCTTCTCTTCCTGCCGCTAACACCATTTTTGAAATGATGGGAATTTGAATGCCAAAACTTCGAAAAATTTCAGAAAATACGAAGAGGAGTGAGAGCCCTCCGATGATGAGATAGATTGCCAAGTGCCAAGAAGGACCCCAAAGCCAAAGAAGAACGAGGAGTACTGCACTGGCGTGGAGTAATTGGCGGATTAGCTCTTGACTTAATCGCCGAGGAACGTGGACACGAACGGTGGGAGAAGAAATTGCAGGAAGCAATGCTCGAAAGTCAGGGTTAGTGACCACCACGCGGACATAGCGTCGGACAACTTGATCGGGAAGGAAGCCCACAGGAAGGTGTGCAAATTTGAAGAAGGGTACGTTATTTCTGTCATTGGCAACCGCGACGATTTGATATTTTTTGAGTTTGTGAATTTCTATTAGATCTTCCAACGTTTCGACTTTGGTTTGCCCGCGGCAATCTAATGCAGCGATGTGACCAGTAAGTATGTTCTTTTCAACCTCAACCCGTATACCACTCCCAAAATGGGCCCCCAAATTTTTCGCTAGGCGAGCTACAGCGAAATCAGGAATACCTGAACTAAGTAGGACAATGATATGACCTTGATTTCGGAGAATGTCGAAAGTTTCAATGACTCCGCGAAGAAGGCGGACTTGATCGGTCATTCTAAGAAGCCAGTCTTTAGGAGTACCTTGGAGTAATCGATAGGCGAATCGCATGAATGAGGCTATCTCCATTATCCGTGCCTCATAGAGTATTCCCAACACGCCAAATACGAAGGCTTTGAGTAGACTTTGTCTAGCGATTATTTGTGAAAACCAAGATCCGCGAATTATGACGCCGTCGACATCAAAGGCGATAAGTCGCCGTTGGGTTACCTCTACCATAGTACCTTCTACAATGCATCTGTCCTTTTATCAGTAGCTCAGAATCGTATCAAAAACCAATCCCTTCTAGAAGGACAACAAAGTTTTACCTTGTCAAAGAGTATTTGAAGACCCAGTCTGAGGAGGTGCAAGTAAATGCGACGTTTCTTGTATGCTGATCCAACCGTTTGCGTAGGCTGTCGTATCTGTGAAGCGGTTTGTAGTTTCCATTGGGAAAAAACCCTTAACCCGAAAAAAGCTCGGAATCGTGTTCGTCGAGTCGATCCAGGATTAGATGTTGTGGTTGCCTGTCGTAATTGTGAACAGCCATGGTGTGTGGAAGCATGTCCTGAAGAAGCCCTTCAGAAGAATAAGCAAGGAATTGTAGTCGTAAAATCGAAGAAATGTAGAGGATGTGGGGCGTGCGTGGAAGCATGTCCCTTTGGAGCGATTTTCTTACATCCTGAGACCCAAAAAGCCATCAAGTGTGTGGCATGCGGTTTTTGCACGACGTATTGTCCCGTGAATACGTTACGGATTACCACTGAGGAAGAATTGGCAGCCTTAAAGCAACAGAAGGTTATCCAACATGAGTGTGGAAATCTACTCGAAGAGCTTCGAGTAGAACGAGAGGAAAAGGGAGGCGAGGAATAATGGCACGTAAACGAAAATTAGGTGGGTATGCAGGGCAACATCTTCATGTGGATATGACGAAGGGACTGTGTAAGCCGGTTCCTTTAGAGAAGGAATTTGCTCTCAAGTACATAGGAGGGCAGGGATTTGCTTCTCGAATACTGTATGATCGGGTTGGTCCTCAAACAGATCCCTTGAGTCCAGAGAATGTCCTAATTTGGGCGACCGGTCCATTCACAGGCACCCTTTGGCCCCAAGCATCACGATATGTTGTCGGTGCCAAATCACCTCTGACAGGCATTTTTGGAGAAGC
>JBHLQC010000018.1:0-18390 GCA_048885185.1 Candidatus Odinarchaeota archaeon | reverse complement strand
AGAGTTGCATAATAGGAGGCTGTTTGAACCATTAGCTAAGAAATTATGTGGTTAGCTGTGACAAATTTAGTCTAGCTTGTGAAATTCCACAGTTAAGAATTCAAAAAGGTCGCTAGTAGCGTTCTATTCCTTGTCTGATATTAACGGAATTCTAACTAAGACTTCTGATAAGTCTTCGAGGAGAAGGGTTGAAAAGGGGAATCTATAGAGTAAATATACTATATAATTTATATAGTCTTATATTAAGTGATTAAGTGCCTGAAAAAATCACTGAAAAATCGGAGACCCAAACCCCTTGTCATTAGTT
This sequence comes from Candidatus Odinarchaeota archaeon, assembly GCA_048885185.1. GTDB lineage: Archaea > Asgardarchaeota > Hermodarchaeia > Hermodarchaeales > Hermodarchaeaceae > Hermodarchaeum. The sequence continues at coordinate 18,083 of JBHLQC010000018.1, read as the reverse complement.
GCACTACTAACTCCCATCGTTGTATTACTCATTCTGGCTGGTGCTGTAGCCTTTGCTATTGGTGCAAATGATAATACAATGGCTAGTTTGGTTGGTGCTAAAGTGCTTTCTTTGAGAAATGCCGTCATTCTTGGCGGCATTCTTTTGATAATTGGTGCTGTGGTTTTAGGTCGTGGAGTTAGCACAACAATTGGCGCAGAATTGGTCACCCAACCTCTATCGGTTGATCTTGTGTTTGTAATTTCGATAGCAATTATGGGGTGGATGCTGCTGAGTGCTTCTCTTGGTTACCCGATTTCAGCGACTCATGCAATTGTTGGAAGCATTCTAGGTATCGGATTGCTGAGCGAGCTGGTTTGGGGTATACCATTGGTTCGGTGGGACATCATCTCCATTATTGTTATTGGATGGATTTTGAGCCCAATCTTCAGTTTGGCAATAGCTTATTTCCTCCAACGTTATGTCAGACGAACATTTCTGTCGAAGAGTAGAGGGTTGACCGAAATACAGCGAAGAGAACAAACTTTTGGTTGGCTGTTACTAGTGATGGTGATTATTCTCTGTTTAAGTCGGGGAGGGAATGATGTGGCTAAGGCGGTAGGTTTGTTAACGATGTTTTTCAGCGGACCCGTCGAATTTACATTATTGTTATTACTTGGTGGAGTGGGTATGGGAATAGGATTATTGGTTTTGGGACGCCGTGTGGTTAAAACGGTTGGAATTGAGTTGACGGAGTTGCGTCCCAGCGCAAGTTTTTCATCGGCAACAGCAGGAGCAATTGTGTTGTTAGTAGGTACAATGCTGGGGATTCCCCTCGCTGCAACGCATATTCTTATAACATCGCTAATTGGTTCAGGGATGGCAAATAAAGTTCCCTCGAATAGGATGGTCTTACGGAAACTAATCTTTACCTCTCTTCTAACAATTCCCGTCTCAGCATTATTTGCAATCTGTATCTGGGGACTTTATGAGATGGGTACTATTATTTTCTTACTAGCCTATTGAATTATCATTGATTGACAATAAGCCCAGAACTAAAAAGAAAATAGAAAGAAAAGAACTGAGTTATTACGAGAAGATGGCATAATGAGATGCTGTTTGAACAACAGGCTAAGAAATTATGGTGAAGGTGCCTAATTCGCTTTTGCTCTCGCCGAATCGATACGGTGGGTCAGTATTGTGCTCATTTTTTCGACAATTTCATCGGGCATTTTTGTAAAAAGGACCGTTGGTTTCGGTAGTTTTATTCCAGAGGTAAGTGACTCTAGGCAATCTTTGATCGTGGTTTCGTGGACATTCCCTGTTTGACCTAGTTGTTGCCAGAGGCGTTCTGCTACAGTTGGCATTGCTGGTTCAACTAAAATGGCGATGGCCTTGAGGAGTTGTAGACATTGATACAAATCGCTTTGGCAGCGTGTAGAGTCTTCTTTGATTGACTTCCAGGGTTCACATTGTTGGAAGGTTGTATTTCCATACGCAGCCAGTTGCAAAGTATTGTCTATGGCTTCTTTGAACCGAAATTCATCCACTGATTTCTGAACAGATTCGATTGTCTGAGTGATCTGCTGCTTAGTCTTTGAAGTAAGGGAACCTTTAGGAATTTTCCCGTAGTTTTTATGAATAAACAGAAGCACTCGGTATGCATAATTACCGAAAATACCGACGAGTTCGTTGTTCATTTTGGTTTGAAAGTCCTTCCAGACAAAATCCAGGTCTTTCGTGAACCCTGTGTAAGATAGCATATAGTATCGGACTGCATCAAGGTCAATTTGGTTCTTGATGAAATCGTCTTCGATGTCAATGACGAATCCGCGGCTCTTTGATAGTCCGTGACCTTCGACTTTGACCATGCCACTTGCGACGACAGCATATGGTGTATTGTAGTTAGCACCCTTGAGCATTGCTGGCCAGAAAATTGCATGATGGTAAACAATGTCTGCTCCTATGAAATGAACGAGTTTTCCGTCGCGAATCCAGTACTTTTCCCAGTCAGCATCTTTCTGCCGTGCCCATTCCTCGGTAAAAGAGATATATCCTGCATAATTTTCTGCCCAAACATAGAGCACGAGTTCATCGTCATCTGGGTATGGAATACCCCACTTTAGGTTACGTGAGATGTTCCATTCTTTAAGTCCTTGCCGAATCCAGCCTAGGGCATAATTTCTCGCAAGGGGAGTTCCCTTCAATTGCTCATTAAACTCGATGAGGAAATCAGTGAAGTCAGGCAACTTGAAGAAGTGGTGTCGTGTTTTCTTTATAATAGACGGATTCCCACATATTACACATCGGGGGTCGATGAGCTGATCTGCATCGAGGTATCGTTGACAGCCCTGGTCACATTCATCACCACGAGCTTGAGCTCCACAGAAGGGACAGGTTCCTGTAAGAAACCGATCAGCTAGAAATGTTTGGCAGGTTTCACAATAAGGCAATCCAACTTTTCGAGTTTCGATATGACCATTTTTCTCAAGAATTCGAATAATGGTTTGGGCTCTCCGATAATGATACGGTGCTTCGGTAGTTCCATACAAATCGACGTTGATATTCAATCTCTCAAAGATACTCTTATAATGGGCGTGGTATTTCTCAGTAAATTCCTTGGGGGAAAGACCTGCCTGCGCAGCAGCGAGCTCGATAGGGGCACCATGAGTATCTGATCCACAGAAAAATACAACATCAAGACCAAATCGCTTGAGATATCTAGTATACGCGTCACCCGGAATATAGGTGCGAAGGTGACCAAGGTGGGCAGAACCATTCGCATAGGGTAATCCACATGTGACAAGGATTTTATCAGATTTAGTCAAGTTCAAGATGTTCCCTCCTTCGAATTAAAGAGTCCAGATTCACAGTATGGCCTTGGCGGTGAGGGGATACTTCACATGGTCAAGACTTACCTTTGAAGTTTTTCATTCCCGTTCATGATATCGTGTATGAATTCTATGAAATAGGGTATCACTGGAGACTCAAATTCGGAACAGATGACAAATCGAGGGTCTAGGTTTACTTATAAATATAAAAAGCGGGAACTGAAAGGTTGATTGACTATTGACGGGGCTGTCAATTCATGACCTTAACCGCGATTATTCTCATTGATGTTGATCCTCCCCTCACCGATACAATATTTGATGCGTTGAAAGATTTACCGATGGTGAAAGAAATTTCTTCCGTCTACGGAATCCACGATATCTTTTGTCTCATTGAAGTAGACAATGAAGAGAAGCTTAATGACTTCATCTTCAAAAAACTCCGACCCACAGAAGGAGTAAAAGAAACCCTAACTCTTATGGTATCACAAATCATCCGAAAAGATTAGCTTTTCATCAGTTCACTTATCAATCCAAATTCTGTGAACTAAAAAATTACTACTTCCTACAAGAAAAAACGAGCTAGTTTTTGCTTCGCAGTTGAGTAGTTTAAATAATTAGCAGAAACCTCTCTCTTGAAGGAAGCGAAGGGATATGATGTAATGTTGTGTCCGCATCGTTCCTCGCCCTCCCCTCGCTCCCCCTCCCTTCACCTTTTCAATGGCACCTTCGCTTCCTTCTTCAATTCTCAAATTTCATTTCTGTGGTGAATAAAAGTGGAGTAACCGTTTGTCCTTGCTAAACGTAAGACTCTTACCTAAGCTGGTGCTGAATGGTTAGAAGAGGTGAGGACCATACCCCCTTTTCCTAATGACGTTGAAAGCTCCGAAACTAATGAATCTCAGGAAGCACGATATGTGGTAAAAGTCGTGTTTTGTGGTGATTGGGGCGTAGGAAAAACTAGCCTGATTCGTCGGTTTGCAGAGAATAAATTCGATCACGATTACAAGCCAAGTATTGGTGTAAATATTGTAACCAAAATCATGGATGTAAAAGGACGAAAACTAAAGCTGCAGATGTTCGACACTGGAGGACAGGAGCGATTTCGAACCATGCGACAACGATATTACACAGGAGCCAATGCCGCCATCTATGTTTTTGATGTGACTCGTGCTTCATCAGCAGCGGCAATTGAATCACGGTGGATTGATGAAGTAGAGGAAGTATTAGGATCAGACTATGAGCGACTTGTGTTAGCAAATAAGGTTGATTTAGACCATGAACGAGAAGTGTCTGAATACGCTGCCAAACAAGCGACAGACCGAATTAAAGGGAATTATTATGAAACAAGCGCCTTTGATGGGAGGAATGTAGACGACGCGTTTTTAGACCTTGCAGCTCGATTAATGGACAAACTCTTCCCGGAGACGTAAATGAATGCTATCAAATCACGGAACTGTGAGTGAAGAGTACGTTAAACTAGGTTTTATGGTGAATGCATTTGTCAAGGAAACTAAAGGAAAAGAGTTCGTTGTAATTGACAGTTATTTTGGACCACCTGATTTAAAACGTGAATTTAAAATCCCTGATCCAGATAAATTTCTCAAATCTCTTCACGCCTTTCGCACTAAAATACGAAGGGAAATACATGAAGAACCGCGACGGTCTTTTCTCACTAAACAATTGGATGCAATGGTTCTACTTGTGCGATATGCCCTTGATGAGAACGTGACTTTTGATGAACGAGTACGAACAGGACTTGACGTTGAAGTTGTAACAGTGTCCAGTGAACGTATCGAAGAACTATCTGAACAAGCCAATCGTGCGCTCCGTAAAAAAGTCCTAAAAGGAGATTTAACGTCAATGGCGAGCCGTTGGCGAAAACGCGCTATGACAACGGGATCGGAGATTATTCCCATCGCACAAGAAGTTGCAATGGAGGCACGCCGGTCAACTCAACGTGTTCTCTTCGAATTACCTGAAACTGAAAGTGTTGAATTTCAGGCCGTACCTGATGCCCCTTGGAGCGCTTACAACTACTATCAAGGCGATTTTAAAGCGGTAATAGAAATCAACACTCAACTCCCTCGGAGTAAATACGGAATCTGGAAATGGGTAACCCACGAGGCATATCCTGGACATCAAACACAATTGGTTCAACGTGAACTTGGCTATCAGCAAGACACACAAAATCTTGAAGCCACAATAGCACTCATCAATACACCTGATTGCACCATCGCTGAAGGACTAGCAGAAACTGGCCCTAACATCCTAAGTTCCGACCGACCTCTAACAGAGGCCGAAACCATCACTTCGTATATAACTCAATTACGCCGGGCAGTTGGGGTTAACGCATTAGTTATGCTTCAACAGCAACAAAAAAACGAATCAGAAGTTTTCGGATACATCAAAGAATTTGGTGCTTATGAAGAAGCGTACGCAAAAGCCCAACTTCCTTTTATGATCGATCCCATATGGGGACCCTATGGCTTCACTTACTTTGTTGGAGCTTGGCTTGTGAGAGGATTCTTCAAAGCGGCTCAGGAAGCCCATCTCCTTGATGAGTTCATTAACGCTCTATACTATGAACTCCATACTCCTTCAACTCTAAAAACACGAATCAAAGATCTTGACCTAAAACTCCCCAATCAGCTAATTTAGTTTCAACATTAGAAAAGCAACATCAATATAGCAGCGTAACGGTCATTTCTTTTGAGGGATTAATCCTGACCGCAAATTCTATGTTTCCAGGTGTCAAGTCGGTAGTCAATACGTTTTTTGGAGCTCCCATTGACCCAACACCAGCTACATTCGTTGTCACTGGTGTGCCATTTGATAAAACCAGTACCTATCGTCAGGGGTCAAAGAAGGGTCCAGCTGCTATTCGGACAGCCTCTCAGCATATCGAAAGCTATTGTCTTCAAGAATACCTAGACATCGATGCTTCTAAACTTCCCATTGCTGACATTGGGGATATTAACTTCGACGCTGAATCAGTTTCAAGCATGTTGAAGGCTGTGGAATCCGTTGTTTCGCAATTAAATCACCAAGATAAGGTGCCAATACTTCTGGGTGGTGAACACACCTTAACATTAGCGGCTGTCCGAGCCCTTCCACGTGACATTGTATTAGTCCAGTTCGATGCGCACATGGATCTTCGTGACCGCTACAATGACCTCGAATTTTCTCATGCGTGTGTCCAACGCCGCATCGTAGAGCAACTCGGACCAGACCATCTCATCCAAATCGGTGTCCGAGCTGTAGCAAAGGACGAATATGAGTACGCTGAAAAGCACAACATCGTCTTCTATACAAGCGAAGATATCAAAAAAGAAGGCGCAACGGCAATTGCACGTCGGATTAATGATGCCATCCCTCCCGGTCCTCCAGTATACATCTCAGTAGACATGGACGTGCTTGACCCCGCTTACGCTCCTGGAGTAGGCAACCCAGAAGCCGCTGGAATCACCACTTCGGAACTTCTATCAATTCTTCGGGTAATTACTCCTCGTGCGACAATTTTTGATGTAAACGAAGTCACTCCACAATATGACCAAGGAATTACTGCGATTTGTGCAGCAAAAATAATAACTTCTTTCCTCTGCATTCAAGCCAAACGACACAATTTAACCTCTCCATCGGATTAAAATCGCTGGTTCCAGTTCTCATTTCAATGTAGGAAAACGTAAATAGCTCTTTATAATAGGGGCTTCTCCATGACTGGATGGTGACACTAGTGTCAGATATATTGCAGGTTCTTGGGACAATCGGCTCGCGAGTCGATGAAAAAATGCTTGACCTCCTTGCTGTGGGAGCCGCAAAAGACTTCCATGAGGTTGTGTTCCACCAAGTCCAAGCGGGGGGAAAACGCATTCGTCCCGCCTTATCCATTCTGTTTTGCGAGGCAACGGGCGGATCACTCGAAGATGCCCTATCTAGTGCTGCTGCCGTCGAATTGACTCACAATTACTCACTCATCTTAGATGATATCATCGACGATGCCGATGTTCGCCGTAACCTACCAACAACTTGGAAAAAATTTGGTCTTTCGTTTGCAATTCTAGCCTCAACACACTATCGTGAAGCTATTGAAGAAGGCGTGCTCCAGTCTCCCAATCCTCTCCCAATTGCTCGTATAATTGCAGATACAATTCGAGAATTAGTTGAGGGAGAAAGGCTTGATGTACTCTTCGAACAGCTTCCTGGTGATCAAGATTATGCTGATAAACATCGCTATCATGATGTTACCCTAGAAGATTACGAGTCCATGATTGGATATAAGACGGCAGCTCTCATTCGAGCAGCCTGCGAAGTTGGAGTTATTTGTGCAGGTGGTTCAACGGAATTACAATCTGCTGCTAGGAACTTTGGTTGGAAGGCTGGAATCGCGTTTCAACTGGCAGATGATATCTTAGACCTTTTCGCCGAAGAAACTAAACTCGGAAAAAAACTAGGTAAAGACATCTATGAACATAAACTTGGCAACGCAATTATTCTCCATGCAATTCCGTTATTGTCTGACACCGATCGCTCCTTTGTCCTTAATGTTCTTCGTTCCTCAGAACCAACTGAATCTGAAGTGATGAAAGTAATCAAACTCCTAAAACAAACTGAGGCCAGTAGCATTGTGCAAAAACAAGCCAAACAACTGGTGGACGAAGCAAAAAAGGCACTTGAAGATTTCCCCAATCAAAAATCAACCAAACTTTTGACCTCGTTGGTTGACTTCATCTACCAACGCTCATTCTAGTGTATTTTGAATCTTACTCTAATCCATTCGTCTCCATAAGTGCCCGCATCTCTTGGAGAGTGAGCTTTTGACCTGACTGCTGTTTTGTCCGCGCTTGCTCTGCTAATCTCTCCATCGCCGCTTTCTCCCGCTCTCGACGAGTTTCCTTTCGGCTTTTCCGAATAGTGTCTAATTGGGCTTTGAGAGTCAGTTCTTGTTCACGGAGTTCATCAAGCCGTTCACGCATTTCATCGGCTTCCTGCAGACATTGAACATACATCTGATGTGCTTCTCCCGCTTCCGTTCGTGCTGGGTCAAGATTCTGTGACAGTTGAATGACACTTTTGTGTCTCAGTTGTGCTTCTTCAACTAATCCAACCATCTTTTCATGATGCTCTTGAGCCTTATTACGCGCCTCCTGAATTTCCTGCCAACGCTTTTCCATTTCTTCGGTTAAATCAGCAGGTTTAGGTGTATCCTTTGGCGTAGACGCGATGGCCTTCGATAGTCTTTCCATCTCTTCAATAACCGCCTTTTCTTCATCCACGGTTAAAGACGTCGTTTGCTGCTTCCATTCAAGCTCACGAAATTCACGTTGCATGTCTTCCAATGAAACATATTCTTCTGGACCCCTTCTTTTCCCACGTAACTCGTTCAACTCATCCTGCAATTCACGTGCACGATCTGTTTCCTTATCTCGCAACTCCTTTTGACGTTGAACCTCAACATTTAGTTCATCACGAGCATCTCGCTGCACTGATATCTCATCATGAATTTGAGGGGCCTCAGCTCGTAATTCATCCCGGCGATCACGCCATTCCCAAGCTTGATTGCGTGAATCTTGAATTGCACGTACACATACACGCATCGCTGCCTGAACCTTCCGCAACTGCTCAAGGATGGATCCAAACTCATCTTTGTCGGGAGCGGATTCTTCAGCCATAGCGCCCACATTTCATTCAAATATTTTAAACGAAGTTCGTGTAGCCCCGTACTACTCTGCCTAAAGCTTTTTGGGCTTGAAGACAAAAACGCCTATTAGTGTTAGTCCAATGACAATTCCATTACTTAGAATGAATGACAAATTAACAGCAATTCGAAAATTTATGCAAGCCTCAGACATTGATGCCTGGCTAATCTATGATTTTCGGGGAATCGATCCAACCGGAGAAGCACTTCTTGGTCATCTTGCACCCCACTCACGTCAATATGCTCTACTCATCGCGAAGGATAATCCAATCATCCTCATCAAATCACCAGTGGATTCTCCTGAACTAACAGATATTGATCCAATCATCAACACATTAGATGCGCGAACCCAAGCTGACTTCTTTCTTTCGATTCGCGATCATACCAAATCCTTTGAGCGCATTGCAGTAAATTTAGGTGAAAACCCACAAACCGATGTTTTACCGGCTGGTCGATTCATGCATCTATGTGCAATTGCCCCCAAGGTTCGATGGGTGATGGGAGAAAATCTAATGCAGATTGTACACTCTGTTCTCTCACCCGAACAACTAGCCAGTCACAAGCAAGCTGCTCTAACTTTAACCAAAATTATGGAAGACGCCTTTTCATTTCTTGCTGATAGAGTCGGAACTGCAACCGAAGAAGATGTCGCTGTATTTATCCGAAATCGATTAGCCGAGGAGAAGCTTACCTCGGTTGACGCCCCGATGGTTGCCGTGCAAGCAAATGCTGCCAATCCCCATTACACGCCGGGCAATGTAATGATACGAAGGGATCAACTGGTTATGATTGATCTTTGGGCAAAATGGGAAATATTCGCTGATATTACTTGGATGGCATTTACAGGATCCAAGATTCCTTCAGAAATTCAGACAGTTTGGGATATCGTTAAAGAGGCCCAGAAACGTGCTACCTCTGCGGTGAAACCTCATATCGAAGCAAGAATTCCCGATGAACAAGCTCGAGAAGTAATGATTATGGCAGGATACAAAGACGCAATCCTGCACCGGACTGGGCATAGTATTGACTCTTTGTCTCATGGAAAAGGAGCAAATTTGGATAGCTACGAGATGCCCGAAACCCGGCTTCTACTGCCCAATACCCTTGTTTCAGTAGAACCAGGAATATACCTTAAAGGAAAATTTGGAGTCCGAAGTGAAATCAATGTAATGGTTACTCAGTCTGGTCATGACATCACAACACCACCACAAGAAAAATTATTGTGCCTGTAAAACACAGAGAAGAGCAAATATCTTCTAATGAATTGAATCCGGCGGGAACATCAACAATGGCAGATAAATTTGTATTACTCCTCGAATTCTCCTCAGGAATTATTGAACCATTACCCCTCTCAACCGAAGTGTTAGCCGATGACCGAATTGTGATAGCCATCGATGAACTCAAAGAACGCGTATGGCTATGGCAGGGTGCCTCAACAAGCCTCGTCGAACGACGTGCAGCCCAACGAAAAGCCCGTTCAATTGTAAGTGCTGGATACCAAATCGGACCCTATCGCATAGGTCGTGATGTCTCAAATATTGAAATTATTGAAGGCGAGATTCTCGACGATCCCGAAGTCAAAACTCAATACGATCAACTACATCATACCCTTAGTCAAAAATTCGTAATTTCAGATGGCGTACTCGGAAGGTTTGGTGGCACTCCCTCTTCTGCTCCCGCGTCGGCTAAAGCTCCCCCACCTGCCCCGACTCCAACCCCTCCATCTCCCCAACCGGAACCCAAATCCACACCAGTCACTCTCCAATCGGAATCAACAACTGAGCCCGTCGCTTCAAAACCTAAACGAGATATAGATGATTTGGGAGTAATTCGAGTCGGAGTACTCATCTCCTCAATCCTCGACCACTTCTCAATGTGCTACGTAAGCACAACTAAGATAGAAGACGGAACCCGGTACACTATCGAAGATCCCAACGGCGTCATTTGCCAAATTGATGTTACTAATGGTTCAGTACACTTCCTGCAACGATACGATTTCCAAGGTAAACGAAAAGAAATCCTAGGCCTTCTCCGGGATCGCTTAGCTGCTGCAGATTTATAATTCCCAATAATTTTAGGAATTAAATTGCAGGAATTGTATGGGAACCTCCAACCTTATCAGGTGTAGAGTCAACTTAATAAAAGATTGAAACCAACCCTAAACTGGACCTCGCAATGAGATTGCGCTGTGTAGCCGCGAGAATATTGCGAAAATATTGATGCCACATACAGCCGGCTTAGGTTCATAATCTAAGTTGCTGGGTTTTAATGAGGTGCAATATGCGTGACTCGACTGGTAATGTTGGAAGTTGGTGGCTTAGGTTTTGTTCGCTCAATACGACCGGGTCCGAAAAAATTACGTGGTGACGTGTGCGTAGTTGTAGTCGATGAATCAAACCAGGCACTTTGGTTCTGGATGGGCAGCGGTGTCCAATATGATAAACGGCGAACCGCTAAAGGCAAAGCAGAACAGATGAGTATTGAGGGTCAACGTATCGGCGATGAAGTCCTTGGTCGAGGATTTTCTCTGGTAACTATCGATCAGGATGGGTTGGAGGACGCCACAACTGCGAATAACTATAACACGTTAATTGCTCTACTTGATTCTCCGATGGAAATCCAAACAGTTGCTAACCCCAAAGGAACGCTCATAATTGGAACACTTCAAGGTGCAGTTCCTTCAGGTGCTCCAGTTGTCACTAGTGCTCCAACGCAAGCTGAATCTCCTCCCGTTGAGGTTCCAAAGCCTGTGCAACCTGCACCTAAAGCGCCCTCCAAAAAAGCAACGAAGCTTGACCTAGAAGCTGCACTAATGGCAATTATTCGTGTTCACCAACAGGTTCACATTGAATTCAAGAGTTCAGGTGATACTGAAGAAGTTATTATTGAAGCGATTGACGGATTGCAGCACAAAATGAAACGTAGCAAGGGCAAACTCACCTTCAAATGGGATTCAAAAACCCCCAAGGAACTAAAAGATTTGGTAGCCCTTGAACTGAAAAACCTTGCAGGCTAATTCACGAGTGATCGCAGGTCAATCGGAATGCTCTTCCTTCTTTTCCCTATGGCACTGATACTGTCCTATGGTTTTATTGGCGGAGGGATAAAGCTTCTTGACCACCTCACTGATGAAATTACCCAATCCCGCCAGCGTAAGCTCCTCATTTGGTTCCTGTCAATTAGTCTAATAATAATCATCAACATCTGGGTTATCCTTGATTTTTACACAGCTGTTCTCGCTCTTGCATTGGCGTTTGGATTACTCGGAGCACGGAAGGTCGACAATATTTACTTCACAATTATTGCTGTAATTAGTCTCTACTTTGCCTTATTCCAAATCTATAGTGTATTCTTATTTTTACTTCCGACTCTCTTCGCTCTCATCACAGCTGTGATATTAGACGAGGTTATACATTCTGTTGCCCAAAAGCTAACTCAACCCGCGCTCCAATGGATGTTGACACATCGGCCACTTGTAAAAATCCTAGTTCTTATCCTTCCCGTTTTCGGGCTTCTTACATTTATCCACACCATTGGATTCTGGGGCTTTGATATTGCTTACGATCTAGTTGCCTACCATTTTCGCGCGCCGAGTTCAATGGACCACTAGTTTTCTTTGTGTTAGTTTTTCTTTTGAATCGTCATAGACCATTTCGGAAAGGTTTAAGTCGGCTCAGTTTCCAAAGAAGCATGCACAGGTGAGGTTACACTATGAAAGCAAATATTTCGCTTTCTTATAGCGGGCGAACTCGAGAGGAACATGCCACGCAAAATGGACACGTGAACCTGTTATTGAATCAACACGGGCGTATCCTCAGTAAATTACCCCTTGGCGATGGACGGTACAACTTCGTTATTGAACTCGAGGATCTTGAACGGTTCACAAATTCGCTTTTCGAATTTACTCGTCAAAATCCATGGCTTCGGGTAGAGAAAGTTTCTGCCCATGCCTAAAATTAACTTCTCTGTCTAGCACTAGGCTAGTACAAACCGTTGACCAATCTCGGGAGCCGTGGCTAAGCACCGTAAATGCTTTTTGACCAATCGAGTGAGTCCTTGGCATGCTTTAGAGTTTCCATGGACACAAAAGACGTGTTTGGGTCTATTCTCACGGAGTGAAGTAAGAAAACTCTTGAGTTCCGGTTTATCCGCATGAGCACTGAACCCGTACAATTGTTCTATTCGTGCACGAACTCGTCTTTTTCTCCCATAAAGAGTCACATTGCGTGCTCCTTGGATAATACGATGGCCCAACGTTCCTGGTGCCTGAAATCCAATAATCATTAAGTGCGTTTTTTGATCCTCAATCCGTCGATAAAGGTGGCGGAGAATTCTTCCTCCATTCATCATTCCCGAACCTGCTACAATCAGTATGGGTCCACTTTGTTGGCTTAATCGGTCACTGTCTTCATGGGACTCAATATATTGAAGACCTTTGAAATCCAAAGGAGCATCACCGGATTTAATAAGGTTCCATGTTTCTTCATCGAAGCACTCCTTATGTCGTTTGAAAATCTCGGTCGCTTTAATGGCAAGTGGAGAATCAATGGCCACGGGAATTATAGGTACCAGTGAATTTTCTACAAGGTAATTCAGGGCATAGATTAGTGCCTGTGTCCGACCAATTGCAAAGGCAGGAACTAGGATGTGACTCCGATGTCGCTTTGATTTGATAATGACTTGTTCAAAGCGTTTGATTGTTTTTGATAGGGGTTCGTGTGTGCGATTGGCATAGGTTGATTCGCAGAGCAGATAAGTGGCTGCAGATGGATAATCGGGGTCGCGGATAAGGGGAGTGTTCTTTCTTCCGATATCTCCCGTGTCAACTATATGAACGACTTTCCCTCCCTCTTCAACCCAGGTTTCTACAATTGACGAACCCAGAATATGACCTGCGTCTCGAAATCGGAGAGTGACATTTCCATGAAGCGTTTGTTTTGAGTTATATTTGACTTTTCGAAATTGTTGGATTGTTTGTTCTGCATCCTTTACAGAGAAGAGGGGTTCTGGATCAAAGATATGATCGCTTTTTGTGGTTCTTTGGCGTGATCGCGCCCTTGTTGCGTCTTCTTCCTCTGATTCAGCTACATCTCTAAGGAGGAGATTGCATAGATCAGTTGTCGCATGGTTGGCATATATTGGACCACGAAAACCCGCCCGGACAAGTAAAGGGAGTCGTCCACAATGGTCAAGATGAGCATGACTTAGAATAACATAATCAATTGTGGATGGGTCAAAGGAGAAGGTTCGATTCCGCTGAGCTTGTTCTGCAGGATTTCCTTGAAAAAGACCACAATCAATAAGAAACGAGGTGGTTTTTGTTTGAATTTGGAACATGCTTCCGGTAACGGTTTGACCTGCGCCATGAATAGTCAGTTCCAACTCTTGTAACACCTACAAAGAGTTCTCCGGTTTGATTAGAGACTAGCGGATGGCTTAGCTGAACAGTTCAAAATCTGTAGAACCGCCCTTTCCTTCCCCTTTGTCTTCTGGTTCGGGTTCAGCGGCTTCTTCAACATTTTCTTCAGATGTGGGTTCTGTCGTCAGTTGAGAAAGTTGTTCCCGCATCGAGTTAAAAACTGATTCCTGCTCAGTTTCCTCCCCGGTTTCTGGTGAAGCAGTAGGAATTCCTGTTCCCACGGTCTGGTGTCCATCAGCTGTAAGCTGAGGAGGCTGGCCAAAACATCGGGTAAAGGCTTCAAGATCTTCTGGTGCGGTTGCATGAATTTCGGTAAAGAGAATTGCATCCCCTTGACAGATAAATCGCAATTGAAGGCGAAGAACTGACACCTGAAACTCGCTAGGGCCAATTGGTGTCATGTTGGCTTGTCCATAGCAATCGGCTACTGCAAAGAGAACTTTAGTTGCAAGTTGTTCTTCGTAAGTGAGAATTCGCCGACGAGTAGGAGTTTTTTGGAGTGTTGGCCCAGGAACAATGGTCTGTTCGAAGACCTCGACGCGGTCCTGAATCAAGTCATCAAAAGTTGAAATCGCTTGTTCTTCTTCGACGACAACAAGGTAATCTGACGTTTTTGGATTAGATTCGAGAAGTTTTTTCAAAAGCGATGCTTTTGAACTATTTAGATCTCCTGGGATTTCAATGAAGTTAGTGCATTTTGTTCCAAAATGAGTTTCTTCGACATGAATGCCATTCTTCATTATAAATCGTGCTTGGCGAGTTGCTGTTGTCCGTTGTAACATCGAGGTTCCTTGGCCAAGCCATACCCAGACAATAGCTTCTGGTTCATCGACAACGAGGATTGCTCGTCCATCTAGAAGGTGGTTGGGATTCCAATGTAAGGGTTGTAATTCTCCCCCCTCACCAAGGACTTCTATCATTCCTACATATTGTTTCATCTTAGTTCGTTCCACCGCTAGAATCAGTATCGCTTTTTTGTAGCCGCGAATCGCGTTTACTCATTACATATGAGGATTAAGGGGTTATATTACCTTGTCGTGTGAGGTTCAATTTTTTCTGAGTTCAGCTAAGATTTCTTGAGCTCGGTCAAAACGAACGCCTTTTTCGGCAATCATTTTCTGTGCGACAGTATCCACTTCATCTCCTATGGCTCCAGCGGCTATTGCAACATTGCGAGAATGTAATTTCATGTGACCAGTTTGAATTCCCTCTTGACTTAGCGCTCGTAGTGCGGCAAGATTTTGGGCTAGACCAACACTCGCTATGATTTCAGCCAATTCATTTGCTGTTTTCACATTAAGAATTTTCACACATAAGCGCGCCACAGGATGAGTCCGTGTTGCTCCTCCGACAAGACCTACAGCCAACGGTAGCTCTATACTCCCCTGTAAATCGCCTGAAGGTGTCTTCTCGTATCGAGTTAGCGATTGATATCCTCCCTCTCGTGTTGCGGCATATGTATGGGCACCCGCTTCAACGGCACGAAAATCTTGTCCTGTAGCGAGTAGGACAGCATCCACTCCATTCATGATGCCTTTGTTATGTGTGGCGCACCTGTAAGGATCAGCCTGTGCAAAAGCATAGGCTTTCAGTATTCCCTCAACAGCCTTTGAACCGCCAAGTTCTTTTGCAGGAAATGTTGCAGTAGCCCTGGCCAGCCGATGCTCTGCGAGATTAGAAAGAATCCTTAGGTAAACTTTTCCTTTCGTTAGGTCTTCTAAGAGTGGAGCAAGTGCTTCACACATGGTATTCACAGCATTAGCTCCCATTGCATCACGAGCATCGACGAAAATATGAACCACAAGCATAGGTCCCATAATTGTGTCTAGTCGTCGCACCTGTAAGTCTCGTGCTCCCCCACCAAACTTCACTAGCACAGGATCTTGAGCATTTGCTACCTTGATTAGATTTTCTTTTTGCTTTAATATGCTCTTTTCTGCTTTATCCAATTGTGGTATATCCGCGACTTGAATTTGTCCAATCATAACCGGGTCCGTTGTACTTGCCGAAAAACCTCCTGTTTGGCGTGCCATCCGAGCAGCATTAGAAGCAGCAGCAACCACGGAGGGTTCTTCCAAAGCCATAGGAACAAGAAAATCTCGGCCATTTATCTGAAAATTCGTTGCGATTCCAAGAGGAAAGGGGAAAGTACCCACAACGTTTTCGATCATTCTATCAGCGGTTGAAGCATCTAACGATCCAAACGCTTCTAAGACCAACAAATCGTCTTCTGTTAAATCAGCAAATTCCTGAAGTTTTTTCTGCCGTTCCTCAATTGAGAGACGATAAAGTCCTCTAATCGCTGAAGTTTTGTTAGACACGGTGTTCATCTCACCGTGTTCCTGCATGGGTGAGCTTATCAAACTTTCTTTACTTTTCTCGGAGCTCCCAAATGCAGGAATCTGCGCCCCAAGTTTTGCATTGAACTTCCTCGCACTCGCTATTGAAACCGCGGAGTGTTAGAACGTGCTGGAAGACTCCGCTGAGAATGTTACAGTACTTCAGCCCGCGAAACTCGTCAGACATCCGGATGTTCTCACAGATGGGACACTCATTAAATGCATAGACGATTTTCTTTTCCTCTTGGTCATAATGTGCTTCATCAAATTTTTTCCCAAGCATCACGCGTGTAGCGAGGGTGAATGTGTTAAGAAAACCATCAAAGGTGGTGGCGTGTTCACCAATGGTATCGCTGTATTCGAATAGTAATGTTTCAGCCATCGCCATTCCAAGGCGAAACAGCTTATCGTTTGCCTGATTTATGTCACCCTTAGTTTGTGCAAGTACATCATCTATTACTGCAGCCACCAATGCCTGAAAGGCATTCAGTGACGTTTTTTCCATCTTAAAATGCCAACCAATCCAACCTTTGACACCCATGGCTAGTCACCTTACATTCGTACATTCTCCAAAGGGGTTAAGAATTCTTCGTCGCTGTTAATCGGATTAAAATCGCTTTTCGAAATCTACAAGTTTACGCTTTTGGAGGTCTAACAACATTCGCATTGCGATGAAAAATTGTAATCCCATCTTATCAGCAATTTCCTGGAGTGTTGTTCGCCCGTCGCAAAGGCTGAGCATCCGAAACTCCGTGATTGAGAGTTTTTGTTTTTCTAAGTCAGCAATAACTCGAGGTACGATTCGGCGACTTTTTGTGCCCACCATTGATGTGGGAGGAGCTGGGGCTGTCGTTCCACTTGGAGGCGGTTGGGTAACCTCTACCTGGTTGCCTGCATGGATTTCAGACACTTCATGACCTCGTTCAACGAGGTCTTGGTCTAGATAAATCGTGATGACATGGTTGGGCTCACCATGAACGTACGAGTAGGGAAAAGGAAAGACAGTTTGTCTTTGAATGGTGTCAGGTGGAACATCAATCGCAATGTAGGCTTTGCATTTTTCACAATACGTATATACGACTGGCATCGGTGAGCTCCCAGACTATTACCGAGTATATTGCACAGGATGCGTTCTTAACATTTGCTTCTTATTGACATTAAGTCGGACTTAATTCGAGAAATACTTTGGACTTTGTAACTCAGGTAAAACTATTGTGTCACTTTGCATGAACAGCGATCTTATTGGCGTCATGAAAAATGTGGATTGTTGCATCAGCATCATTTTGTATCCACGTATTCACAGTACTCTGTGGATCAGTTGTATAGGAAAGGTGTGCTGTTTCAACCTGTTTTTGGTCTAGCTCTGTGTATAACCAAATACGACGTAATCGCTGGATGAGCTCACCGAATTTCCAGCTTTTGTGTGTATATAATCGATAATGATGTTGAATTTCAGTCATCATTTCTGGAACTGGTTTGATTAAGTAATCATAGAAGAACTCTCGGGCCTTGGGAGTCGGTGCAATGCCCTTAGGACATTCAGCAAGGAGAAGTATCTCTCCCTCGTCCTTCACCGCGTTTTTAGTAAGCTCTAATCCTCGTTGCGCATTGTAGAGACTTTCATCTTGCGGAGATCCGCCTGGCGTGACAATAATATAATCCGTAGCAGGAACAGCAAAAGATGCTGTTTCATCTATGACTTGGATTCCTTTGCGGGTTACTTCTTCCATATCTCCACTTGCTGACCATAAAATGTAAGGTCCACTGGTTACCATGGCAAGAAGGAATAGTGGACGCTCTTTTAGAATCAAGTTTGCAGC
>JBHLQC010000017.1:0-18616 GCA_048885185.1 Candidatus Odinarchaeota archaeon | reverse complement strand
ATGGTGACTGGAGTTCAGACGTGTGCTCTTCCGATCTGGTTCCAGTCTGGTTCAAATATAAACTAGACCACTTTGTTATTGCTGCACCCGAAAAAAGTCAAAAAGTTCGAAATATCCTTCGAAATAATAATGTCACGTTATTGGTGGATGTAGAGGGACCACCCACTCGAGGTGTCATTGTATACGGAGAGGCACATGTCAGTTTTGATAAATGGGACGAGGAGGCTATTGATTTACTCTCGAGATACTTCCCCCAAGAACAAGCAGTAAAAACAATGAAAGGTGTTCAAACTATTGCGAATTGGGTAAAAATCACAATTACTCCAAGCCGATTTGCATCCTTTGATTATGAAAAAGATGACGAGTACTGGAAAGCAGCAGGATATACTCCGGGTCGTTCATGAAAAATCTAATTAGAATTAATTTCTTGTAGGAAATTTACAGGTCAGCATGTGATTAAATCCCCATGTTAGGATCACTAAGTGTTACTCATCTGATAGCCTAGAAAAATGATATGAACAATTTTAACATCGTAAAGGAGAATAAAATTAGAACGTGGATGTAACGAGGATAATGAACGAAATTCACGCAGTCTTCCTTGATGATGGTGGAGTGTTGAATAACAATGAACTCCGAGCACCCCAATGGCAGGAACTCATAGCCCAATATTTTGTTCCACGCTATGGTGGAGATCACAATGCGTGGAAACAAGCTAACAGGATTTCTTTTGAAAAGTTAATAAAAAGTTGGAGGAAAGCCAAAAAGGAACCTGAAATAGATTTCAATGTCTTTTGGCAAAAGGAATCAGAACAATGGGTCACTACTATGTTTCATCATGTAGGAGTAGCTCCGCCACCTTCTCATGAATTATATAGTGTTGCTATAAAGGCGGAGGAATGGATAACGCCCAGAGTACATGCAGCATTCCCTGGAGTCATTGAGACAGTTCATCATCTCAAAGAACGTGGATACTCATTGTTTACTGCCTCAGGTGGAACTTCGTGGCAATTACGGGGATATCTAAAAGGAATGGGAATTGCTGATTATTTCGAGGAATTTTATGGGGCCGACTTGATTAACACTATGAAGGCAAGCTCATTGTACTATAAGCGGATGTTCAAACATGCAGGAATTTCCCCAGCACAAGCGCTTGTCGTCGACGATTTTCCGGAAAATATAATGCGGGCACAGGAGGTCGGTGCAACAGGAATCCTCGTCACAACTTCAGAGAATGAAAACCAGAAGAATGTATTCTATTCAATTAAGCGAATAGATTCTTTGCCCAACCTACTAGACAAAATTATTCATAAAAACAATAAATAATTCCAGTAGTCAATTTTCCACAATGTGAGTAATACTTGATGATTGTTGCTAGTCTTAGTCAATCTTAAATTCTCAATTGAAGTAATGATGAGAAATTGAAGAAGTGGGGGATTCCCTTTGAATATTACAATTCTATTGGCTGGTTTTCTCTTTCTGTTTATATTTGTTTTACAAATTGCCATGGCTGCATTTGGTTATATCTTAGAACCAAGGCCAAAGCATTTTGATTCTGACGCCGTCTTGCAAAAGATTAACAAAGAACCAAAGAAATTTCAAATAAGCATCGTATTTGCACTTATAGAACATGTTTGTGTCATTATTCTTGCGATGCTGTTGTTTGTTGTTTTTAGTCCATATTACCTAATACTTGGAATTGTTTTGCTCATCTTTCGAATAGCTGAAGGTTCTATCCAAGTCTATATTGAGAAGGATTACTGGAAACTCTTCGATATAGCTCAACAATATACAGGTACAAGTGGTACTGAAAAAAATGCGTTGTTTGATTCATTTCAAACCATTCTTCAAACAAAAAGCTCTAGATTCGCAATTGCAATGATCTGTTGGTCCATTGGCACCCTCGCATTTTCAATCATGTTAGTTACATTTGTAGTGATTACACCAATTATCGGATGGATAGGAATTATAGCAAGTATTCTCGTTGGTTTCAGCAATGGGATAAAACTTGTACAACATGACTCCAAAGTCTATGAAGTCCTTTCATCCATCGGTGGACTGGCAGCGATTCTTTTTGAAGTAATCATCGGAGGATGGCTTATATTTTACTCACTCCTCATCCTATAGCAAATATATCACTACTCTCCCATGACTTATAAGCCCATGATTGTTTTCATGTTGGATTCACAATTCGCGACTACTTCTTAGCTTTGGTCTAATAAGAAATGGGCAATCATGAGTCCAGCATAGACTCCAGACCCTACAGCCGTTGCAACGGTTTGTGTCATGGGTCGAACGTCTCCTGCGGCCCACACTCCTTCAATGTTGGTTTTTCCACGATGATCGGTAACAATACTACCTTTCCTGTCGACCTTGACGCCTAGTGTTTTCACCAATTCACTGCGAGGTTCGCCAATCCACGAGACAAAGAAAGTATTACATTCAAACCGCTTATTGTCTGTCGTAATGAGCACCTGTCGCTCCCCTGGTTCCTCAATTTGAATATCATCAATCAACCCACTCATCCATTCATAGCCAGATTGATTTAGGATCTTCTCAGATTCTTTGGTGAAAGGAACATACCCATCTTCGGTCATGAAAATTCGAATACGCTGAGCATATGGTTTAATACAGCGTGCTACATGCAACGCACTATTGGCTGTTCCGGCATTTACTATTAAGACGTCTTTTCCAGCGGTGAGGGGACTATCACAATCAGGGCAGTAAAAGCTGATTTCCTTCTTCGCGGCAAAGGGTAACCACTTTTGCCATTCACCTTTCACCCGTGGGTGTTTACGTGAGATACCGGTGGCAAAGACAAGTGTCGTAGCAGAAACAGTGGTCTGGGCTTTTTCCTTTGACATTGTTTCGATGTGAACCCTAAACCTGGGATAGTTCCCTTCAATCTTGACAACATTCCCGAATAATGACTCCACAGCATATTCACGAAGTTCAGTTCGCATCTTCCGGAGAATATCCCTGGCACTAATGAGTGGTTTCACACCGGGATAATTCTGAATTGCATTTGTTGAAAAAAACATTGGCGATGACTTTCGATCGACAATCATCACCCGCCGTTCATGAAAACCCAGATGCATAGCTGCTGAAATCCCAGCAGGACCTCCGCCAATAATTAATGTATCGTAATGATTGCTAGCTTGTGACATTTTCAATTCTCATCCCGATTAGCTAGCACCCATGCTTTTTGATTGTAAAAATAATCGCTTTTTATGAATAGACCGGAATTAGAAACTTGAGAACTAAAATGGGGTTACTGGTTCAGGCATAGGCATGCCTACAAATCCAATCATTCGTTTATACATCTCTAGATATTGACGCCCACGAACTGTTACTCGGAACAGTCGACGCCCATCCTCTTCTACTAATTCGACAAGCCCCCGTTCCTCAAGAAATTCTAGTGTCGTTTTTGCACGATCAACAGGAAGATTAGTAGATCGAGCAGCCCGCGTTAATGGACAATAACCATGGATGATAATGATACGAATAAGCATGGCATAGATATCGTAACGAGTGCGTTTATGGACGGGAGCTTCAATTGAAATTGTCATCACCTTCTCTGAGATGCCTTTCATATAGTGCGTCGTATATTCCTTTTAAGAAAAGCCCTGGATTATGTTTTTTGTAGCAAAGAAGACTGTAATGCCAAGTATCGAAAAGGTTTTTCTAGGGTGGCTCGGAAAGGGTCGAACACTCCCAGAGACAAAAAACATTGAGGCAATAAACATGGGAAAACGAATTGAAGAAATCACTCGACTACTTGACGAACTCGAAGTTAGGTTTGAACTCAAAGAGGAAACCATTGTCGCTCTTTGGAAAACTGAAAAATGGGAAAATCTCGTTGTCAACTTCATCTTCTCTCCCAACGAAATCTGGCTCACTATTGTTGGCTGGCAAAAATTCCCAGAACTCTCGGAAACAGATGCGGCCGAATTCTACAAGAAACTTCTTGCTGAAAGTTGGAACTATAATGGGGTCAAATATTGTCTAGATCCTGATGGAGATCTTGCTGTTGTCGTTGAAACGGCAGATATGGAGATTAGCAAGGAAGAGCTTTCGCGTTATATTCGTCAAGTTTTGAATGCCGCCGATGAGATGTATGATTGGGTTCCTGCCGAAGCTTGGACGGAATGAGTTTTTCTATCACTAATTTAATCTCATTCTTGTTTTCGCTTACTGGTTAGAAGCGAAAAGTCTGTAAAGAGCAAGGAGAGGTAGGGTTGTAAATTAGAGTTTCTTCGTTGTACTGCGATCAAGATTGATTCCCAAGACTTTTAGCACGTCAGCAATTTTGACGAGCGTATTGACACAGCCGTCTCGGAAAAGGAGAATTCCTCGACCAACAAGACCGAGTTTTTTGAGGAGGAGACCACCGAGAAGGGCTTCTTTTTCACAAGCAATTCCAAGGATTGCATGTGGCTGGCTGAAATCGATGATTTTCTGAGCCATGCTTCCACCTGGGAGAATGTATACCCCTTTGTAATTGAGTTTTTTTGCCGCAGAAGTGATTTGGTGGACTTGACATTCAGGAGTACAGTGTTGACAGACATAGCCATGTTCGCCGAGGGGTGCTTTGCAATTTGATTCACGGAGGCATTGGGGGACAAAAACAACCCGTTCTTCAGGAGGTGTTTTTTGGAATGCTTCTTGGCTTTCACCGTTCATTTGTTGGATATAAGCTTGGATGACTTCTTTCTCAGTGCAGCCATTCTCTTTTGCTTCATCTTTGATTCTTTTCAATACTTCTAATTCAATTGTGGAATCAGACATTTACAGGAACTCCAAGGTGGAGGAAATCAGGGGCTAAGCGAACTTACTCAATAAGGGCACACCATATATATGTATCAGAAACGCCAGTGGATTTTCTTGCAGAAAGTGTGGGCCATGGACACTGAGAAGTCTGGTACAATCTTCATACTCATTGGTCTGATAGTCTATGGAATTCACCCAATCATAGTCGAATTTGGAGGGCTGGTTGTTGCTCCCCTTGTCTTTGCATCAACAGCAGCACTCATTGCAGGATGTGTTGCACTAATTTTTGCAAGAAGGACAACACCCCCAATAGGCAGGGACATTTCACGATCTGATACCAAACGATTGGTGATGGCAGGAGTCCTGGGAACGTTCTTAGCCTTCACTTGCTTCTTTATTGGATTACAATTCACAAGCAGTAATAACGCGGCGGTTATTCTTCGATCCGAGTTGGTGTTTGCCTTATTGTTTGGTTTTCTCTTTCTTGATGAAACGATCTCCAAGCGTCAAGCTGTATTGATGACACTAATGCTTGTAGGAGTATTACTCGTTGTAGCGACAACACAATTAGCAACAATAGGTTTTGGTGATATTCTCATCCTGATCACTCCAGTTGCCTGGGCAGCAGGACATACTTTTGCAAAACCAACCCTGCAACGAGTCGCCCCATGGACAGTTGTAGCTTACCGTAATCTTGTTGGAGGAACCTTACTTCTCCTCCTTGCAGGAACCTTACTTTTGCTCGGATCGCCCGTAATACTTGTTCCCAATCTAGGGCTAGTGGTTGGAGTGATTCTCGTTGAAGCCATTGTAATTTTTTTGGCTCATGGTCTTTGGTATGAAGGAATTAGTCGTATCAACCTCGGAAAAGCAACAGCGTTGATTGCTCCAGCACCTTTGGTAACATTCCTGTTATCTACTCTGATTTTTCAAATTCCTCCGACGATATGGCAACTTCTCGGAGCGTTGATTGTGATTTTATCAACAATCCTCCTTAGCCGAGAAGTGAGTTTACGTCGTACTAGCGATTCGCTTTGAATCAGAAAAAGCGAAGAACCCATTTAGTAAGATAGGGAACTGTCTACAGGGCACACTCCGGAAATGTGAGACGTGAAGGAGTTTAGGGAAGTGTGATGTTGTCCAAGTCATCGACCCGGAGCTTTCCAATCCGACCCGCTGTGTCGATAACTTGTTTCAGCTCCTTCTGATCTACATCTAATGTAAAGTATTTCTTGAGCCCTTGAGTGATGTCTTTGATGCTGAGTGAACGGTTTTTATCGCCATCAAAGAGTTTAATGGTTAGATTACGAAGGTCTTCGAAACGGTTCCAAAACCAGATGAACCAAATCCATTCGCTTTCTTTCACTGTATAGTAGTCGGGTTCGATTTCAGAGACTGTCAGATAGAGCATGACAGCGAGTTTGGCTTCTTTAGCCTCCAAAGAATTGACATATTTTAGAGTTTGAACCGCTGAACGTCCTGTGTCAACAATATCATCGATAATGAGTACGCGCTGTCCCTTTACGGGTAGAGGAGATCGAACGGGGATGACAGCGTCTTCTTGATGTTCGGCGGTGGTGTCTAGCCAGTGTTCGACTTTGAGGGCATATAAGTTGGGGTTTCCCATGAAGTCTGACATTAGGCGTCCGGGGACAAACCCACTTCGGGCAATTGCCAAGAGAAGATCTGGCTCGTATCCTGAATCGGTAACCTTGAAGGCAAGTTTTTTCGAATAATCATAGATTTCGTCGTAACTGACGAATTGACATTTTATTGGTTCAACCATGAAACACAGCTCCTACTGAGCGTGCACGAGCCCCAAAGGTAACACTTCCATAAAAGTGTCTAGCCCTTCTACTTAGTGTGTTCAACCTTTCAGGTAGGAACGTAACACCCGGAGGGCTCGAAGTGTTATCCATTTGGAGGGTCTTCCCTTCCTTTCGATATCATGCCAGAATTTTCCGTTGAAGGTGTGTTTGAGTAACCATTTACCATCCGGTTGTTGTGCTTCCAAGACGATGTTAATTGATTCGTCCATTCGGGGATCTTTGACTCCTATACGGGTGAGGGTGTCAAGGATTTCGAGGATATCTGAGTTATAGAAGAGGGGGAACCCAAACCGTTTCCAACCGACTTTCTCCTTACGAGAGCCATTGGGATTTCTGAGATATTTGTAAATTTGATTTTCAAAGAGGAGTTCAACAAGTTGACCGATAATTGCATTAATCCGATTTGAACGGTATTGTTTGGGAAAAGTGGAGAATGCCTTCAGTACTTTGCACAGCCCCATATAGCATAACGGTGGGAAAACCGCTTTGGCATTTATGGGATAGGCCCGACACTTCCAACCAACTTGTGTATCATCATAGTGATCAAGTAAGAACTGGATGGTCTTTTGAGTCCGGGGATCATCCAGATAACCAAAATGTGCGAGATAGTAGAGGATGTTCGCATCAAGACAACAAGTATCACTGACAGTACTAGCGTATCCTCGGGCGGTTTTAGGGCGTACAGTAGTAAAGTGACCTGAATCGAGTTGAAAGGTGAAAAGCTGCTCAATTCCCCGTTCAATCGCTGGTAACCGTTTTATTCCGAATTCCGCCAGAATAAGAAGAGAGTGCGTCGTGGCTGTGTATTTATTCGCATAGATATGATTTGGTTTCGCCCAATACCCTTCGGGGTCTTGGGCATTAAGAATAGCCTGAACCTCAGGAGAGTGAGGGATAGCATCCTGAGCAGTCAGAACTTCAGAATCGGTAGGAGACAAATCCTTCAGATGTTGTAAGGCCCAATACCGAACGCCAGGAGTTTCGGAATCTAGAAGCCACTCGATTACTTCAGGATGGGCTATATCGTGATAGTTCATAGTTCTAAAATTATGTCTAAGAGAATAAAAAGGTGTGAGAAGGGGAATTACTGATTCAGTATACTTGAGGACGCACAATCCAAGCAGTGATGGAAGAAGGTATAGATGAGCTACACTGCTCCCTCTAAGGCCTTGTCACAATTGCACTTGTCCTGGGTTTCAGACATGGTGGGAATGACTTCTGTGAGAAGTTTCTTGACTTTGCCAAGATTTTCAGCCATGGTTTTTTGAACTTCTTCATGACTGACTGGCTTCTCCGCGTACACGTCATAGTCGGTGATCATGGAAACATTGGTAAAGCAGATTTGAGCTTCACGTGCAAGGTACACTTCTGGATGTAGAGTCATACCAATAATATGGAAACCTTGAGAACGATAAAACCGTGACTCCGCCTTCGTTGAGAATTGGGGTCCTTCAATCGTGATGATGGTGCCTTTATGGTGATAGGGTAATTTGAGGGCTTTGGCTTTGTTGGCAATAAAGCTTGAGAGATCAGGACAGAAAGGTTCGGCAACAGACACATGAGCAACTGTGCCTTCTTCAAAGAAAGTACGTTTACGGCTTCGGGTCCAGTCAAAAGCTTGGTCGGGAATGAAGAGGTCACCAGGTTTGATTTCGTCTTGAAGGCTGCCAACTGCTGAGACGGTGATGAGCCGTTTGACACCAAGTGATTTGAGAGCCCAAATGTTAGCCCGATAGTTGACTAAGTGTGGAGGGTATGAATGGGCGCGACCGTGACGAGGAATGAAGGCGACGCGACGGTTTTTGAGCGTCCCAATCATGACTTTGTCAGAGGGAGCTCCGAATGGCGTGTAGATTTTGTATTCTTTTATTTTGGTGAAGACTTCTGGGTCATAAACGCCAGTTCCCCCGATCATACCGATAGTGACTTTTTCAGGTGGTTTAACAAGCATTTCTCTCACTTCTATTGTTAAATTATGTCGTTGACGTGAATGGGGTGGGGCATTCTGCTCTTAAGTCTGTAGGGTAAGCACACCACCTGCCAAATGATAAAGGTCTTTTGAATGCCGAAACCTACCCAATTAATAACCATTAGATTGTCTAAAGATTCAAGCAGTGCTCCGAATCTTGAGTTGGTGGTTTCTAATGTCGCGTGACCGGGAGCTTGAATTAGAATCCGAACTGCGTGGACGAACTCTTCGAGTTTACTTTGAAATGTTATCAGTAAGGGGACCAATTGGACCGCGTGAATTACAGCGGAAGCTAGGTTTGTCTTCCCCCAGTCTAGCAGCCTATCATCTGGATAAATTAGTTGAGTTGGGTCTTGTTCAACGAGAACGTGGAGAGTATTCCATTGAAGAAGTTGTTCAAGTTGGAGTTCTAAAGCAGTTCATTTGGATAGGTCGACGTGGACTACCACGTCACCTCTTCTATGCGGCGTTCTTCACGGGCGCGTTAATCACCTATCTAGTGATGTACCCACAATACCTGACCTTCGCAAATGTGGCTGCATGGCTCTTCGGATTTAGTGGCGTAGGGCTGTTGTGGTATGAAACATGGCGATCCCTTCGAGATGTACCCAAATGAGGTGTTCTAAAACGTAGTCTAATAACCAACACTTGCTACAATATAGGTGAATAATCGTGTCGAAACAAACACCAAAAAAATGGAATCGGCGACGTGAACTTTACTTAATTGCTGGATTAGTGGTTGGTATCTTTCTAATGATTACACCAGCACTATTTCATGTATCGATGGGAACCTTTTCACAACCCCCGTCTTCCTGGTCAGGCAGCGAAGTTTTTGGTTCCGGGACGATTGTTACTCCTTTAGATGT
Organism: Candidatus Odinarchaeota archaeon; assembly: GCA_048885185.1. Taxonomy (GTDB): domain Archaea; phylum Asgardarchaeota; class Hermodarchaeia; order Hermodarchaeales; family Hermodarchaeaceae; genus Hermodarchaeum. The sequence continues at coordinate 9,185 of JBHLQC010000017.1, read as the reverse complement.
AATTATCGAGCTGTTTTGGTTAGTTATCCCGATAATTTTCTTGATTATTGTTCTATATGTTTTAGGCGGACGCCGGACGCGTTGGGCGGGATATGATGAAGCCGTCAAATTGATCCGTCGTTAAAACCGTCTTAATGCAGAGCCAATGCTTCAGAGCATTTAAGAGGTATAAATCGGTCAGAGCAATACTAAGGAAAAAACACGTTATTGTGAAAAATATCCCAGAGATATCGTGAGATCTATTCTAGTGAGAGTTTAGATTATGCAAATGACAGCATCTGAACTTCGGAAACGCTACATTCAGTTCTTCAAAAAAAGGAAGCATGCTGTTATTCCATCTGCCTCACTAATTCCACAACTGGACCCAACTGTCCTATTCATGAGTGCAGGTATGCAGCCTCTTGTGCCTTTCCTCCTTGGTCAACCTCACCCACAGGGAACTCGATTAGTCAATGTGCAAAAGTGTATCCGAACCGATGACATCGATGAAGTAGGAGACACCTTCCATCTCACTTTTTTCGAAATGTTGGGCAATTGGTCATTGGGTGATTATTGGAAGCGTGAAGCTATCGAAATGGCCATGGAATTTCTCACAAACCCAAAAACCGGGCTAGGATTGGATAAACAGGTTTTACACGTTACGGTCTATGAAGGTGATGATCAGGTCCCACCTGACGAAGAAGCCGCCAGTGTGTGGGAAGAACTTGGAATTCCTCGTGATCGAATTCACTTCCTTCCTTACAAAGATAATTGGTGGGCACTCGGTGATACAGGACCACAGGGGCCGGACACAGAGATTTTCGTTGATACAGGCACGCCACTTTGTTCAGATGAGTGCCGTCCAAATTGTGGATGTGAAAAGTTCGTTGAAATCTGGAATCTTGTATTCATGAGCTATGATCGGTCCGAAGATGGAACACTGACACCACTAGAAAGGAAGAATATCGATACTGGCATGGGATTAGAACGGGTTCTTCAAGTCCTCAAAAAAGTACCCAGTGTATTTGAGACAGAAGTGTTCAAACCGATAATGGATAAAATTCGTGAAATCACAAAGATTTCTGATCCTAAGCCAGAACAGATGCAATCAATGCGTATTATTGCTGATCACATTCGTTCAGCAGCGATGGCATTAGCAGATGATCAGGGACTTGTCCCTTCGAATGTGGAAAGAGGATATGTCATACGGCGGTTACTTCGAATTGCTATACGGCAAGGTCTCCAGCTGGGCATCGAAGATTATTTTCTCAAACAAATCGTTCCAGAGGTCTTTGACATACTAGGAAAGGAATACGATGAGCTCCTGAGAAACAAGACCCATGTTCTTAATGAAATCGAGAAGGAAGAGAAGCGATTCCGCAGGACGGTTCGTCGAGGTCTTCGGATTGCAGAGCGGACGCTCAAAGAGAAAGGCATTCTAACTGGAAAAGACGCGTTTATGTTATTTGCGACCTACGGCTTCCCCATCGAAATGACCGTTCAGATTGCGGAAGAGAATGGTCAGAAAGTCGACTTGGATGAATTTCGAAAAGAGTTTGAAAAACATCAACAAATTTCCCGTGATGCAACCCAACAACGGTTTACGAGCGGATTGGCTGATCATTCAGAAGAAGTTATCCAACTTCATACAGCAACCCATTTACTCCATACTGCGCTGCGGCGGTTCATTGGACCGTCTGTCTATCAGAAGGGTAGCAATATTACAAAAGAACGATTGCGACTGGATGTCCAGTTAAATCGCAAGTTGACTCCTGAGGAATTGCAGCAAATCGAGGAATGGGTTAACGGAATAATTCAACGAGATTTACCCGTTACTTTTGAAACCATGTCTCCAGAAGAAGCTAAAAAACAAGGTGCTTTGGGTTTCTTCGGCGAAAAATATGGAGAACATGTTAAGGTCTACTCTGTGGGTGATGTCTCTAAAGAAATCTGTAGTGGACCTCATGTTGAAAATACTGGTATCTTGGGCACGTTTCGTGTCGTTAAACAGAAACGAATCGGTGCTGATACTCTTCGCTTGCGGGCCGTACTAGAATCGAAAGGCTAACCCATAGTCAACATGTTATGAACGATTTTCAGGACAAGGAGTCTTTCTTTTCTAAGGGAAGCGGCATGATATACATTTGGGAGATGTGCTGGGATCCTCCACAAGCACAAGTTCCTGCTTTCTTGAAGACAAAATCGTCCTTTTCCCAAATCCGTTCAGTTGTGCGGTTACACTCATCACATTGAAGCTTTACTACGACTCCAATTTTCTTGTATTCAATAATATAACGGTTGAGACGTGCATTAACAGTTCCCGCAATCCCATAGATTACCATTGATAAGACAAAAGTGAACATTAACAAATAATAGAACCATTCTGGCAAAGGGAAGCCAGAGCCTGTAAGAATCAGGGGAATGTACGTCATATACATGAGAATGCCCAATTCAATCATGAGTGAAACAAGTAGCGCTGAAGAGAGGAGTCCCATGATTCGACTTGTTCGTGCATACGACTGGATACGCTGAACTAGCCTACGTACATGATCAATGGTGGGCTTGGGTTCTTGCCATGGTTCTACTGTCATTCTTCGTCATGGGGGCAGAGTAAACGAAGGCTTAAAAGACTTCCGAAGCTGCACCTACCTCAAGGAGCCTTACTTCGTGATGAATCCGCATAAGGAAGCGAATTTTGACAAAGATATACTGAAATTTAATTCACCGGTATTAGCGGTTGATGCCGTTATTCAAATGGAAGATAAAAACATCGTTTTCATTCAACGACAGAATCCCCCGTTTCAAGGACAATGGGCACTACCTGGAGGGCAAGTTGAAGTCGGTGAAACTGTGGAAGAAGCGATAATCCGAGAGGTCATGGAAGAAACAGGATTGAAAGTTAAGGTCGTTCGTCTTATTGGCGTCTTCTCAGACCCTCATCGAGACCCACGCGGTCACACAGTGAGTATTGCCTATTTTGTCCGTCCTGTTGGTGGCGAACTATCAGCCGGAAGCGATGCTTCGCAGGTCGCTTTGTTTCGTGAACCACCAGATAACCTTGCGTTTGATCATGAAATGATACTTCACGCAGCAGGCATCGTGAAGGGTGGAGAGGACCGCAAAACTCACTGAGTAGGCGAGTAGAGCTCAACAAAGTTTATATGTAAGCCGATTACACTCTAGCTTGCAGAACCCCATCTGGCTTGGATGGCGGGGTGTAGCAAGAATGTCAGGCACAGACAAAGAAGCTATTCTGATTCGTGTTTCTGAATTTCTTTCAAAATCAGTAAACGAGTTAGCTGACGCACTCAACACAATTGCTAAACAGGTTACAGAATTTCAATCGAGCCTGAAGAAAATTCGGAGTGACCTAAAGACTGCTGAGGTCACCCCAATGGCTGCCGCTAGTACACCATTGTTGGCTGCTGAAACACCTACGGCTGGTCCGTCAAGCGACAGCCTTTTTGATTTCTTGGAAGGTGATACCGCCGCCATTACCACAGCAGACACAGGTGATGTTGCCGAATCGATTCTTCTCGGTGAACCAACAGCTGCAGCTGCTCCTCCGGTTGCCCCTACAACGGCACCACCAAAAGGTCCTCCGACTGGTCCACCAACAGCACTTCCCAAGGCGCCTCCAACAGGACCTCCAAAAGCCCCACCCAGTGCGCCGCCATCAGCTGCACCTAGTGCTCCGCCTGCAGCTCCGCCTGCAGCTCCAACAACGGCGCCTCCAGCAGGACCCCCACCAGCTGCTGCACCTGCTGCTGCACCGGCCAGTGGCATAGCTGGTCTAAGAAACGAAATGATGGCAGAGATCAAGCGCATCAAAGAAATCTTCGAGACCTAAAAGCTCACTCATCCTGAATTTTCTAAAAATTTTTGTCAATTAGAGTGGATACACTATCCAAGATAGATATCGAAATCCCTTTTATCACTTGTTGGATGCGAGGAATCGAAGACAGAAAAATGGAGAAATAGGGTTAACACAAAAAATGAACCCTAAGTGGACAAACGCCAAATTGTATCATTGGCAATGATGAAGAAAGTTTCATCCTTATAGATTACAAGGGCGTGGTGATATTTCGCCACTGCCAGAAAGGTCTTAATCTTCGTCTCCTCGCCATCGCGATATTTCATATCAACTGTTCCGCCAACAGAGCCTTTGTTGATTCCGAGCCTGTCAATTGCACGCTCATCTACAATAGGGATTTTGAGGGTTTTTGCCTCATTGTAAACGGCTTGGCGGAAGGCACTTACTGTTGATTTTGACATGATACTCTTCTCTCCGTAATCCGAAGTACAGGGACTAACCTGACTGTATGGATTTGGGCATATATAGGTTACGTCTTGACGGTGGAAAAGAGGAACTGATTAATATGCTCTCATTTTGGAGGAGAAGCGAGGTATTGTAGCCGTTCGAGTACAAGTTGGGGGTCTGTGAATGCAAAAAAGGCTGATATTCGAGGTCCTCGATTGTGACCGAAAAATGCCTGATACAGAAAGCGAAAGAAATCCTGCTGTGTTTTTTTGCTAAGTGTTTGGGTTATGGCTTTTGTCGCATCAGTGATTGCTTGTTCGGTCCATTGCTGTGGATTAAGCGTCGAGTGAAGCTGTTGATAAAGAGCGCGAAATTCAGAAGGAATGTTTCGGTTAAGATTCTTTGGAGGAGCAGGAAGGATAACGATTCGATAGGAGTCGGGAGCAAAGTTTCGAACCCAGGTATTCGCCTGATTTAGGCGCTCTTTGAGATAGCTCTGCTGTTCATCTGTAAGAGAGGTGGAAAGAATACCACTGGAAGTCAGCTTCTCAATAGCAATACTAGTAAGGTTCTCGGGGGGGATAACTTGCGAGAGAAGCACGGCATGAAGATAAGGAACTTGGAGGGGCGCCTTATCTGAAATAGGTTCCAGATTCGCAAGTTCATAACTACGTCGAATATCAGCGATTTCCTGTTCAGTGGCTTTGGGTGTATCGATGTTATAATAGACACGTTCAGCACGTTCGTACTGACCAATGTAATTGGGAACATATTCAAGCCCCAACGTGATGCGTTTCATGGGTTTATTTTTCAAAAACAGGTAACGAAGGGGCTCACCAGGAGCTACAGAAAGCCACGTTTTCGGAGTAAAGCCAAGAAAGTCAGAGCTTCCCATGTCGCCACTGTCGACACCATTTTCGATAAGCCCAACCCATTCATAAGCGAAAGGAACTGGCGATTTGAAGTTAAAGAATTTCTCCGCAAGCTCTTTAGCACTGTCCCTTGAGCCACCGGGTGTAGCATGATCTTTCCCGAAGGGCTCAAAGCCCACATTAAGCACCTTCCAGAGGGCAGCCCATTCAAGACGCCAAGAGAGTTTACCAGTCTCAATACTTGCTGTTCCCCTATCGCCACAGTGGTCACACTGATACTGAGCTGTGTAAGCATCAGGATCAACAGAGACTACCGTAGTTGTATCAATCCGTTGACATTGCTGACACACAACAAGAACCGGAATCCATTCCTTCGGGTAGGGATTTCGGGCACGATATTTGTTAATGATTGTACGCGCTTTATCACGATGCTCAATAGCAAAGCGTACTAAGTCTTGCATTTCTGGCCAAGAGTAAATTTCATGGGTGCTAAAGATTTCAGCACCACGACTGAAATGGTCCAGATATCCGCCAAAATCTAGCCAATAGCGATCCACCCAACTAGAAAGTTCCCCCTTAGGGTCGGGAACATCGATTAATCGTTGCCCGATGTACCCCTCTCCTTCTTTCTTCTCGCTGAATTGGGCTAATTGTCCAGGTTTCCCCTTCCACTGATCACTTGTGTACCGAACAATTGCATGACGGGCTTGAATCCCCTTCTGTCGAAACTGATGCATAACAGTATTCGTAAGCGTCACTTCACCCCGTAGCCGTCCCACATGCTGCAAACCTGAAACCGAAAGACCACAACTACAGTGTATTTCTGTAGTGTCTTCCCCCCAGTAGTTGACAATCTCCGCAACCAGTGTATCAATCCAATGTTGATAGGTTGTAGAAGTGGTCAATGTGTTCACCAGACAGTACCAGGTCCAACTAAGAGATAACCCTTTATCAAGAATTCGGAATCAATCTCCAGGAGTAGGAGGCGAGATAGCTCCCATTTGACTATACAATCCTCGAATCTGTTCAGTGAGTATATCAAGATTCCATTCCGTTTTTGCCGAAACCTTCACAGTAGGAAGTCCAAACTGCTTATCAATCAAAGAGGTTACCTCCTCAATGTGCTCAGCATCTACTGAATCAACTTTATTCAACACAACGATAATCCGCTCTTCCTCAATTCCAGTCGCCCGTAAAATATCGAGAGAACTCTCCAGTTTCATTTTCAGCAACTGAAGCTGATCCGTTGTATCTACCACAAGCAAAACTACATCTGACGCCCGCATATCATCCAAATTTAATTGGAAGGCAGAAATCAACTCTGGGTCAAGATCCAGAGCAAACCCAATGGTGTCTGCGAAGAAAATCTCAGGATTTCCTGTCATCGACCATTTTGAGGCTAGCGTAGTAAACGGCCGATCACTCACCTCTTTATCCGCCCCAGTCAACGCATTGAACAGACTTGTTTTCCCCGCATTGTAGCACCCCACAAGGCACACCATGGGAACTCCCAATTCATACCGCCTACTCATACGTTGCCGATGTTCCCGTCGATGACGCGCTAGCTCCTTCGTCACCTTAGCAATCCGTTTCCGGACCTGCTGTAACTGGGCATGATATGCATACTCACCGGGTCCTCGTCCCCCTCGGCGAGCAGGTCGCTCCCTTAACAGCCGTTCACTCTCTGACACTTTAATAAACGGAAAGCTCTTCTGCAATCGTGCTAAATCCAACTGCAGTTGGGACACACGGTCTCGAGCCTCTTGCTCAAACACCCGTAAGACCACCTCATAACGGTCTAACACGGGTACACCAAATTGCCGTTGTAAATTATACTTCTGCATGGAGGTTAACACATTGTAGACCGCCACAACGTCAATCTCCTCCATAGCAACAAGGGTGGCAATCTCCGCTACTTTCCCACGACCAAACAGCAAACCGCCATGCGAGCGTATTCGGGTCTGTAGAACGGTTTCAATAACCTCAAATCCCGCTGCTTCCACTAGCTGTAGGAACGCTTCCAATCGAAACGGCCATTCCACATGATCATGAATGTTCTTCTGGAGCATTGCAATTAGTACGCGATTCAGGGATAAACCACCTGCTAAACCAAACTGTAAGGCGTTCTAACTCTGTCTATAAAGAGTCGTGCCTTAAAAAGAGAGAGAAAGCGGGTGTTAACACCGAAAAATATGGTGATTTGGCGCACTTTTTTCCTCGGTTGTAAAATAATCGATCTAGCCTGAGTTTTAAAAAACAAAACGCCGGAAACAGCTCTAAATTCGCTGAAAAGGAATTAGGATGTTGAAAACAGAAATTTCAAGCCTCTAAGCGTATTGATAGATTCTACGAGCCGACTTAAATCGCGATTTTCAACATACGGAAACGCTCGGAAACCCTGAAACGTAACCATTATAAGGCTCCATAGCGTACAGTTAGAACAGCGAGAAAGGTGGCAGAAGTCACCTCCCTCGGGAGGCAACCCCGGGAACAAGCATACTTGGCTTCAACGAGGAAAAGCCGCAATGCAAGCCTAGAATTTTAAAACCTCGATATCCCCGCTGGAAATCTGTAGCCACACCTTTCTCCCAGGCGAGTGTGCTTCCCTTTGGGGCGGCGTCGAGACGCCGGGACGCGGGATCGAGGCAGCGGCTGAGACCATATTATATTAGTTCTGAGTAGGTTAATGGAGAGTAAGGGAGCCTACGATGATCCCACCTGCCCACGTTTTAGACGCATTTGGTGTACATGGAAACCCTGTACGCATTCCAAGTGGACAAGGAGTAACTTTTCGAGTCGGTGAGAGCATCCTCAAACCCTCACACAACGAGGTAGAAGCGATTTGGGTTATTGAAATCTTGAGTGGCCTTGAAGAACGGAGTTTTCGTGTCCCCCAGTATCTTACAGCTGCGGATGGAGATGTTTTAGTGGAGGGTTGGATGGCCTATGAGTTTCTCCCCGGAACCATGTTAGAGGGTCACTGGGCGGTGAAACGTGACGCTCTTGAGCGGTTTCATGGTGCTTTGAAAGGGATTCCGCCGCCTCCATTTTTTGCGAATCGGGATGATCCCTGGGCACTAGCTGATTTTATGGCCTGGGGAGAGTTGCCCATTGCTTGCCATGAGCGGTTGAAACCCGCGATAGAACAATTAACCTCTTGTTTGAAGCCGATTCGGGTCACGAATCAGATTATTCAGGGGGATCCCAGCAATATTCTCTTTGAGGAAGGACTTCCGCCGGCAATCATTGATTTCTGTCCATATTGGCGCCCATCAGCCTTTGCATTAGCAGTGTTGGTCGTGGATGATTTAGTGTGGAAAGGCGCTGAACCGTCTATTGTGAAGGTGTTTGAAGATATTCGCGACTTTGACCAGTTACTTGTTCGGGCTGAACTGCGACGGGTTTTAGAATTGGATGAGCATTACCGGCAATTTGGAAAAGACTGTCTGGATGAAGTGGATGCACATTTGCCAACGATTGAGTTCATCTGTTCCCGCATTAAGGTTTTGTAAAATTTGAAACGCCATTTAAGGGCTTTAACAAACCCGAAAAGAAGCAAAAATGAAAAAGTTATGAAGTTGACAAAGATTCACTACGGGAGGAAAATTCGTTGTCTTGGAAACGTGTGCCTGCTTGGGTTCCAGCCGCATATACCACAATTATTACATGGCTTGTTGTACTTTACTTCATTCTCAAATATGTCCCAATTACGCCCGAACAGCAGCCCATACTTGTATTAGTCACCGTAATGATACTCCTAATTGGTTCTGGGTCATTGCTCTATTACTACCATCAACGGCTTTTTGGGACCCGATACAATCCCGACATTTAATTCAGAACCTTTAGAGAACAATTCCGTTGACCAAAAAATTGAATAAAAGATATGAAGGTGTTATTTCTAAATTCTTGGTGCTTACAATGAATCAATCTAATGATGTTTCTTTGCAGAAGGCAGAGGTTGCAGATGTTAAGATCCTGACAGAAACATGTAAAAGGGCATTTGATTCCGATTCGGAGTTTGGTGCTCCCGGTCCTGGTGGCCCACCAGGGTATGACTCGATTGAATGGAACAC
>JBHLQC010000016.1:0-19629 GCA_048885185.1 Candidatus Odinarchaeota archaeon | reverse complement strand
TTAGGCATCGATTAGGATTCGAAGCAGTTCAACAGTGAAGTAACCCTTCCGACGAAGTTCATCCAATGGTGTGTGCAGTTTAATGGCGATGTAAGAAGCAGCCCCCTTGGCACTAACCTGTTGCTTGTACATTTGTTTGAATTCAGAGAGCGTTGTGGTTGCAGCAAGCTCCCCTGCAGCTTCTTCTGACATACGAATGAATACGTCAACCTGAGTACTACGTTCAATTGAAAGTGTAAGCGGTTTTACACCGGTCTTACTGATGAGAATCGCTTCTCCACCAACAATTAGCTGGATTCGAGTGTCCTGCAAGGCTTTTGTTTTCGCTACGACATCTGGATCTTCAAACATCTCATCTAATCGTTTTTCAAAGGAATGGACTGGATTAATCATAGATTCCAAAGTGCTTTCTGGTAATTCCACTTTGGCAGTGTCGTCAATTGTAGTTTCGGCTTCGTCCTTACTTTTCCGTCTAAACCATCGCAATTTGAATATCTCCATAGCCACTACTTCTTCGCGGTCTTGTTCATTACCCCTCAAAGCCACATATCGAGCAATATCACAATGCGAAGTCTCGTTACCTGAAGACGGAGGAGCCCATAAAAGCGTGTCGAAGCAAAAAACCTAGGAGGTATATGAGAGCGGAAAATTCAATGTCCAAAGAAGCAGCATTTCCAGTGTAAATTTCCCAATTATATTCCATTAAATCGTATTGGAATTAGGAATGACGTAGGATTATAATGCGAAGTTGATCCACTGCATCTTCAGCGGTATCAGCCGTATTCTCAAGGTTATGTAATAAGTCCCGCACTAGTACTACCACAGCTGCGGAATGGGTCGAACCCAGTTCGAGTAGGAAGCCCAACCCTTTCGTATAAACTTCGTCGATTTCCTTTTCCGCGGCTTCAATTTTGTCACCTAACATCTTTGCTTTATCTAAGTCATCGACAATAGCGTTAGTTGCTTCTTGTAGGCTCTTACCCATATTCACAAGTAATTGAGTGAGTTCAGTAAAAAGGGATTTGAAATCCTGGCTGATGTCTGATAATGGAACAAGGGCTAAGATTCTTGCAGCGTCATTAGCCCAGTCGGCCACTCTATCTAAAGCTTTGGCAAATCGAACAAGGCTCTCCCTATCAGCAGCCTCAAGAGCACTTGTTGTTAAATCGCGTAACATTGTGCGACGTAGTTGATCAGCATCACCTTCTAGCTGAGCAATTTCTTGGACAGTTTTTTTACAGCTCTTGGTGTTTCCATCTAATTTGAAGGCTATGGCCTGTTGGAGTTTGTTTAAAATCAAAGAGACATTTGCAGCATGTTTTTGACCTAATTCCATGACTTTTTCTTCTGCACGAAAGCCAAGGAAAATGTCCGGGTTTGGATTTATAGGCATCAATCATTCCTCGATAAGACATGTTGTTTTTAGAGACTCGAATGGTTCCCCCAAAAGAGAACACATGTTTGCTTAGGGAGAAGACATTGACATCCATAAAAGCATGTCGAAGCAAAAAACGAAGTGATTAGAGGAGAGTAAAATATCTAGTATTCACGTTAAAGAGGGTGCTTTATAGGGGGTCTTAGTAGATAAGCCATCGGTGACGAAATCTTGACCAAAGTAGCAGAGATTATTCATTTCTTCGAACAAAAGATTTCATCAGTTCTTACCGTTGATGGCTTTCCACCCGAAACAAAAAAAGATCGTTACGTAAAAGAAGGTGGATTCTTCATTCGCGTCGCAGACGGTGAAGGAAACGCTCAAACCATTAAAGTAAGTGACACGGAAATGACCAGCCTTATCCAAGATATCAAAATGGCTGTCAAACACCACCGCGAGATGAAATTAAAACTATACGAAGAAATTGATGAACGACAACGCAAGCCCAAATGAAACGTTCAGGATTTTCATTTACTTGGCATGTGTAGCCATGTCCAAGAGAACCTTCTTGGGATCCTTAGCCTTTGTCACACCACTTGCAAGAAGAACACCTTGAGTACCCAACTTCAATGCTGCAGCAACATCTTCTCCCGTGGATATGCCCGCACCACATAATGGAATGACAGCCGAGTTGATGTTTTGAATCGTCTCCACCGTCGCTGTCACCACTTCAGGCTGGGTTTTACTGACAGGAATTCCAGTACCAATCAACTCAGGCGGTTCCACTGCGATGAAATCCGGACCCAAGGCAGCAGCCGCACCACTCACTGCCTGGTTATTGCTACAGATACAGACTTTGAGTTCCACTTCTTTAGCTCGCGCCAATGACGCTTCTAAAATCGCCAATCCTAGTTGCCGTTCACTATGATTCAACAACGTCCCAACTGCTCCTGTCTCAACAACAGCTTCAACTAGAATAGACCCCGTACCACGCCCCGGCGTCACCGGATCAACATGTTGGGCAAAAATTGGAACTTCTGAAGAACTGGCAACCCGATGAAGATCACTAAATTGAGGTGCAAGAGCAATACAGATGTCCGTCTCACGAGTCACCTCCTCAGCGATTTTTGCAAGTTTTACAGCTTTTTCACCCATACTCTCACTGTAAGTTTTGAGGTTTACTAGAATCAAAGGTGTAGTAAGCTCCATTACCAATCACCAAATCAGAATAACGCGTCAGTAGTGAGTTATAGAAGTGTATAATCCTTTTCCCCCATTCAAGGAAGCCCTTATTCCACAGGTTGATTGAACTTCTTCATCATTATAAATACAAGGAGAACAAGATTATTCGAATTCGCTAGGAATTGATGGAAATGTCAAAAGAAGATCAAATGTTAGAAGAATTAAAGCGAATAAGAGAAGCTGTTGAACCAGCGCCTCCACCACCACCCGAAAAGAAAAACTTGTGGCAAGAGTTCAAAGACTTTCTCAAAGAATACAAGGTAATGGGTCTCGCTGTTGCCTTTATTATGGCGCTTTACCTTGGACGCCTCGTCTCTCAATTGGTTGCTAGTTTCATATCACCGATTCTGTCAATCATATTCGTTTCCCTCGCATGGGAATCAGAACTAATAGCATTTACACCAACACTGTTTATCCAAGAGCTAATCACATTCCTCATTGTGGCCTTTGTCATCTTCATCTTAGTCAAAATCACATCTCGATTAGGTATCGAATAAACGCCAGCATTCGTGGGCAAAGCGTGTATTGGGGAACCTACGATGTAACCCTAGTCAAGAATATAATCTTAGAACAGAGTGTATTTCACTAAGGTGTATCTTCGAGTGTGAATTCCCACGCACACCACCATTCATCTGGATGGGAATCAGGAGGACAGGCAATGCATCGGGTCTTGATGCGGGAATCAATGGTTCGGGCAAATTCAGTGTATTCAACTAGCCCCACTGATTTGCAAGGAAAATCAGGCAGACCTTTTCGTTTCCGGGCATCCTGAACCCGACATGCCTCCATCCGATAAATAAATCGCGTTGCATCAACTTCCTCGATAGACTGTTTGTTCAATCGGGCATAGACACGATATTGAAGAGCTTTTTTTAAGCCCTCCAATCCCGAGTTTGGAGGGATTCCAGTTTCCTTCATGATGCGTTGGGCTTCAATGGGAGAAAAACGACGCCATGATTCCGTGTCTAACTCAATTGCTGTGTCAAGATCAAATTTTTGCTCTGCTGCAAGAAACCAGGTTCCATCAATCGCGAGCCAGTTCTTGGCATACATATCGATGAGTATTAGCAATTCTTCGCGGGAGAGTTTCTCAAAAACAATCTGTTCTACCAAAAAAGGGAGCCTCCGCGACTCCCAATGTTTTGCTGCTATTTTAATTCTAGCTGATTACAACCTTGACTAGAATTCGACAGCAAGCTGGAGTTCGCGGACAAGTTCCTTGTAACGGTTCCGAACTGTGACTTCAGTGACATGGGCGATTTCAGCGATTTCACGTTGTGTGCGTCGTTCTCCCTCCATTATTGCTGAAATATAGAGAGCCGACGCAGCCAGGCCTGTGGGATCTTTACCTGCGGTTATACCTTTAGCTTTGGCGTCATCGAGAATCTGAATAGCTCGACGTTGTACTCGACTACTGAGGTCCAGACTATTCGCGAATCGTGGGATGAAGTTAGTGGGTTGCGAGACAGGCATACGAACATCTAACCGTCGGAGTAGGAGCCGATAACAACGACCGAGTTCCTTCCGATTAATACGACTGTGATAGGCAATTTCATCAAGAGTACATGGAGCTTCTCGAAGACGACAAGCCGCATACATCGCCGCAGCAATCATTGCATCAATGCTACGACCACGAATGAGCCGCCGTTCCAAGGCACGTCTATACATAACAGCCGCCGTATCCTTGACGGTTCGCGAAACACCCAGCTGACTACTCAGCCGATCCAACTCACTCATGGCACTAGCCAAATTTCGTTCAATGCTAGAATGAACACGAGAACGCCGTTGCCATTTACGAAGCCGATAAATTTCAGCTCGTCGACTAGTAGAAATCTGACGGCCAGCTGCATCCCGGTTACGCCAGTCAATCGTGGTGCTTAAGTCGTGATCTTGAAGAGCATAATTAATAGGGCTACCTGTACGGGCGCGTTTATCACGTTCCTCGCTAGTGAAAGCTCGCCATTCGGGACCTGAATCAATAGCATTAGAATCTAGGACTAACCCACAGTTTGCGCATGCGACTTCCCCTCGGCTTCCATCACGAACTATGTCAGAGCTCCCACAATCTGTACACCGGGGATACTCATCTTTATCCTCGAACGTGAGCCGATTATTGTCTTGAATGGGTGAATTATTTGCCATATACATACTTCCTCCTAATAGTAATGGAGAGGGAAGGTTTCGATACACAGTATATTGTGTCTAAGCGTCATGAGAGTGGAAATTGTGCGTAGAGGTCTTTCAAGAGACCTGACATGGCAGGATATCTAGCGGGTTATTGCAAGTTACACCGCGTTCCTCTTCGATAACCTTATAAACTTTCCCATTAAATTATTAGTAAAACAAATATTTAAACGTTTTCTTTTTCTCCTCACTATCCTAGATAGACATTAAAAGAAGGGAAAGTGTTGAGACCCTTCAGGTTTTAGATCTCAACTTGAAGATTCAGAACCCGAACCATTTCTTTGTACCGATTGCGCACCGTCACTTCCGTGACACGAGCAATATTAGCAATCTCACGTTGGGTTCGACGTTCACCCTCTTGAATCGAAGCGATATATAGAGTCGCTGCAGCCAATCCCGTGGGATCTTTACCCGCAGTAATCCCATTGGCTTTTGCCTTATCGAGGATGTCAATCGCACGCCGCTGTGATCGGCTACTGAGCTCTAATGCTTGCGCAAACCGAGGGACAAAATCCGCGGGTTGTGCGATGGGCACACGCATATCAAGCTTTCGAAGAAGAAGACGGTAACACCGTCCAAGCTCCTTCCGATTGATCCGACTATGATGGGCAATTTCATCAAGGGTCCGAGGGACTTGCCGTAAACGACAACCAGCATATACACAAGCTGCAATCATAGCCTCAATGCTACGACCACGAATTAAGTGCCGTTCAACGGTCCGACGATAAAGAATCGCTGAAGCCTCTTTAACAGGACGAGGAACGCTGAGCTGGCTCGTGATTCGATCTAGTTCACTCATAGCACGGGCTAGATTCCGGTCAATACTGGAATGTACACGTGTCCGGATTTGCCATTTACGAAGTCGATAAATTTGTGCCCGTAATCCGGGAGCAAGTTTTCGCCCACTAGCATCACGGTCACGCCAATCGATGGTAGTGCTAAGACCCTTATCATGACGAGTGAAATCAATTGGCCCACCTGTGCGTGCGCGGCGGTCACGTTCTTCACTGGTGAAAGCACGCCATTCCGGTCCATGGTCCACCATATGTGAATCAAGCACAAGTCCACAATTGGTGCAAATAACCTCACCACGAACAGGATCGCGAATCACATCAGTGGTTCCGCAGTCTGAGCACCCTACTACCGTCTCGGTGGCGTCCCGGAATCGTTGGGACCGCGATTGGGTTGAAGTTTGAGCAGGATTTGCCATTTATAATCTACCAATGATTCTGATTAGTGCGCGGTGGCGAATCTAATCTCCGATTAGACGAATGCACATCCTCAAAGAGGAATTTGGCAGGGAACTGTAATTTGGTGAGAACCTCTCCTACCTCATGACAAGATACCTGCGGAGAGTGAGAGACGGCATGTTATATCAGGGAGTAACCCCGCGCAGCATGACGAAACTTTTTTAAGGTTTCGAGTAGCCCCGAACAGCTCTTCCTTCTATATAAATGTTATCTATAGATACATATTCTGCGACAGAAAGCTATACTCACGTCTCACTGGCAACAATCCACTGAATTTGACTGCTCCATTAAATTTCTCGCTCACACGCATTACAGAACCGAGAACCACGAATTACTGTGGCGTTACAATGGGGACAGCGAGACTGACCTGCAGGAGCTTTCTGACCTGTACCTTTGAGGTGCTTTTTCGCCTTTCCTTTTAGCCCTGCAATTGCTGCAGCCGCAGGATTGGCACCTGATGGGAGTGGCGGTGCATCTTCGACTGGTTGAGGTTCAGGCATGCGAGGTGGCGGTGCTTCCATGGCAGTATATTCAGCTGGAGGCGCTGCAGCCGGTACAGCAGGAGCGGATTCTTGCATTGGTGGTGCAGTTGTCGGCACCGCAGGCCCGAAATCCTCAGTAGGAGGTTCAGGAGCACTGACCACATGGAGTGTCGATGAGCGAGTGAAATACCCACCGATCAGTGTAACAAGGAGCCCTACGAAAAGAACGAGTAATGATGCAACGACGAATTCAAGAAATACTGCTAGAATAGAATCGCCGAACATTAGTCCTAGAGAAGTTGCCTGTTGAGAAAGGAGCTCCATAAAGGGAATGGTATTTATGATCACCATAAAGTCTGACCAAGCTTGATCAATTCGACCAAAAGCAAAGATTCCAAAATCCAGACTAGTCCACAGAGAGACGTTGGCCGCAAGAAACACCATGAGTCCTAAGTAAATGACGAAAGAAATGAGAAGTAAATGTAATATGCGGAAACGCCCGACCACACCGATGATTAGACATCCTAGTATGAATCCCACAAAGGGAAGCCACATGGCAATATTCGATGGGAAATAACCGAGTCCCGCAAGAAGAGTAAAACCAAAAGTGAAAATAATCCCAATAAGAACAGCGGAAGCGCTACGACCCATTGGAAGCACCAACATTTTGAATTCAGTTAGTCCGTTATTAAGTGCTTGGTCGATGGGTCCAAAACGAACCGTAATTCATTTATATCGCAATGAGTAATTCTCGCGTACATGATTTTGTTTTCATGGAGGTGTATTGCGTTATGCCGGTAATAGAATTCTCAATTCATTGGACCTGCTTTGTCGATGGAGATGGTGTAACAGCTGCCTCCCGAAACAGGCACTAGTTGAACCCAGTTTTTAAGGGACATCAGTTGCCAATCTGCTGCTCCAGAGCATAGAATGTTGAAGAAATCTGACTCTACTGACTCTTGGAATTTGGTGGAGAGGCGAAACTCACTGTAAGAAAGGTTAGAAAAAGTGCCAAATCATCCAAGCCCGTACATCAGTAAGCGCAGTCTAGCGCAACGTCAGACCAGCAAAATTGAAGGACTACGAGGTCGTCTCGAAGACCTACCTGAAATCACTCTGACGTCCGTCCGAGCGGAAGCTCTAGCCACACAACTCGCGACGGATGTTAAGGGAACTATTAGTGCAGGAAAAGAAGCCACCGTCTTCCATGCATTATGGCATGATTTCCCTCTTGCCCTCAAAGTCTTCCGATTCTATGCGACACCTCATGCGAAAGGAGGAAAACGCAAGAAAATGGGTGGTGGGAAGGCTGGGTATTCCAAGGATATCATGAGTTATTGGGCATCCCGTGAATTCTGGATCTTGGACCGCGTTTTTCGTGCTGGTGTAAAGGTTCCCACTCCTGCCCGTCATATCGATAACATGTTTACAGCCCGATTTCTTGGAGATAATGGAACACCCGCACCACTGCTCAAAGACGTCCAGATTGAGCACCCCAAACGAATCTTCGACACGATCATCGACCAAATCTTTGCCATCTACCGGGTATTCATCATTCATGGAGACTTGTCCGCCTACAATATATTGTACTTCCAAAATGAACCATGGATCATCGATTTTCCACAAGCAATCGATTTTGCATCACGACTCAACCGTCACAGAGCTCTAAATAAGGGTCGCACCATCCTTCTCCGAGATATCACAAACATCGTCAGGTTCTTCGAGAAATATAGAATCTCCGCAGAAGCCGAAGCACTATGTGATGAATGCATGGAACAAATCAGCTTCAATGACCGTCTTGACAGGAAAACCTTTGTTCGCTAGACTGACGAAATCATTAACCGATTAGGGTGCGTGTAGACATTCATCCGTGCACCCCGTACAAACCCAATGAGCGTAATCCCTGCAGCGTCAGCTAACTCAATACCTGAGGAAACCCCAGCACTGATTGAAGCGACTATAGGGATTCTCGCAACTGCTGCCTTCAAAACTAGGTCACCTGTCAGTCTCCCAGAGCATACTAAAAGTAGATTTGCCAAACTCAAATTATTCAATAACGCTTTCCCGATGACGCGATCGATTGCACTATGGCGACCCACATCTTCAGCGTGCTCCACTACATTGCCTTCAGTGTCAACCAATGCTGCGCCATGAGTGCCTCCTGTTTGTCGATACAGCACCATTTCGTTGTTCAGATTTTGAATTGCTTGTCGGATAACTAATGGTGATATTTTCAGTGATGTTTCAATTGCTGGAACATCACAAGCTCGCCATGTACCTAAAGCACCTTCTTCAGGTCCACAAATACCTAGAACGATACGTGCAGTTGGACGGATTGAACTGAGTTTGTCTCGGAATGCACTTTCATCTGATAGACGAACTTTAGCGAGTTGGTTTCGGGTACGGATATCGACAACATCCGCAGGAGAAAAAATCAAACGCGAAGTAAACAGTAAACCAATGATGAGTGAGTCATACTCTGTGGGCAACGTATGAACCAGAGCAAAACTTTCTTCACCCTTCGAGTCGGTGAGAAGAATTCTCAGTCCTAGCTCATGAGCGACCACATCTTCAATTTCCTCACATTGAGTTTTCATACACTTCAGAATTGAAATTGAACGAGTAGATTTCAACAGTGTCATCTCCACTTGAACGTCGATGTAAGGACGTTCATCGCTTTTTTACCTTGTCGGAAAAGGATTCAAATTTAATTTGACATCTCTTGCCAGGTTAATAGTAAGGGAATGATCACCAGTATCAGAATTGTTGTATTGAAAATCACGTTGATGATGATAGTAAACAACCAGGAGATCGTGGTATCAATAATGTACCATGACGTGACACTGACGAGGACGGCTTTCCATGCCCACCGTTCTTGTTGACTAAAAGGATAGTAGGCAATGAATATCATTGTAATCCCCCACCCCATTACGGTGGCGCCCCAGGCCCCATAAATCCAAGCTTGGAATGCTTGAGCAGATGCCGGGACAGGAGTGGCACCCCAGAACGCAGGGTTAATTTGGGTATTGAAGAAGGAGAATATAAGCGTGTGATTGAGAAACGCCATAAACATACCAAAGGCGGTAATGAAAACACTCACACCCAAGAGCCAATAACGCCAAAACCGGAAATATGACATAAGGCAAAACCTCATTTGTTCCTTATCAGGTGTTTGAGGTTATAAACGTGAATTCATCCGAGTACACACAAAGGTGCAAGAAGCGTTGAAGATTTTAGCCCTCAACAGTAGCCCACGAAAAACCCGTGGTGGAACGGCCCTTGTTCTCAATACATTCTTGGAAGGTGCGAAGGAAGCAGGTGCAGAAATTGATCTAGTATATGTCGATGACTTGAAAGTGAAGGCCTGTCTGGGTTGTTTCACTTGCTGGGTGAAGACCCCTGGACAATGTGTTCACAAAGATGACATGGCAGATCTCTTAACGAAACACCAAACCACAGATGTATTGGTCCTCGCCACACCGGTTTTTTGTGATGGAATGACAAGCACGTTGAAGGCGGTACTGGATCGGACAATACCGTTAGTGCAACCTTTCTTTGAGGTTCGTGATGATCATTGCCGTCATCCACCTTCAGGAGATCGAAAAATAAACAAGGTTGTCCTTGTTTCGGTTTCAGGGTTTACAGAATTGGACAATTTTGATCCACTGGTTGCCCATATCAAAGCGTACTGCAAAAATTTAAACAGTGAATTCGTTGGTGCAATTCTTCGTCCCATGGGTGCCCAACTCCATGTGTTCAAACAAATGGGAGTCCAAGTTGACGACATCTTCAAAGCCATCAAACAGGCTGGCAGAGAACTCGTTCAAGCAGGGACCATTAAACCAAACACCCAAAAAACCATAAGGCGAGAAATTGTACCCCGCGATGAATATATCAAAGCCATCAATGCCAGTTTTCAACGGCAACTCGATGCAATAAAATGAAGTTGTAAAAAGGGATGCAAAATGGCAAATCAAATTTCTGTTGACCAAATTTTTGAGGTAGTCGAAAAGAAACAGGATCGAATTGCTAAGTTACTTAGTGAATTAATCCAAGTCCCAACCGTGGTTCCCCCCGGGAACAACTACGAGGACTTTGTTGATTTAACCGAACCAATCTTCAAACAACTTGGATTCAAGACTGAACGGGTCGTGATTCCCGAAGAGCTCACCAAAGCGATTCCCTATCCAATCGAAGGCCCACGTGTGAATCTTGTAGCTTCTCGAGATTACGGCCAAGAAGACGACGTCACTATCTATGCCCATATGGACGTAGTTCCCATCGATGAACCTTGGACTATGGACCCTTTTGCCGGAATTATTAAAGATGGAAAAGTCTTCGGGCGTGGTGCTTTGGACATGAAATCTGGCATAGCAGGTATGATTGTTGCAATCGAAGTCCTCAATGAACTCAAGCTTACTCCAAACTTTAACATCATTTGCACCTTATGCACCGATGAAGAGCTAGGTGGATATCCTGGCATCTATCATCTCGCTAAGAACGGCTATGTCAAAGGGCATCTTATCAACACTGAGCTTGGCGCTCAGCTTCCCCTCATTATTTCTGCAGCCGCAGGAACGTTTAATGTTTCAATTCGAACAAAGGGTCGTAGTGCTCATTCAGGAATGAACTTTCTTGGCGTCAATGCCATTGAAGAAATGGTGCCCATTTTAAATGAGCTTCTTAAGCTCAAGGCAGAAGTAGAAGTCCGTGAATCAGAAATACCTTCAGTACCCCTTTTCAAAGCGCTTGGGGCACCTTCGGTTCAGATGACACCAATGTTTAACCTTGACATTATTCGTGGAGGGACCAAGGAGAATATTGTTCCGTCCGAATGCGAAGTTGTAATTAATCGTCGGTATATTCCTGAAGAAACTTTCGAGGATGCCTTAATGGAGATTAGGGAAGCTGTGAAACGAGGACAAGAAAAAAGCAAAGCCTTGGACGTGGAACTCAAAACAAAGCATGACTATCCGCCTTTCAAAACAAACCTCAACAGCCCGTATCTTAGAAAGATTGCAGAGTCACTCAAAGCCGTCCATGGATTCCAAGACTCCGATATCTTTTATGCAGGAATGTCAGGTTCCACGGATATGGGTTATGTAAACGAAGTAATTGAATCATTGGACATAATAGGCATCGGAGCGCCCACCATTGATAACATGGAATTCCATGGTGTCGATGAATGTATCCACATCAGATCATTACTCAATATGACCAAGCAACTCATCCATTACCTAGTGTTTTGATCCCTTCAAAATTCACATCATCTTTCGTTAGTGGTATCATCTTTCCTTTTTCTTCGAACAGGTGGGAAAAAGCGCCCTGTACTGTGCATGTATTCCCGATATTCATCACCAAATTGTTCAATCATCATATGCTCTTCAACACGCATCCGAGAAGCCACCACAATCAATCCCAATAGGATGATGACCAACGCGATGAGATTTCCACAGACCAGAAACAAACCGAGATTGAAAATGAAATACACCAGATACATGGGATGCCGAATATACTTGTAGGGACCACTGGTTACGAGAGTATGACTCTCTTTAATTTCTAAGGTTCCAGAGACTTGTCGACCAAGATGAATGCCCACCCACGTAATCATGAAGACCATAAGGATACAAATTATCACACCAATCCACCGTACCAAACTCGGGACAATAAGTTGCGTTAACAGAGGTAATAGAAAAGGCACAAGACTCCAAATCAAGACGAACATGATCATACCATAAACAAGCACGATTCGCAAGATGACCAAGACTTTGCTTTCGTATTTGACTTGGTCCGCCCACCGTTCCTTACGCGTTCGCTTCTGACCGACAGGAGTGGCCTTACGACCGAAATATCCACGAATTCCCATGAAGAGAATGAAGAGGGTGAGGAGTCCGTATCGAAAGATGAATTCTTCAATCAAGCTGAACACAGCATCCTAGCTCAGATTACATAAATTGAAACTAGCATAAAAGCAGGCGTATTTGATTCATGAGAATAAGGAGCCTTGCACTAACTGTGATACAGAAAACAACTTAAAGCCCTCAACGACAAAGCTCAATGGCATTTGAGGTTTAGGATGGAATCCCATGAAACGTAAACCGATTCGAGCCTATCGAGGCACCCAATTACATTGTAAGAACTGGCAAATCGAAGCCATCCTTCGCATGCTGCAAAATAATTTGGATCCTGATGTCGCGAAGGATTGGGAACACCTCATTGTCTACGGAGGGACAGGACAAGCCGCCAGAAACTGGGAATGCTTCGATGAAATCGTGGAGACCCTACTTAAATTAGAGACTGATGAGACCATGCTCATCCAATCTGGAAAACCCGTCGCGGTATTCAAAACACATACAGATGCACCTCGGGCAATTATCGCCAATTCCTTAATTGTACCGTTTTGGGCCACAGAGGAAAACTTCCACAAACTCTACAAACAAGGATTGACCATGTTTGGGCAAATGACAGCAGGCTCATGGATTTACGTCGCAACCCAAGGTATCCTTCAAGGGACATTCGAAACATTTGCTGCAGTGGCAGATCGACATTTTGATGGCACGCTGAAAGGTAAATTGTCATTAACTGGAGGTGTAGGGGCCATGGGTGGTGCCCAACCTCTCGCGGTTACATTTAATGAAGGTGTTGTCATCGCGGTCGATGTCGACGAAGCAGCTATCGATAAACGCAGACGAGCAGGTTACTGCGAACTCAAAACGGATGATTTAGATGAAGCCTTGCAGCTCGCAGAGGAAGCCCTTGAAAAAGAAATCCCACGTTCGATTGGATTAGTTGGCAACACCGCAGAGACACACCCTGAAATCGTGAGACGGGGCGTCAAAGTTGATGTCGTGACGGATCAAACCGCAGCACATGATCCCCTAACTGGTTACTATCCCAAGGGCTTTAGTAAGGAAGACGCTGATCGCCTTCGAGAAAAAGACCCCGAGGATTATATTCGACATTCCAAGGATTCGATGCTCCATCACATGAAAGCGATTCTTGACCTTCAAGAACGAGGGACCATCGCCTTTGATTACGGAAACAATTTACGACAACACACGAGTAAGATTTCCTGGGATGAGAAAAAGAACCGATGGAAGTACCCGGGATTCGTAGAAGCCTTTATTCGTCCGCTCTTCTGTGAGGGTCGTGGCCCCTTCCGCTGGGTGGCCCTTTCAGGCGAACCTGAAGACATCTACCGAACTGACGATTTAGTGCTCGAACTTTTTCCAGATAACAACATCTTAAAGCGGTGGATCACGCTCGCCCATGAAAAAGTGCAATTTGAAGGTTTACCTGCTCGAGTAGGCTGGCTTGGCTATGGCGAACGAGCGCAGTTTGGAAAAGCCCTCAACGACTTGGTTGCTAGTGGAGAACTAAAAGCCCCCATTGTAATCGGTCGTGACCACCTTGATGCTGGTTCAGTAGCTTCCCCGAACCGCGAATCGGAGAATATGCGTGATGGAAGTGATGCCATCGCTGACTGGCCCGTATTGAACGTTCTCATCAACGCATCAGCTGGAGCAACTTGGGTTTCACTTCACCAAGGTGGAGGCGTGGGCATTCCCTACGCCATCTCAGCAGGCCAAGTATCGGTGGCTGATGGAACACCCGAAGCTGAACGGCGACTCCTCCGTGTATTAACCACCGATCCGGGTATGGGTGTTGTACGTCACGTTGATGCCGGATACCCGGAAGCAATTGAATTTGCTAAAAAGAGTGATATCAAGATCCCGTTTCTTAAGGACTAGACAAAGGTGAAATCAAGAATGGAACGAATTGTTGAATGTATTCCAAACTTTAGTGTAGGCTCAGATAGTATGACCATTAATGCTATTGTTGATGCTATTCGTCAAACGAAGGGTGTCCACCTTCTCGATTACGAAAATGACACCGCTTATAACCGGTTAGTCGTCACCTATTTCGGTGAACCTGAAGCAACTAAAACTGCCATGTTGAGTGCGGGTCGTGTGGCGATTGAACGGATTGATATGCGGAAACACAAAGGGCAACATCCTCGAATTGGAGCATTGGATGTAGCCCCCTTCGTCCCAATCAAGAATATGACCGTCGATGAATGTATCACTCTGTCCAAAGAGTTCGCCAAGGCATTTGCAGAAGAGCATGATGTCCCTGTGTATCTCTATGGTGAAGCTGCTGAAACTCCCGAGAAGGGTGATGTTGACTGGATTCGGAAAGGCGAATGGGAAGCCCTTGCCAAGAATATGAAAGACCCTGAACGACAACCCGCATATGGTCCATCCAAACCCCATCCAACCGCGGGCGCCACCATGACAGGGGCTCGGGAAGTGATGGTTGGGTTAAACATCAACCTGGGAACAACAGATTTACGGATTGCAAAAGCTGTAGCCAAGGCGATTCACCGCAAGAAGGGAGGTCTTGTCCGAATAAAGGCCATGGGCGCCCTCTGGGAGGATCGAGGTATCACCCAAATTGGTATCACGAATACTGATTTCCGGAAGTCACCGTTGTACCGACAGATGGAATTGGTCAAAATTGAAGCCGCCCGATTCGGTGTTCCTGTAGTAGGTGCAGAATTTTGTGGACTGGTCCCCATTGAAGCTTTAGTAGGCGTTGCAGATTACTATCTGAGGTTAGAAGGTTTCTCCGTTGAGGACATTCTGGAAATCGCCATAGATCGAAAACTGGCTGAAGCGAATCCCAAGCATGGCAGTGTTCTATCAAGCCTTTCAAAGAAGAAGAGGTAGTAGTGAAGAGCCTCATTTATTAGGTTTCATTCCCTTGTTCCTGCGTAATGGAACGGATGCATTTTGATTCAGTCATTTTACATGCCGCCGAACTACTCACCCTAGCTGGAGCCAGCCATAAACCCAAACTGGGAACCGAACTCGCCGAGTTAGGGATTATAAAAGACGGCGCTGTCGCAATCCAAGAGAATCGCATTGCTGCAGTAGGGAAAACCAGAGAAATTGAAAAACTTGTCAAAGCCGGAACGCGACCTAAAGTCATTGATGCAACAGGAAAAACGGTCCTTCCAGGATTTGTGGATCCCCATGCCCATCTAGCCTTTGCGGGCACCCGGGAAAAGGAATTTGTCCAGAAAATTCAAGGTGCCACTTACATGGAAATCTTGGAGGCGGGGGGAGGAATCAATGTAACGGTCAAAGCCACTCGAAGGGCAAGTCGCAAGACCTTAGTGCGTCTTGGGCAACACACATTGAATCGAATGCTCCGGTATGGCACGACAACCATTGAAGGGAAGTCCGGCTATGGCTTGGAGCCCAAACACGAATACAAACAATTACTTGCTATCCGCGATCTCAACCTGATTCATCCCATTGATGTTGTTCCAACGTTTATGGGCGCCCATGTTGTCCCGCAAAAATACAAAGACCGACCTGAACACTATGTGAAGCAGGTCATGGAAAAAATGATTCCCACCGTCGCAAAAAAGGGAATGGCTGAATTTTGTGATGTGTTCGCTGAAGAAGGCGTCTTTGACATCGACCAATCAAGGCGCATTCTCAACCGGGCCAAAGAATATGATCTTATTCCCAAGGTGCACGCCGATGAGATGACCACCTTGGGCGGAGCTGAACTAGCAGCCGAAGTCGGAGCGATCTCAGCGGACCATCTCTTGAAAGTTTCGAATCAAGGCATCCAAGCTCTAGCCAAAGCCCAAGTCATTGCAGTCCTTTTACCAGCAACCGCCTTTGTCTTAATGGAGAAAGAGTATGCACCTGCACGAAAATTAATTGACGCGGGAGTACCCGTAGCATTGGCAACCGATTATAATCCTAATTGTATGACTGAATCAATGCAACTCATTTTGACCTTGGCCTGTCTAAATATGCGCATGACTCCAGCCGAAGCCATTGCCGCAGCAACCATCAATGCCGCCCATGCAATCAACCGATCCCATGTGGTTGGAAGTCTCGAACCAAATAAACAAGCCGATATTCTGATCATCGATACCCCGAACCATACTCATATCCCCTATCATTTTGGAGTAAATCTTGTCGAAAAAGTGATAAAAAATGGAAAAATCGCTTTTTCTGCACAATAGCATTTTGTGGTTTAAGTCGGTTATTTTCTAACTAATCAAAAGAGTATATCTTTACTGTTGGAAATTGTTACGCTTTTCTACACTTAGAACAATCCAGCACACTTTATATCAAGAAAGAAGCTATTCAGAGTTGAGGTATCTGGTTTCCAACGGATTCCAGGCTTGAACAGAACCAGCGGGATATGTGAGATGACCTACCTCCAAAGGAGTAGGGAGCAGACTAGTAGTCATGCAGAATCTCCATAATAAAACCAAACCTCATATCGAGGAAAAAGAATGAGGAATTCAACGAGGACAAAAACACTGATGATTACAACGATCACAATTGCATTCGTAGCTATAGCAATCGCACTTGCCCTCACCCCAAATACCACTTCAGTCAAAGGAGCTGCCCCATCTTCATCCGGTATAGAACTCTGCAAGCACTTTGAATATGCATACTTACTTGAAAGTGAAGGCTGGAAGGAAACTGATATGTTCATCTCTGGTCTTGAGGTGTCATTATTCAAGGCTGACTGTGACAACTTGATCGCGGTTGGTACGACCGATGAGATGGGTAACATTTGCTGGGATGGTTTAACTGAGGGCGGATATTACATTACGTTTAGTTGGAACGGTATCGATTACAAGGAATGCATCTACCTGTGCTGCAACGGCAGATATTGGGAGTTTGAAGACAACTATCTCCCGCCGAAAGGTGAAGACGGGGCCCTTTCTTCCTTTTCCTCTGAAGTGGCATCTCCAACCCGATTTTTTGGGTAATCGGAGATGCTTTTTTCCTTTTTTAACCGATATCAAAGAACCAAAAGACCTAGTTTTTCAGAATCTATAAACTCATGTGCCAGTTTCAATGGGAATAACCAGATTTTGTACACCAGAAGATATGACTGGGTGACCCTTCTGGTTGAAACATAGGATTAAGTATTTGAGCTGAATGTCAGACGTTCTCAGGGGTGTTAGATGAGGACGATAATGAAAAGGAAAGTGGAAAGTTGTTTCACCCTGAGAGTTGATGTCTTTCTCAATGGTCTCTTCAAAGGCTTCACTCGTCTCGCGGATTCGGTCCCTCCCGATCTTTCGCGTGATTGTTGACCTGAAAATTAACATTCGTGTTGATGAACGTAATTTTATTTGAACGTGCAGAATGGATTCAGACAAATTCTGAATGGTAAATCTAATCTCAGAACGAACTGAACGGCGTCGGGGCCACCTTCTCAATCTTGGAACAGATACCGACCAACTAATTAGGCCATTTTTCGTTGTTGGATCATTGAAGATAGACATCACCTTGATGTACCCTGGAGATATCGCTTTCATAATTTAATATTAATCGCTGAAGTGGTGTCTTTGCTGGTAGAAAGAGAAGAACTATCGGAATGAAATACCAAAAAAACTAGGAGTAAGTAATTTTTTTCTGCCATACCACATTGTGTGAACTAAGAAACTAAATTTCATTGATATCTTGGAAAAAAAGAAGATTTCACTTCAAAATTGCTAAGACAAAACTAAACGCTAATGCAAAGCCTTTTACCTTTTGAGCTGGCATAAGGGTGAGCAAGGTTTCCCGAGGGATTTATCATATGAGGGTTTCCAACCTGGCACTCTTCGGGCTAATGCTAGCCTTTCTAATGTGTATTCCAATTCCATTACCTATGGTTAATGGCACAACCAACCCCAGCACAAATGATCTGAGTCTGTTGGGGTTGATGGTCAGTGATGCACCAGTATTACCTGGACCAGATTTGGTTCAATCGAATTGGACGTCTAATCGATTTCAGAACCCAGATTTTGAAGATTGGAATGATCCAACAGATTGTGTTGGATGGGATGTGGTTACGAGTCCAGATCGATACCAATGGGCCGCACAAGCCCCGTATCCAGTGAGTGAGGGAACCTATTCAGGTGGTATACAAATCAGAGACACGACAACGACATCTGACCTCAAATTACGGCAAAATGACATTGGGGCAGATATGTCTAATCTCACCCTTTCATTTGACTGGTATCTGGATCAGGTTGCTGATCCTTTACAGGATTTCTTCAGAATCGATATTGAGTTCGCAGAAACCGGTATAGGTGATGATTATAATATCCATTACTACCTCAATGAAACTGTTACTGGACTCACTAACCAAACACTTGTTGGACATTATATTATTAATGGTCCACCGCATCAATGGAATCTTTTTAGTCGAAATCTAACCGATGATTTCATAGAGATTCCAACTTTCCCAGGATCGGTTTGGGCAACACTCGAATTGAATGAGATTGTTTGCTGGTTGAGAGCCTCTAGTGAAACTAGCACGTATGTTCAGGCTTTTGTTGACGATGTACGGTTGATCAATGCGACAAATAACTATGAATGGATTAATGGTTCTGTGCGAAACGGGAATTTTGAAACTGGCGATTTAACCTCATGGGATCTGGAAATACCCAATATGGACCAGGGCTTTATTCAAAGCAGCACCACGGCAGTTTCTGGTATTCTGAGTGCGAATATGACGGCTAACTCACTCGGGAATGAGAGTTTTATAATTTTTCTTGACGGTTGTGAAGCCAGACTAACGAGTCTTAACCCCGGTATTTTGCAATTTCAATGGCGCCTAAACATTCAATCTCCAAATGAAAACACCACCGCATTTATTCATTTGAGGGCTCATGATGGAACAACTAATGTTCACATCTATTACCTTCTGACATACTATGGCCCATTTGCTCCCCGGTCAAATACTTCAACTTCACTTGCACTTAGAGCTGACAATTTCAACACAACGGGAAGCTGGAACACTTTCTCACGAAATGTGTGGAATGATGCATTAGGTTCCTTTTCAGGAAACGAAATACATGTCGATTCCTTTGAAGTGGAAGTTCAAGCTTGGGGATTTGATGCACGGACGGAACTCTTACTTGATAAAGCGAATTTTGAGGCCGCCACAGTCAATGGGGCAGGCTTTGAAGACCAACCCGCGGTAGGTGAGAGGATCCGGGGCTGGTATAGAACAGATTCAACATTCCTGGTCACTGATGAAACAGCCTTGGACGGTGGAC
>JBHLQC010000015.1:0-20267 GCA_048885185.1 Candidatus Odinarchaeota archaeon | reverse complement strand
ATATTGCTCCTGCTGAGGCTAGAATCCGGAATCTTACGTATTCGTCCCCCATTTATCTTGAAATGACGCCTGTATATCGCGATGAAAAAACAGGGATGGAATATGATGAAGAGACTACAAGCGTATATGTGGGTCGCCTTCCCATCATGCTCAAATCCGCGTTTTGTCGACTTGCAGCAATGACTCCTGAGGAACTAGTTGAAGCCGGTGAAGATCCCCGGGACCCCGGAGGATATTTCATCATTAACGGGTCTGAACGCGTGTTGGTCACCCAAGAGGATTTAGCGCCCAATCGGATTCTTATCGAGGAGGCTACAAGTAGTAGTGCTTGCACGCATATGGCTAAGGTCTTTTCAACTGCTCGTGGTTTCCGGGCTCCTGTGACGATGGAACGCCGTGCTGATCATACTTTCCGGGTTTCTTTTCCTTCTGTTCCAGGAAAGATTCCTCTTGTCGTATTAATGCGGGCACTTGGTTTGGTCACTGATAAAGACGTGGTCACAGCGATAACAACTGATCCCGAACTAGGCCAAGAATTAATCCCCAGTTTCCACGCTGCCGAATCTTTAGTAGTTCCTAAAGACTCCAAAGCTACTCAGGAAAACGCTTTGGATTACATTGGGAAGCGTGTGGCGGTGGGTCAAACGAAGGATTATCGTTTACGACGTGCACAACAAGTCCTAAACAGATATCTGCTTCCTCACATCGGAACGGATGACGGCGCTGCAGTCGCAAAAGCCCATTATATCGGGCAAATGACTCAACGCCTCCTAGAATTGAGCGTTGACCGCCGTGAACAGGATGATAAAGATCATTATTCGAATAAACGGTTGAAACTTGCCGGTGACCTTCTTACAAGTCTTTTCCGTGTGGCCTTTCTGAATCTCTGTCGTGACATCAAATACCAGCTAGAACGAACAGCAACAAGGGGACGAAAACCCAATATTAAAACTGCAGTTCGCGCGGATGTAATAACCGAACGACTACGACATGCATTAGCGACAGGGAACTGGGTTGGCGGAAAAGCAGGTGTGAGCCAACTACTTGATCGTGTTAATTACATGTCTTCGATGAGCCATCTTCGGCGCGTGGTTTCTCCACTTAGCCGAAGCCAACCCCACTTCGAAGCCCGTGACCTCCATCCCACACATTGGGGGAAAATCTGCCCCAATGAAACCCCTGAAGGTCCTAACTGTGGTCTTGTCAAAAACCTCGCATTAATGTCATACATCTCCGTCGGGTCTGATGAAGCAGAGGTTGAAGAAGTTCTTCTTACGCTGAAAGTTCAGCCTATTGGTGCGAAAAGCAGTAAAGATCAAACGGGAACTTATGTTTATTTGAATGGACGGTTTGTAGGGACTCATAATCAACCTGAATTATTAGTTACTCGGCTCCGTGATCGCCGACAGAGAAACGAGCTCAATGATCAAGTAAATCTTGCTTTCTATCCTGATACAAACGAAGTCCAAATTAATTCAGATGCAGGACGTGTTCGTCGTCCACTGATAATTGTCAAAGATGGCCTTCCCCTCCTTGAGAAGCAACATGTTGAACGGGTTCGTAACCGTGAACTAGCCTGGGATGATTTGGTAAAAGCTGGCATCATTGAATA
Organism: Candidatus Odinarchaeota archaeon; assembly: GCA_048885185.1. Classification (GTDB taxonomy): domain Archaea; phylum Asgardarchaeota; class Hermodarchaeia; order Hermodarchaeales; family Hermodarchaeaceae; genus Hermodarchaeum. Next base: position 18,655 of record JBHLQC010000015.1, on the reverse strand, counting down.
TCTCGATGCCGAAGAAGAAGAAAACACCCTTATCGCCATGGATCTACCAGATTTAACACCAGAACACACGCATATCGAGTTAGTCCCAGAAACCATTCTCGGCATCTCAGCAAGCTTGGTTCCATTTGCCGAACATAACCAGTCACCTCGAAATACCTACGAAGCAGGGATGGCGAAACAAGCTCTTGGACTGTATTCCGCTAATTTCAGTCTTCGCGTTGATACTCGAAGTCATCTCCTCCACTATGTCCAAAGTCCAATAGTCACAACAAGACCAATGGAAGTAATAGGCTATCATCGCCGACCCGCTGGTCAAAACTTCATTGTTGCTATCCACTCATTCCAAGGTTATAATATCGAAGACGCATTAGTAATCAACAAGGCATCTATTGAAAGAGGTATTGCTCGATCCTCATTCTTCCGCTGTTATGATGCAGAAGAGCGCAAATATCCTGGCGGACAAGAGGACAAATTTGAAATTCCTAGTCGCGAGGTTCGTGGTTACCGGGCGTCAGAAGCATACCGATTACTCAGTGAAGATGGAATTATCGAACCCGAATTTCAGGTTGGTGGCGACGAAATTCTCATTGGACGAACTAGTCCGCCTAGATTTCTAGAAGAATATACTGAACTCGAAGTACCCGGACCTAAACGTCGAGAGACCTCTGTCAGTTTACGTCACGGTGAACAGGGAACTATCGACAAAGTCCTTATCACCGAAACCATTGATGGGAATCGCCTTGTAAAAGTAAAAGTCCGTGATGAACGAATTCCCGAACTTGGAGACAAATTTGCCAGCCGTCATGGTCAGAAAGGTGTTATCGGTCTCCTTGCACCCCAAGAAGATATGCCTTTCACCGAAACCGGCGTGGTTCCTGATTTAGTAGTAAACGCTCATGCCTTTCCAAGTCGAATGACACTTGGCCAGATCCTTGAATCAATGAGCGGAAAAATCGGCTGTCTTCAAGGTCAACCAATTGATGCAACACCTTTCTCAGGCAAGAAACTTGAAGACATGTTTCAAGAACTTCACGAATTGGGCTTCAAATATAGTGGTCGGGAAACCATGTATAATGGAGTAACCGGTCACAAATACGATGTTGATCTCTTTATTGGTGTTGTTTATTATCAAAAACTTCACCACTTGGTTGCCGATAAGATGCATGCTAGGGCACGTGGACCAGTCCAAATTCTGACACGCCAACCAACTGAAGGGCGTGCTCGAGAAGGAGGATTACGCTTCGGCGAAATGGAGCGGGACTGTCTTATCGGTCACGGAGCTGCGCTTCTCTTACGTGAAAGGCTCTTGGAGGAATCGGATAAATACACAGCGATGGTCTGCGAAGACTGCGGTATGTTGGCTGAATATGACCGTAACCGCGATCGTTATCGATGTCGCGTATGCGCACCCCAAACAACTACCATTAGTAAAGTTGAGATGTCATATGCTTTCAAACTCGTCCTTCAGGAACTCATCTCATTAGGTATCTGGCCACGCCTGAAATTAGCAGATAGAACATGATGATTTAGAAAAGGAGGTAATAACAATCTCACACCCACTCAAAAAAGTTGGAAGTATTTGGTTCGGATTGCTTTCCCCTGACATTATCCGAAAAATGAGTGTAACACAAGTCATAACCGCTGATACTTATGACGAGGATGGTCTCCCCATTTCATCAGGATTAATGGATCCAAAACTCGGAACTATTGAACCCGGTCAACGCTGCAAATCATGTGGAAACCGTGTAGGAGAATGTCCCGGACACTTCGGTCATATTGAATTAGCTCGCCCTGTTGTGCATGTCAGCTTTGCCAAACTCATTAAAAAGTTCCTCAAAGCAATCTGTCGACGTTGTGCACGATTAAAATTGAAAGAGGAATCTTGGCCAAAGTACAAGACAAAAATGGAAGACCATTTTGAAAAATATGGTAGTCTTGATCAAGACACTTCAGACGAGGTCCTAAAAGAAGCAGGAAAAGCAACCACATGTCCGCATTGTGAGGCGGAACAATTCAAAATCAAGTTCGAAAAGCCTACTACATTTTATGAGGAAAAAATGGAAGGCAGTGTCCGCCTTACTCCTACTGATATTCGCGATCGTCTTGAACGTATTACTCCGGAAGACAGCTTCATAATGGGTATTGATACTCGAGTGACACGACCTGAATGGATGATACTTACAGTACAACCCGTTCCCCCTGTGGCAGTACGCCCATCAATCACCTTAGAATCTGGAGTAAAATCAGAAGACGATTTGACTCACAAACTTGTTGACGTGATTCGAATCAACCAACGGCTCAGGGAAAACATCGAAGCTGGTGCTCCCCAACTCATCGTCGAAGACCTATGGGAATTACTCCAATACCATGTAACTACCTATTTCAACAATGAAGTCTCAGGAATCCCCCCTGCCCGCCATCGATCTGGACGCGCTTTACGAACGCTAGCTCAACGATTGAAAGGCAAAGAAGGACGATTCCGGAGCAATCTCTCAGGAAAACGCGTTGACTTTTCAGCCCGGACTGTAATTTCACCAGATCCAAACCTTTCTATAAACGAGGTTGGGGTACCCACAGAGATTGCGAAGACACTCACAGTCCCAGAACGTGTCACCGAATGGAACATCGAGGACATGCGCGAGTTGGTGCTGAAAGGTCCCATAGATTATCCTGGATGTAACTACGTCGTTCGCCCTGATGGAAAACGAATTGATCTTCGTTATGTAAAAGATCGTAAAACAAACGCTGACGGTTTAGCCCCTGGATACATCATTGAACGGCACCTTCGAACCGGAGATGTCGTGCTCTTCAACCGTCAACCCTCACTTCACCGGATGTCGATAATGGCTCATGAAGTTAAAGTCATGCCATATCGCACATTTAGGCTACATCTTGTCGTCTGCCCACCATATAACGCTGACTTTGATGGCGATGAAATGAATCTTCATGTTCCTCAAAGTGAAGAAGCACGTGCAGAAGCACGAATTCTCATGCTTGTCCAAGAACAAATCCTCAGTCCAAGGTATGGGGGTCCAATTATCGGTGGCATTCAAGATTACATTTCATCCTCTTATCTCTTAACACGCTCAGGATCACTGTTTAATAAACGTCAGACTTGCCAATTACTAGCCTCAGCTGGATATCGCGACGATTTACCCCCACCCGCTAAGAAACGACCTGAACCGTTGTGGACTGGGAAACAGATTTTCAGCATGCTACTTCCAAAAGGATTGAATCTATCACTGAAAGCCCGTATCTGCCAAAAATGCGATGTCTGTCTGAAAGAAAAATGCCAATATGATGCCTTCGTTCTTATTAGAGATGGCCAGCTTCTCACCGGAGTTATCGATAAGAAGGCAATAGGTGCTGCTCAACCTGAAAGCGTCCTCCACCGCATAGCCAAAGACTATGGTAATCCAGCGGCTCGTCGGTTTTTAGACGCCATCTGCCCCCTACTTGTGGTTCTCATCACCAATATGGGCTTCAGTATGGGAATTGACGATGTCATACTTGAACCCACAGCAATTCGCCAAATTGAACAGATTCTCTCAGATGCCGAAGAAGAAGGAAGTCAATTAGTCCAAATCTATGAGGCAGACCAACTTCAGCGACTTCCTGGGCGGTCATTAGAAGAAACCTTTGAAATGAAAATGATAGAAATCCTTGCCCGAGCTCGTGATAAAGCCGGAGAAGTTGCCGGTAAACATCTTGGTTTAGATAAACACGCAGTCATCATGACCGGTACTGGTGCCAAAGGAAATCCACTCAATCTTGCACAGATGGCTGCCAGTGTAGGACAACAAGCCGTCAGAGGACAACGCATATCGCGGGGTTACCGAAAGCGAACCCTCCCTCATTTCACTCAAGGTGATTTATCACCTCAAGCTCGAGGATTCGTGGTTGCTAGCTATCGAAAAGGATTGAACCCCATCGAATTCTTCTTCCATGCTATGGGTGGTCGAGAAGGCTTAGTCGACACAGCCGTCAGAACAAGTACGAGTGGATATATGCAACGCCGTCTTATCAACGCCCTCCAAGATGTTAAGGTTGAATATGACGGCACTGTCCGAAATTCAACCGGAGAAATCATTCAATTCAAATACGGCGAAGATGGCGTGGACCCAGCTCGAAGCGATCACGGGAAAGCGGTCAATCTTGATGTGCTTATTGAACGTGTCCTCAGTGAGGAGAAGTGATGTCTGTGAGCAGCAAACAACGTGTGACAAAAAAGCAAATTGAACGAAAATTGGTTCAACTCAGAAAGAAAGGCCTACTACCACCTCGAGTCATTGATGGACTCCGTGAACGGCTTGTGGAGCATAGACTCACCCAAGCACAACTCAACAAAATTATCAAAGAAGTTGAAATTGCGTATGACTATTCCTTGGTTGAACCCGGTGAAGCCGTAGGCGCCGTAGCTGCCCAATCTATTGGTGAACCAGGAACACAGATGACGTTGAAAACCTTTCACTTTGCAGGTGTTGCTGAATTCAACGTCACCCTTGGTCTTCCGCGTCTTATTGAAATTGTAGATGCCCGACGAAATCCCTCAACACCCACAATGAATGTATTCCTCGATGAAGAACATCGAACCGATGAAAAATTCGCTCGAGAGGTTGCTCAAGGCATTGAGCAAACCCGTGTCGAACGCATTGCTCAAAGTGTTGAAATCGATCTTGCAGAGGGAGGCATTGTTGTTCAATTGGATTCTGATCTTATGGAAAACAAGGGCGCAACTGCTGAACTGGTTGCTGAAAGACTAGAAAATACCCGTCCAACGTTGGGTGAAGTTACTCGTGATGGGAATCGAATCATTGTGACTCCTGAGCTCAAAGAAGGTGAAGAAGCTGTCCATATGGCCAAACTTCAGAAAACCTTCGACAAGGTCCGAAATGCACTCATTAAAGGACAAGATGGCGTAAAACGCGTCTTAATTAAGAAAGAAGGAAAGGAATTAGTTCTTTATACTGAAGGGACAAATCTGAAGGGTGTTTTACGCACAAAAGGTGTTGATACAACTCGAACCGTCTCGAACCATATACATGAAATCGCTGAAACCCTGGGAGTCGAAGCTGCGCGACAAATCATCATTGATGAAGCAAAAAGTGTCCTAGACGAACAAGGCCTTGACGTCGATATTCGTCACATCATGCTCGTTGCCGATCTTATGACTGCTACCGGCGAAATCCGTCAAATAGGTCGACACGGCATTAGTGGGGAACAATCGAGCGTTCTTGCCCGTGCTGCTTTTGAGGTCACGGTTCGGCACCTCATACAAGCGAGCATAATTGGTGAGGAAGATCATTTACGCGGTATCACAGAGAATGTAATACTCGGGCAATCAATTCCGTTAGGAACGGGTTCGCTTGATCTTTTTATGGCCCCCTCAAAACCAAAGAAGAAACGCTAGCAATACTCTTGGTGAAACATTTTGCTAAAAAGGGACATATTTCAAGATTTTTTTAACAAGCTGTGCATAGGACTTAAAAGGGATTATTGGAATTCTGCTCGTCACACGACCAGCTTCCGTAGCCCTTATATGCGACGGTGTGCTGCAACCTTCGTTAAATGATGCATTGCGAAAAAGAAACATGATCTAAAGAGTGATTTTTAATGGACGCCGAAACTGCAATACGATTAGCTGTGAAGTCAGGAAAAACTATGTTTGGTGCAAAGCGGACTCTACATTTACTTCGAACAGGATCACCACGTGTTGTGATATTAGCGGCAAATGCACCAACCCAACTAGTCAACGAAGTTGATTCACTTGCGAAGGCCAATAAAGTGCCTATCCATACTTATCGAAGCAATAGCTGGGATCTTGGGCAAGTGTGTGGACGACCTCACATGGTGGCTGCCCTAGTAGTCTTGGATCCTGGTGATGCTGATATTGCTGCTTTAACTGGAGCTAGAAAGAAGTGACGACGTCAGATATCAAATTGAACATGGAAGAAATCAAACTGATGGCGCTTTTCGGTGACATCACTGGAGCCGAAGTAAAAGACTGCATCGTAGATCAAGATGGAGACCGAATCATATTCGTTGTCGGTTTTGGCCATCTTGGATTAGCCATCGGTCGGCGTGGAACAACCATTAAACGAGCACGAACAATTCTGAAACGCGACATAGATGTTGTAGAGGATGCCGAAACCGCAGAAGGCTTTGTGCGAAATGCCTTAGCTCCCGCAAAAGTATCCGGTGTAAACGTTCAAGAACAATCTAAAGGACGCCGTGTTGCCGTAATTACGGTCAACAGCGAAAACCGCGGGCGAGTAATTGGGAGAAACGGCAGAAACATTGAACGTGCACGACTTCTAGCAAAACGACACCATGGCATTGATGCCATAGTAATTGCTGAGCCTTCAGAAGAAATTTCTTAACATGCTTAATCCAACCGATAGATGGCAAAAGTTTTAAGGCATTTCGCGGAATCGCAGCACCCTGAATAATCGTGAGGTAAAAAAAGATTGCCCGGATCGAAATCCCCGTCAGGAGAATTTGCTGGCCGAACATTGAAGAAGAAACGCAAGAAACTTCGCTGGAAAGATCGCTATTACAAGCGACGGATGCTTCGACTTGATGTGAAGGCTGATCCACTTGAGGGAAGTCCCCAAGCGCGGGCTATAGTATTAGAAAAGGTAGGCATAGAATCCAAACAGCCGAATTCTGCCATCCGAAAATGTGTTAGGGTGCAGTTAATCCGAAATGGTCGCCAAATCACAGCGTTTCTTCCTGGTGATGGCGCTCTCACCTATGTTGACGAACACGATGAAGTCATCGTCGAAGGCATCGGTGGCGCCCGAGGAAGATCAATGGGCGACTTACCGGGCGTCCGCTGGAAAGTTGTAAAATGCAATGGAGCCTCCCTCGAAGCAATGATTATTGGTAAAGTCGAGAAACCTCAACGTTAACTTTCAAGGTGCAACTCAATAATGTCCGCTGAACCCGCTCCCGAAACTTCTACTGCTCCTGAAATCAAAATCTTTGGACGTTGGAGCACTAAAGACATCCAAATTTCTGATCCCGGTCTGACAAAATACATCAGTCTTAAGCCTGTAATTATCCCCCACACCTTTGGGCGTCATGAACACCGGCGATTTGGTAAGGAAAAAGTTCCTATCGTTGAACGGTTCATAAACCGACTAATGACACCTGGCTGGGCTAGCCGACGAAGTCAAAGCGCCCGGCAAGCCGGACTTATCACGGGTAAGAAATCAACTGCAATTCGCATAGCCCGATCTGCCTTTGAAATCATTCATTTACGAACTGGGCAAAATCCTATTCAAATCCTCATTCAAGCCATCGAAAATGCTGCCCCCCGCGAGGAAACAACTCGAATCTCATACGGAGGCATCAGTTATCACACAGCCTGCGACGTTGCTCCCCTTCGACGTATAGATTTAGCTCTCCGTTTTATCTCAGAAAGTATCTGGCGACGAAGTTTTAGTACTATCGAATCCGTTGAAGAAATCATTGCTGATGAACTCATCGCTGCGGCTTCAGCCGACTCACGTAGCAATGCCGTACGACGTCGTGAAGAAAAAGAACGGATGGCACTTTCAGCCCGGTAAGTTCATTTTCTCTTCGACTTCCAATCTCGAATATGTATCTGATGATTGTGGAAGCACTCAAACCGCTCTTAGCTACAATGGCAAAAGAGTTTTATATCGAACACTGGAACCACTTGAACTTGCTAAAGCCAGCTTAACAAAAGTGAGCTGAAAGAACAATGTCTGAAAAAAAACCACACATTAACCTCATCATAATCGGGCACGTCGATCACGGCAAGTCCACATTGATGGGGCACATGCTCTTCAAGACAGGAGCATTATCCAAACAAGAAATGACCAAGCTCGAGAAGCTGGCCCAAGAGATGGATCGAGGATCCTTCAAGTTCGCTTACGTAATGGATCGTCTCAAAGAAGAGCGGGAACGTGGACTGACCATTGACTTGGCGTTCCGGCGGTTTGAGACCCAGAAGCACTATTTCACGATTATTGACGCCCCCGGTCACGCAGACTTCATTAAGAACATGATCACTGGGGCTAGTCAAGCGGACGCTGCAATTCTGGTGGTTTCGGCGCGTAAGGGTGAGTTTGAAGCTGGCGTGAGTGCTGGTGGTCAGACGCGCGAGCACGCTTTCCTCGCACGAACTCTGGGCATCGAACAGCTTGTTGTGGCCGTTAACAAAATGGACGACTCTACTCCTAAATGGTCTCAAGATCGTTACGAAGAAATCAAAGCAGAAGTTTCAGAATTGCTGAAAGGTGCACAATTCGATCCTAGTAAAATCCACTTTGTCCCCGTCTCAGCCTGGACAGGTGATCTCTTAACTGAAGCCAGCAAGGACATGGAATGGTACAAAGGGCCATCCTTGCTTGAAGCACTTGACGAATTCAAATTACCAGAAAAACCTCTGAAGCTACCTCTTCGTGTTCCCGTTCAGGACGTGTACACCATTACTGGTGTAGGAACCGTTCCTGTTGGGCGCGTTGAGACTGGGCAAATGAAAATAGGTGACAAGGTTATCTTCATGCCGCCTAACAAGGAAGGCGAAATTAAGACCATTGAAATGCACCATGAGCGCATGGATAGTGCTGAACCTGGTGATAACATTGGATTCAATGTCCGTGGCATTGGTAAGGGCGAAATTCGTCGTGGCGATGTCATGGGTCATGCTAACAAACCACCTCGTGTTGTACAAGAGTTCGTTGGACAAATCATTGTTATTCACCATCCACGAGCCATCGCTGCTGGATATACACCTGTAATGCATGCTCATACAGCCCAAGTGGCGACAACCTTCACAGAAATTATGAGCAAAATTGATCCACGAACAGGTGAAACCGTCCAAGAGAAACCCGACTTCATCAAGCAGGGTGACTCTGCCTTAGTTAAACTTCGCCCTGTTACACCAATCTGTCTCGAAACATACAAGGACATGAAACAGCTTGGCCGTTTCGCAATCCGAGACAGTGGACGAACCGTAGCAGTTGGCATTGTCCAAAAAATTACTGAGGAGAAGAAGTAGCGATAGCCCCTACTGCTGTCAAATCCTTCTTCCCCCCTTTTTCTTTTTACACTCTTTACTAGACATGCTGCTTGATTGGAGAAAAAAGTTAAAAGGAAGCACACAATGGGGTTGAGTCCCCCCTCTCAAGCCTCACTTGGTGTAGTGATAATGGTTCAAAAAGCACGGATTCGACTTTCAAGTACCGACATTCCCAAACTAAATGATGTATGCAATCAAGTCCAATCCATTGTCTCCCGAACAGGCGTTCACATGTCTGGTCCAATCCCCCTACCTACTAAAACACTCAAAGTTCATACCAGGAAATCACCTTGTGGAGAAGGCACACCAACGTGGGACCATTGGCAAATGCGGATTCACAAACGACTCATAGATTTAGAAGCTGATGAACGAACCATGCGGCAAATCATGCGGATTCGCGTACCAGACGAAGTGTTCATTGAAATAACCTTAAAATAGCATATTTTTTTCTAGCTGTTCTCTCTTCACTCCAAACTCATTATGGTTCTGAATAGAAATGCTATTTAATAAAAACCTTCAACCATCTATCTGTGACAAACGATAATCCTCGCAGCCTCTTGTTAGTTGTTTTCTGTGGAAGCCTCATCGTTTACGCAGCTATTGCTATTCTTCTAATTCCCGTCCTTACTCCTCTAATTGTCGTTCGAGAAGATCTCATTACTGCTTTCTTCCAAGGCGCCTTGGTCTATACTTTCCTTTTTCTGCTCTTTTTACTACCATCGAGTTTCATATATTGGCGTTATCGAATTGATGTGAAAGTCATCGGACCTGAACCTGCCGCCGCAGAACCTGAAGATGAAATAAATCTCACTGTTGTCATTGGACTTCCTGGAAATGCATCACCGAAGGGTGCAGTGTTAGAAGCTTTTCTTGGGAACCTCGTCGTTGCTGCTCAGAAGGTCGAGGCGAGTCCTACTCAACTCCCCCTAAAGGTTCCTGATATCCCACCTGGCTATCACAATTTTGAAGTCAAAGTCTCTCAATTAGGCTATTTCAGTGGTTCCAGCTCATATGAGCTCCTTGTTGCCCCGGGAGAACCTTCTCCATAACCCACTTTCTGGATTGCATCTTTATCAAATTTGTTCAATGAAACGAAAGATAGCTAGGGCAATCCCCACGGCCTCTTCAGTTCGAATAGTTGCAACTCCTTGGTGGCCAAGCAAATTAATTGTCTGATTAGCAACCGAAGAAAGCCGATATCCCTCCCTCTCCAAAATCTCAGCCAATCCTTCCTTATAGCTTCCAAAAAGCAAGAGGAGCCGGTTTGCCTGTTTCCATTGCCTGTGAAGGAGATCCCGCTTCTTACTTATGGCTGTTCCCTTACGACTCAGAGCAACAATATAACCATAAGAGGAGGATTTCAATAAGAATTGACTCAATAGTGATTGTTTACCAATCACTTTGTATCCCCAGTAAATCGAAGGTCGAGGAGGACGAGATAGGCGAGCTACTAGATCACCTGATTTTGTTCGAGAAATTTTAACTGTCATACGAGTTGGTAAATCAATCGATTGGGCATCAAGAAGTGGAAGAACTGACTCGACTCCAACATCTATTACCCTCAAATTTTTCTCTTTGAATGCATAACCATCTCGGATTTCTCCTTGTTTGAGGGCCCTACTATGTTTCTCAAGAGGGTGATGAGGTGTACGAAGAGGAGGAAGAAGTCCAGCATATTGTAATTCTGCTATTTTTCCAAAGAGATGTTTTCGGAGGTATTGAGGTGTTTCTACGTATTCAAGAACTCTTGTAATTAGTCGCTGATTTCTCGCTTGTTCCCGGTTTTCATGGTCTAAATAGACCAAAATCTCATCAACCTGAAAGATGGCCGCCGCTCGAGCTATTCGACCAATTTGCTGCGTTCTTTGGGCTTTGCTAGAATACACATCGATAAATGAGGATGGAATTGCAATTGAGAGGGAAAGCGGAGTGTTACTTGATTTTTTGGCTATCATCCTTAGAAACCATTCTCAACCTTTCACGACACCCAATGGCACCTGGCATGCCACTTTACGAGAAATGTCAGCTCCATGCACAGAATCTACAACCATGTGAACATCCTTGTAGGCCTTGGGTGCCTCTTCTGCCAGGATCTTGGTTCCTGTTGACCGAATAACCTCTCCTTTCTGTTCAAGAACTTGTTTGATGTCACGACCATGGTATCGGCGCTTTGCGGCGCTACGTGACATAGCGCGCCCTGCACCATGGCATGTCGAACCAAAAGTTTCCTTCATGGCTTGTTCTGTACCCACAAGAACATAAGAAGCGGTTCCCATCGATCCACCAATTAAAACTGGTTGTCCCACAGAACGATAGGCTTCAGGAATGAGTAGGTTCCCAGGTCCAAAAGCGCGTGTTGCACCCTTTCGGTGAACATAGAGATCACGTTTGGTTCCATTCATCTCATGCGTTTCGAACTTGCAAATATTATGTGTCACGTCATAAACAAGGTCTAGACCAATCTTCTCCCAATCTTTGCTGAATACCGCTTCAAAACCTTCTCGAATCCAATGGGTCATCACTTGGCGATTACAGAAGGCAAAGTTGACAGCTGCCTTCATCGCCGCATAATAATCCTGTCCTTCAGGTGATGAAGCAGGTGCGCAGACAAGTTGCCTATCCGGAAGCCAAATGTCATACTTCTTTACAGCCGTTGCCATTCGTTCAAGGTAATCTGTTGCAACCTGATGACCAAAACCACGTGAACCACAGTGCAACATAACGACAATCTGTCCTGCTTCAAGACCAAACGTCTTAGCTACATTTTCGTCGAAAATCTTCTCAACTTTCTGCACTTCTAGATAATGATTACCCGCACCTAATGTTCCAAGTTGCGGTTGACCACGCCGTCGAGCTTTCTCTGTTATACGCGGCGCCTTGTTAGCTGCGCCTTCCATTCCTCCATTTTCTTCACAGTGGATAAGATCGGCTTCAATACCATGTTCATTCTCAATCGCCCAACGTGCTCCTATACGTAAGACGTCGTTAAATTGACCTTCACTTAATCGCAGTTTACCCTTTGAACCGACACCCGCGGGAACCCGTCGGAAGAGCTCGTCCATTAGTTGACGCAATTTTGTTTTTACGGCATCTAAGGTAAGGTTGGTACGAAGCAAACGAACGCCACAATTGATGTCAAAACCTGTACACCCTGCGGAGATTATCCCTTCTTCAGCATCAAATGCGCCAACTGCACCCATGGGTAATCCATAGCCCCAATGTGCATCAGGCATTGCTAGAACCGGCTCAACAGCCCCGGGAAGGGTAGCTACATTAGTGAGTTGTTCAACGGCTGCATCCTCTAAAGTGTCAATAATTTTCCGTGAACCAATAATTTTGGCGCTAACGTTCATTCGTTCTCGTGCTGACTTATCCAACCACCAACGGAATTCATCCTGTTGTTTTAATTTCTCCTTCATTATAATGGGTGCCTCCTACTGTTTGATCTCGTTAAACATCAACTACCACCGTAGCAATGTATTGGTTATTAACCCTTTCAAGGGCAAACCGATGAAATGTCACCCCTTTAACATGAGTTTGAAGTTCGGGCATCGTTCGACTTCCTTTTGCAAGCCCAATCAGATGAAATGCCTTTTCCGGAGATTCAATAATTTTAGTGACAGAAAACTCTGCAAAAAATATGCCTTCCACTTCAAACTCAAGAAGAAGATTAGACAACCAATCATAAAGCAGTTTTTCTTTATCTAAGCCCTTTGCTTCAACTTTGACTTGATCCTCAATCCTGATTTCCTCTAAATCATACATTACGCCAAACAGCGCCATGGCTGCATGCTCGAAGACTTCAGGAAGTGTGGTTCCATAAGCCCGAAACATCTGATCCGATGTAATCTCATCAAAGTACTCATATTTCACAGACTACCACCAAGTGAAACACTTGAGGAAATGGCAGGTTTCCCACTTTTTAACATTGGCGTTTCTATGGTCAGAAAAAGGAACAACATCACAAGTCTTGTCAAAGAGAAAATGGCGCCGGGTAAGGGATTCGAACCCTTGCGGCTCGGAAGCCACAGGCTCCCTTGAAACGGTATTCACATACCATTTCTCAAGGCCCGCGCCGTAACCACTTGGCTAACCCGGCATCTGAAAATGTTACTCTATTTTTTCAGACCTTCGTGTAGGATGGTGCTTGTAGTTTAAAGGAATAGCGGTGTGGTCGAAAGTTTGGTAGCGAAATGCCTCCAATTTACCTTATTTTCCAATTACTCCCCAACTGTCAAGGCAGGAATGAATCGCCCAGATAGTTATCAGCATCCCTCCCACAGACTGAAAAACGTGTACAGGTTCATAGCCTCAGCATGACACGGATGCTGCTGACACGAAAAATCCGTATAACTCCCACACTGGAACAAGCTCAGGTCTTGTGGGCGTTATCTGAAAAATGTCGGCTTCTCTACAACTTCGCCTTAGCTGAACGCCGTAACCAGTGGGCAGCTAATCGCACGAAACCGAAGACCGAGCGCAGCTACATCACGTACATACAACAACAAAACGCTCTGCCAACTTTCAAGGCTCAGTATCCTGAGTACACCTGGGTCTATTCAAAGGTTTTGCAAATGACGCTGCGACGTCTCGATGCTGATTACAAGTCTTTTTTTTCGCGCTGGAGCCGCGGCGATTCCCAGGCCCGACTTCCTCGCTTCAAGGGTAAAAACTACTTCACCACGTTGTGTTATAACCAATCCGGGTTCAACTTGGATGTTGACCACCAGCGGATTCGCTTCGCCCACCGTCATCCGTCGGGAATTGAACTCGAATTTGCATTGCCTTGGTTGCCACCTCTGAATGGCATAATCAAACAGGTGGAACTCTTTCAGGATCGACGACATCGATGGTTCGTCGCTATCACCTACGAGGTACCAGTTCCCCCGTATGTGGATAATGGTATGTATCAGGCTATTGACTTGGGAGTGATCAATTTAGTCACGGCGGTGAACCAAAAGGGGAAATTTGTCCAGATTCGCAATCGTCGTCCGGACTTATATTGGAAAGACAAACTTCGGGAGGTGCAATCTCGCCGTGATCATTGTCGTAAGTACAGCAATCGATGGTGGTTCTATCAGCAGAAATTTGGGAAGATGCGACAGAAACTGACTAACCAATTACGGGATTTTCAACATAAAGTGTCCAAGTCGGTGGTGATGAATACTCGGGCTAACACGCTCATTGTTGGCGATCTTGCAGTGAAGACTATGGCCAGGAAAAAACGTATGTCTGGGTGTCAGCGGCAGGATAAGGCGGCTCGAACGTTAAATCATTCGATTCTGAACACGGGGTTCTTGGGGCGGTTCGTCCAATTCTTAACCTACAAGGCAAAGAAAGTGGGTAAAAGAGTAATAAGGATTGATGAGGCGCAGACAACCAAGAAGTGTTGTGTTTGTGGCAAGGTTCGGGACAGACGGTTATCAGAGCGCATTATTCAGTGCGATTGTGGAACGCCTTTTGATAGAGACCAGAACGCAGCAGTCAACATCATGGTGCGGTTTCTATCGCAGCAACCCCCTGTGAACGGGGAACCATTACAAGATTTCTTGTTTGGTTTGCATCGACACACAGCCCTACCCCAAGCTACTTGGGTAGTGGACTCGATGGAAACACCTGCCTTAAGGCAGGCGTAGTTCACACAAAACACTTAAATCACGGCGCTTGCTTCCGAGCCGGTAAGCCGTAAAAGCAACGCTTTATTTGGTAGACAGTATTGCTTTCCCGGCATAGCTAATCCCTTGGTAGTGGAATCCATGGGTCATCGAAAACAACATGCCCCCAGACATGGTAGCCTTTCCTACCGTCCCCGAAAACGTGCGCGTCGTCTTAGTGGACGTGTTCGTCATTGGCCTACACATGTCACTGAACCTCAAATTCTGGGTTATGCAGGATATAAAGTTGGTATGACGCATGTGATCCTAGTTGACGACAGACCGAATAGTCCCTGGTATGGTCGTGAGATAAGTCGCGCTGTAACAATTATTGATACACCACCAATGCTTGTAGCGTCTTTACGAGGATATGGTCGCAATGGCGGAGGATTTCAAGTAATTGGCGAAACTTGGATGGAAAATCTTCCTAGGGATATCCGTCGAACAATGCCCTGGCCAAAAGATTATGATGCCGCTGCCTCCTTGAAGAAATTCACCAAATCTCTTGATGACTTGGTTGAGTTACGAGTACAGCTCTTAATGCAACCCCGCCAAGCCGGTATCGGGCAAAAGAAACCTGATGCTCTTGAAATTGGTGTATATGGTGGGACAATAAACGATCAATTCGAATTCGCAAAAAACCTCCTAGGACAAGAAATTCGTGTTCGAGACGTTTTCCAACCAGGTCAATTTCTAGATGTCATTGGAGTAACCAAAGGGAAGGGCTTCCAAGGCGTAATCAAACGATTTGGTGTCAAGAAACTCTCGCATAAAACTCGGAAACGAGTCCGCGCAGTAGGTACACTTGGTCCATGGCATCCAAACCGTATCATGTACACAGTTCCTCGCCCAGGACAAATGGGTGTTCATCAACGTACAGAATATAACAAACGCCTCCTCAAAATCGGCGAGAAAACTGACGATATCACACCTGCAGGCGGATTTCCACATTATGGAGTACTACAATCCGATTTCCTTCTCATTGATGGTTCAATTCCCGGACCCTCACGAAGATTAGTAAGACTACGGATACCCAATCGCCCGAAGCCGATTCCCGATAAACCACCGGAGATAGTCTATATCAGCATGACAGCGAAGAAATAGTGAAGGAGGGTTACAAGTGGTGACAATTAAGATTCTAACTTTAGATGGTAAGAAAAAAGGAACAGCGACCCTTCCTCCAATCTTTAGCACGCCACTTCGGAAGGACATAATCAAACGTGCAGTACTTGCACAACAATCCGCCCACTATCAACCACACGGCGTGGATCCACTTGCTGGAAAACGAACCACGGCTGAATCCTGGGGGGTGGGACATGGTCGTGCTCGAGTTCCACGACGGAAAGGTGGAGGTTATCGTTCTGCTTCAGGTGGCGCCTTTGCTCCCTTCACCGTTGGTGGACGTCGCACTCACCCTCCCGAAGCTGCCAAAAATGCTCTAGAACACATCAACAAGAAAGAACGCCGTTTAGCAATTCGATCCGCAATTGCAGCCACAGCCCAAAACGACATAGTCAAAGCACGTGGTCATATATTCGAAGCAGAAGAACTTCCCCTGATTGTCGTAGATAAGATCCAAGATCTTCAATCAACTGAAGAAGTTAAGGAAGTCTTTGAAAACCTTGGAATTTGGCCTGATGTTGTTCGTGCAAAAAATGGTAGAAAAGTTCGAGGTGGTAATGCACGACGCCGCGGACGAAAATACCGTAAACCCGTTGGCCCGCTTATTGTCATAACTGAAGATAAAGGCATTCGCCAAGCTGCTCGAAACCTTCCCGGTGTAAAAGTCCTATATGTCTCGAAACTTAGTGCTGAAGCACTTGCCCCTGGAACTCAACCCGGACGCCTCACGCTCTGGACAAAATCAGCCATTGAGGCTCTCGCCTCTGGGCTCTATGGGAGTGGTCAATAATGGATCCTTACGATGTTATTGTTCGAATGATGATCACAGAACGTGCATCAGAAATTGTCGAAAAAGAAAACAGATTGACTTTTATCGTCAACCGGAAGGCAACCAAGGGGCAAATCCGCGAGGCAATTGAAACGCTGTATGAAGTCAAGGTCATTAAGGTTAACACTCTGATTACCCCAGACGGAAAAAAGAAAGCCTTGGTTAAGCTTTCACCTGAGGACAATGCCGCTGACCTTGCAGTGAAATTAGGATTATTCTAAATGGAGGATAAAAAATGGGTAAACGAATCTTGGTCCAACGTCGCGGTCGTGGCTCACCAACCTTCCGAGCAAAAACACATCGACGTCGAGGAGCAGTAAAATATCCTCCCCTAGCACTCATGAATAAACGCGGTTATCTAACCGCTGATATTGAGGATCTAATGCATGATCCCGGTCGTGGTTCACCCGTAGCTAAACTTCGACTCGAAAGTGGCGAAACATATCTAGCCTTAGTCCCTGAAGGAACCGCTATAGGCCATCAACTACGAATTGGCCCCAAAGCAGGTATTCGTGCAGGATACATCCTGCCCATAGGCAAAATCCCAGAAGGAACTCCTGTTTTTAATATCGAAAGTCAGCCTGGAGATGGAGGTAAATTCGTACGCTCTAGTGGCACCTATGCCACCATCGTCACGCACACACGCGGGAAAACCACCATTCGATTACCATCAGGAAAAATGCGAACTTTCAGTTCAACATCACGAGCTACCATCGGTGTAGTATCTGGTGGCGGTCGACCCGAGAAACCCTTTCTTAAGGCAGGTAACAAACACAAACTCCGATATGCTAAAGGTCACACGTATCCTAAGGTTCGAGGTGTAGCAATGAATGCGGTATCTCACCCTCACGGTGGAGGTGCGCATCAACACCCGGGTGGTCCTACATCTATTAAACGAACGGCTCCGCCTGGTCAAAAAGTCGGTCTCATTGCACCCAAGCGTACTGGTCGAAAGAAGCGTGGATAGGCCCAGGTACATCTAATTCGATTAGGTCGACCCATTTTCACGACATAAATGAAGTTATTTCTGACTCTGCTGAAACATACGCCAAGTTAATGCCATCGTTCTGGGGTGTGCCGCCTTAACCTCATCGAGACGATCAATAGCTGTATTTTGAGGGGTCTTGCAGACAACATCGACATTGGTATACGCTTGTTCAGAAATTTCTCGGAACGCTTCGATAAATCGATCTAATTCAGCCTTTCCAAACGTTTCTGTAGGCTCAATCATAAGGGCTTCTTCCACAATCGCTGGAAAATAGAATGTTGGGGCATGCAACCCACGATCCAACAATGCCTTGGCAACATCTCTTGCATTCACCCCGGTATCCTGCTCTAACTGTTGTGCACTGACTACAACCTCGTGTTTACGCCATACTCCTGGGGCATAAGGCACACTAAAGCCCTTAATACCTTGAATTTTTTTCATGATGTAATTAGCATTTAGCACTGCATGATCTGACACCGCATGTAATCCTTGCCACCCCATTCTCATGATGTAGGCATAGGCTTTCAGTAGCACAGCAGCATTTCCTAAGAAACCATGGGTGCGTCCAATTGATTTGGGGCGCTCAATATCCAAAGAATAGTTTTCGCCATCAAAGACAATAACGGGTATTGGTAGATATGATGCTAAAGACGCTTTCACGCCCACAGGTCCGGCACCTGGTCCCCCACCTCCATGGGGTGTTGCAAAAGTTTTGTGAAGGTTTGTATGAATAATATCAAACCCCATATCTCCGGGGCGAACACGACCTAAGTTCGCGTTTAAATTTGCTCCATCGTAATACAACAAACCACCTGCTTTGTGAACAATCTCAGCGATTTTCTCGATGTTTTGTTCAAAAAGGCCCAATGTATTGGGGTTAGTGAGCATGAGACCCGCTGTTTTGTCCGACACCGCGCGCTCAAGGGCTTTGATATCAACTTGACCTTGATCGTTCGAAGGAACAACAACAACGTCAAATCCAGCCATGGCAGCACTTGCAGGATTAGTTC
>JBHLQC010000014.1:0-20662 GCA_048885185.1 Candidatus Odinarchaeota archaeon | reverse complement strand
GTATGCCCGACTGGAACACTATTGCCCAGTCATTATGTGGCAGGGCTGCATCTACGCACATGAAGCCCCCTCCGGCAGGTGCAAGAAATTCCCCTGAATAAGGGGCAGGTGTGGGGCGGAGCAGCGTCAGAACCTGGTAAGTTTCGGGCCAAACGCGCCTCGGCGACGAGCGTAACCAGAAGGAAAAGTCCGAAGCCCCTACCTTCAAGGGAGGGGAGGATGTCATGCTCTCTCATCATTCTTTCGAGATTTGGTTAGAACACCTGGCGGGCAAACTGTAACGACAGTTGAATTTCTCGTTGACCACCTTTCAATGCGATACCCATATGTCCTGGTAACAGCATTTCCACAGGCAGTTCTGCTAGTCTGGCAATTGATTGGGTTAGCTGTTTACCATTACCTGTAGGCAAATCGGCGCGACCAAAGGAGCCATGCCGAAATACTACGTCACCCGAAATTAAAAGCTGATGATTCGGTTCAAAAAAGCACAAACTTCCAATACTATGACCAGGAGTATGAAGAACCTGGAAGGTGTAATCACCAACTTCGACAACATCACCGTCGTGAAGCTTCTTCGCCACATCAATCGGGGGTAATCGCTTTCCCAACATGCTCCCATAAACGACCGTATCATCACCTTGTTCCAGAAACGTACCTTCTTCTTCAGATACCCAAATCTCTACATTTTTTGCATCCTTTTGAAACAGAGGTGTCGACCCAGAATGGTCTAAATGAGTATGAGTTAGAATGAGTCGACTTAGATCACGTAAATTTAAACCTAAATCCCTGATGGCAAGGACTGTTTCCTGATAGAAATTTTGTAGTCCAGCATCAAACAACACAAAGCGATTACCATCAGCGACTAAGAAGATATTACTATCGGGTAGCATTGCTTCTCGAGCCAGGATCCAATAAAACCCATCCATCACTTTCTTCACAGCTTTTGGAGCCATAATCATACAAGTCCGTAATATCTAGTTCGATTCATTGGCGCGTCCTGAGAGAACTAGCGTTCCCACATACAACCATCATCAAAAGCTTTTTCCACAAACAGACGCGTTCAACCACTCTTTTCTTTATATGCCCTCATGTTACACAGACCTAGAACCTGATAATATCCTGACACATACGAAGGAAGTACCCACCCTTATACTCCAACATGTCACAGAAATGGCTTGAGCTCTCCCAAGACCTGTAAAAGGTCATGAAGAGACTAAAATCTCTTCGTCCCAGTCCCTAAGGCCCGCAAGGGCCTTAGTCACTTTTTTTAAAATTTCTAGCGTTTAGCGAAGCGCTGGCTTTGCCAGGGATCAGCGTCTTGGTGGTATCCACGTTTTTCCCAGTATCCGAGTTCGAGGTCTTCAAGAAATTTGATACGACGGACCCACTTGACACCTTTGTACGCGTAAAGACGCGGGATAATAAGACGAAGGGGCCAACCATCTTCGACACGCATGGGTTCACCATTGCGATTCCAAGCAAGGATTACATCCTCTTCCATGAGAACAGGAAGCGCGATAGCTGATGTGTATTCGTGTTCAGCATGAAAGAGTACGTACTTTGCCGATGGTTTGGGTTTTACCAGGTTGGCGATTTCTTTGAAAAGCACCCCTTCCCATTGATTATCTTTCACAGACCAACCTTCAACACAATGGAAATCACTAGTTTGAATAGTGATTGGAAGTTCGTGGAGTTCTTCATAAGAAAGGACTAATGGTTTGCTAACTTCACCCTCAATTGTGAGCGCCCAGGTTTTTGGGTCAAAAGAGTCAGGCATTCGCTCAGCTGTTCGTACTGGGAATCCGGTAATCCACCGCTGACCAGGAGGAAGGCGTGGTTTTTCTGCCATTTATCTACACCTGAGAAACATCCACACTAATCCCTTAGAAATAGATTTCGAATCTAAAAGGCGATTCCATGTTTTCGACAGCCCCACTTAACGAGCTCCATTCCAAAAATAGCAGGGCTGGCAAGAAGAAAAGCTACGAGCCAATCGAATGGCATTAGAGGTACAATTTGGAAATCAATCCCAAAGCTGGCAAGGATGATGGTAGCCTCAGGGATATACATTAATCCAATCAGCATGAGAAAGACTAACCCAATGAGGGCATAGATGAGCCAACTACTTTCATAGCGAATCGAACGCAACATGGACTGGTTAATTCTGCGTATACTCAGAATCATTAAGGACTCAGCAAAGAGAAGGACAAGAATGGTCATTACTAGTGATTTTTCGACAGCTTCAGGGCTGAAGGGTTCAAAATGGGTACTCCCAGGTAGTAAAGCGGCAGTAGAAAAGTAGTAGGCACATGCCGCACCAATGAAGATGAGAAATGCGTTGAGGAGAAGATATCCCCCAAGACGTCGGGTGATGATTGATTCAGTATCGCGTGGTTTTTCTTCCATAACATATTTTGCAGATTTGTCAAACACCAAGGCAAGTCCAGGCCAAGTGTGGCTTGAGATAGTAAGAAAGATGTGTTGAGCAGGTGTTAGGAGAGGGATGCCTAACAGGAAAGTGCCGAAGAACAGTATTGATTCGCCAACGTTAATGCAAATGTAGAAGAATATCATTACGCGGATTTTGTTGAAGAGTCCGCGACCCTGTCGGATGCCTTCAACAATTGAGTTGTAGCTGTCATCGGCAATTATCATATCAGCTGCTTCTTTGGCTACATCAGTGCCTGTAATGCCCATAGCAACCCCGACATCACTCATACTTAATGCAAGGGCATCATTTACACCATCTCCCGTTACAGCGACAGCTCGTTTAGCCGCTTGATATCGTTGCACGATGACTTGTTTATCTTCAGGATCAACGCGTGCGAAGACACCAATTTGATTGAATTTTCTATCATTGATGTTGAGAGCATCCTTTCCTTCGACTACGAGATCATCTTTACCAATAATTGCAAGTTGTCGACCAATGGTTTCAGCTGTTGCTGCCGCATCGCCTGTAATCATGACAGTTTTAACGCCCGCATTAGCCACTTCTAAAACAGCTTCGCGAACACCTTCACGGGGTGGATCGACGATACACACGAAACCCACATAGGTTAGGTCTTGCTCAATTGCATCTCGAAGAGCCTGACCACGCCCTGTTGGTAGTTCTTCAAAACGACGAATAGCAACTGAAAGGACCCTGTATCCACCCGCCGCATACTCATTCGCATATCGTTCGATTTCCTTTGCGTCCTTCTTTTTGAGGCGTTCCATAAATCGATCGTCGCCGATTTGATTGCTCCTAGAAAGCAAGGTATCTGTTGCCCCCTTGATGAAGGCAACGTAACCACCTTCTGGATGCGTAAAGACGCGAGTCATCCGTTTTAACCGTGCATCAAAGGGATAATTTTGAACCATCTCATACGAGGCGTGTAAAGCCTCTTCGTTAATCCCGCTTTTCTTAAGAAGAACGAGGAGGGCAGCCTCAGTGGGATCTCCAATTGCCCGCCATTGGGGGGTTTCTGTATCCAAGTCAGTTTCTTCCAAAACTTGGGCATCGTTGTTTAGTGCTCCGACACGGACAAGTAACGCAAGTTGATCGTAGTCTTCGATATCCACCTTGGTTTCCTGTTTCGAATCCTCTTTTGATTGAGGATTTTGAGTAATTAGAATTTCACCTCGCGGATTGTAGCCTTCACCCGTGACCTGGAAGAGACGAGAACCGTCCCAAATAAGACTCACCATCATCTCACTACGCGTTAGTGTGCCTGTTTTATCCGTACAAATAACGCTGACACGCCCAAGACTTTCAACAGCAGAAAGATCGCTGACAATGACACCAACACCCGCCATAGCCAAAACGCCTGTGAGCAGGATGATTGTAGTAAGAAGTGGTATGTTGATGGGCATGACAGTCATAGCGTTGATAATGGCTTCAACCGCCAGTTGAGGTGGAGTTAGTATCTGTCCATCTACTGGACGGGGAAACAGCAGATAAGAACCAAAACCTAGGATCGCGAGGAAAATGGCTGTCCCTCCAAGGTAGAGCGCCAGGCGGTTGACCTTTCGTCGGAGTGGGATGTCACCTGTATTGAGTGTTTCCAGACCTTGGCTGATATCGCCAATTTCGGTATTTTCTCCAGTTCCAGTTACCAGATACTGTCCAGAGCCCGTGGCTACGTAGGTTCCACAATAGACCATATTGTTGCGTGAATGCAAGGGTGTATCTGGATCAAGAGGAATTCTTGCATCGGTCTTTTCAACAGGTGTACTTTCACCCGTAAGGGATGCTTCAACCACAGTGAGCTGATGAGCTTCTAAAAGCCGACCATCAGCGGGAATTCGGTCTCCCTGAGCAAGAACAATGATATCTCCGGGAACCACTTGGTCTGCAGGAATTTCCTTTTTTATTCCCTCCCGGATGACCATTGTTGTATCCGCTGTGAGAGATTGAAGTGCTTCTAACTTCTTTTGGGCGCGGTATTGTTGAACGATGGCTAAGATGGCATTGAATGCGATAATAACAATCCAAACGAGGATATTCGCAGTGCCTCCGGTGTCAAAGAAAACCACAATAACGACTAAAATTCCAATAACAATGAGGTAAATCAGAATTAGACCGTTTAGAATAGGCGCCAGATAAACTTGCCAAAAAGAACCTCGAATTCGAGGAAGGGTATTAGATCCATATTTTTCTAATCGTTGAATGGCTTCACCACTCATTAACCCGTGAGTAGCATCTGTTTCAAGATTCCTCTCAATTGTTGCTACTTTCTGAGCATGGGGATAAGGAGTAGCCATTTCTGAAGATTCAGTCTCTCCGCTGGATGACATCTGGCTTAACCTAGAAGGGTTTGTGTTGCCTTTGCTTAAAAGTGAATTGCGACGTTAGTTTGCCTAAGCAGGGCGATTATGTTCTCGCATGATATTGGCCATTTCTCGTAATCGTTTATCAGCGAGACCAAATATTGTGTCTTCAGGAAATGTGCCATCAGCCTGACGTTTGCCAGCGGGAACACCAGTTAACAATTCTATACCTTCTTCAATAGTTTCGACGGAATAGATATGGAATTTTCCAGCTTCCACAGCTTCGATTACTTCATCCTTGAGCATTAGGTTCTGCAAGTTAGATTTCGGTACTAGTACTCCCTGTTCACCAGTTAATCCCAGTTCTTTACAAACAGCAAAGTAACCTTCAATCTTCTGGTTGACCCCACCAATTGCTTGCACATCACCGTGTTGATTGACTGAACCCGTAACAGCAAATCGCTGTTGGATTGGAATACCAGATAATGTGGAAAGCATGGCATACAGTTCAGTGCTACTTGCACTATCGCCATCAACCCCTCCGTAACTCTGTTCAAAGGTGATGCGTGCAGATAAACTCAATGGTTTGTCTTGCCCAAAGATTTTATGTAAGTATCCAGTGAGAATTTGAACGCCTTTGATTTGGATAGGTCCACTAAGTTGGGCTTCACGTTCAATATCAATTACTTGGCCACGACCTGGAGCAACCGTAGCAGTGATGCGGGATGGTTGTCCGAATGTAAAATCGCCAAGTGAGAGAACGGATAGTCCGTTAATTTGCCCAACAGCTTCTCCTTTGGTATCAATAAGAACGACCTCCTTCTTGATTAATTCCCGGACTTTTTCTGCATAAAGACTGGATCGATAGTAGCGCTCATCAATAGTTTTCTTAATATGAGATAACTCGACCGCCTTCTTACGTTGCTTTTTCGCATAGAAGTTTGCTTCGCGGATAATATCAGATACCACGTCGAATCGCGTGGAGAGTTTATATTGGTCAGCAGCAAGGCGGGAACTAAAATCAACGATTTCTGCAATCGCTTCAGCGGTTAGGGGAAGAAGATTCTCTTTCTCGGTAAGAGTACAAACGAAATCACCGTAAATCGTGACTGCACTTTCATCACGGTCCATTGAGGTATCGAAATCGGCTTTCACTTTGAAGAGCTCCCGAAAATCGGGATCTAACTGGTACAGCTGTTGGTACCAGAGAGGTTCACCGATAAGGATTACCTTTACCTTCAAGGGAATCGGATCAGGATGCAACGTTTTCACAGAAAGGAAGCCCATTGCCGCAGCAGGTTCCTCGATGACGATCTGATCGTTTTGAAGAGCCCGTTTCAGAGCCTGATAGGAGAGAGGAGCAATCAGCATCTCACGTACAGGAATAACGACGAATCCACCATTAGCTAAGTGCATAGCTCCTGCACGAATCATGGTTGTATCAGTCACTAAGGCCCCAAACCGTGGTTCTTTTTCAATCCGTCCAAAAAGCCGATCATACGCAGCATTGGTGACAGTGATAATGGGTGCACCCTCGGTTTCCGCGTTATCAACAATCAAGTTGACCTTATATCGCTTCGCAAAATCTTCAGGTGATGGAACTCGGGCAGCAAGTAACGGCGGGAGCCCTTCAGGTTGCCGACCAATAAACTGATTCATGTTTTCAACGAGGTCGGCGGCAAGCTCATGTATCCATTCAACCGCCTTTTCATTTCCTTCAAAGTCCTCTTCAATCTCAGAAATTAAGGGTTCAAGTGTAAACTGGACCGCCTTTTCTTCCATCTGTTTAAGTTGATCTCGAAGTTCCCTCTCGAGATTCCTTAGCTTTCGAAATGTTGCACGTAATTCTGTTTCGAGCGCATTCCTGCGAGTTTCAATTTCTTTTCGCACAGCAGGTTTCAGTTTCGGAATCTGATCCGGGGTAATAGGCTTTCCTTGGATAACTGGCACCATTAACAAACCAGTTTGGGTTCCTTGTAGGACAAATCCTGCTTCTTGTGCTTTACCCCGCATTTCCTCTGTGAGCTTGTCCCGTTGGGCTTCAAAGGACCGACTTAGGTCATCTCGTTGCTGCGCGTACTCCTCGCTTTCCAACATCCGCTGAATGGATGTTCGGGCAACCTCAACAAACTGATCAATTTTTGTGACAAAGAGTTTCCCCTTTCCTGCAGGAAAATCCAGAGCCTTTGGCTTGAATTGATTGGCAAAGTTTGTCACATAACACCAATCAGAGGGAACCTCCTTAATGGTCGCGGCAAGTTCTTCGAGGTATCGATTAGTAGCAGTATAGCGTCCTGTGCCCGGTGAACCAGCCACATACACGTTGAATCCTTTATCTGGTATTTCTAACCCAAACTGTAAGGCATTCAAAGCCCGAGGTTGTCCCACCACACCTTCCAGTGGTGTTAATTCGTCACTCGTTTTGCAGGAAAATTCTTTCTTTTCACATCTTGCGCGAAGTTGTTTCGAAGTTAATTTTGGCATCTGAAATCCTCCCAATGAATTAAAAAATCATTGGGTACGCTCCTATTTAAGACCGTTGAGGCTTTTTCATTACTAGCTCCTTTCAGGGCAGCACTACATGCAATATTACAAAAACAATACACCCTAGTCCGAGTTAACGCCGTTAAAGGTTGATAAAACCAAAATCTCTTAAGGAAGAATAGGGCATGAAATGACTACTCTGAAAGCTTTCAGGTAGTTGACTCACCATGGCAAAACCATCCACAACATTAACCATCCCCATTGGTCCTCAACACCCTGCTCTCAAAGAACCGGAAAACTTCAGTATTACTCTGGACGGCGAAATCGTCGTTGATGTAGAGGCCCGGATTGGCTACGTCCACCGCGGTATCGAAAAGGCCTTTGAGAGTCGAAGTTATAGTCAAAACGTATACCTTGCTGAGCGCATTTGCGGCATCTGTTCCCAATCCCACACCACATGCTACGTACAAGCTGTGGAAGAGATTCTTGATTTAGATGTCCCGAAACGAGGTTTGTACATTCGTGGAATCATGAATGAATTGAACCGAATTCACAGCCACATCCTCTGGTTAGGTGTAGCTGGTCACGAGATTGGCTGGGATACCCTATTCCACTATTCATGGAGGGACCGCGAACTTAGCATGGACATCATTGAAGAAATATGTGGGAACCGAGTCAACTATGCAAACAACGTTATCGGTGGCGTCCGCCATGATGTAGAAAAGAGTCAGGTTGCAGGCATGGTGGAACGCCTCGAAAAAATCCGCGATCGCATGGAACATTATCTGGCCTTGATTCTAAAAGACCAAGCAATTCTAGATCGCGCCCTTGGCGTCGGCATCCTTCCAACCGAAGTAGGTCGAGCCCTCTGCGCGACAGGTCCGACTGCCCGAGCCTCAGATATCAAATGGGACGTACGAGAAACCCAACCCCGTACTCCCTATAAGGAAAGCATAGGCAAACACTGGGAATGCCGCACCTCCGATCTATGCGATGTGGCTGGCCGCGTTGTCGTACGCATTCTCGAAACTGTTGATGCCTGTAGCTGCTGTATCGACTGGCTCAAAAACCTCCCAGCCGGTGACATCGCTGTCCGTGCCCCCCGCCGTGTCCCACCTGGCCATGCCTTAAGCACCTTCGAAGCACCCCGTGGCGAAGTCCTCCACTACGTCGTCAGCAACGGCACCGACAAACCCGAACGCCACAAAGCACGTGCTCCCACACTCGGTAACATCCCCAGTGTCATCGAAATCCTAAAGGGTGGAAGAATAGCGGACATACCTATAGCTCTCGCATCAATAGATCCCTGCTTCTCCTGTACAGATCGTATCATTCTTGTTGATGATAAGGGTAAGGAAGAAGTTAAGCCGTGGGCGTGGTTCCAAGAGAAGAGTCGGGAAGAGCGAGAACGATTGAAGACCTGGCGCCGGTAATTCTCGTAAGTTCATTGAGGTTAAAGCATCCTTTTCCAATTCACTAGTCTGTGATATTATTTGCTAAAGGAAGTTAGGAATTCATAGTAGTAAGAGAATTGATTGAAATGAAGAAGACAAGAGAATTGACCGACGAAGAATGGAAGGAGAAACTGTCAGAAGAAGAGTATCGTGTGTTGCGTGAGAAGGGAACCGAACGCCCTTTCACGGGACAATATTGGAAACATAAAGAGAAGGGTACTTACAAGTGTGCAGGTTGTGGTGTGGAACTCTTTTCCTCTGATACAAAATTTGATTCTGGTTGTGGTTGGCCGAGTTTTTATGCTGCTCTGGATAAAGACAAAATTGAGGAGAAGCTGGATCTTTCGCATGGTATGCGTCGAATAGAAGTTCTGTGCAAGAATTGTGGTGGGCATCTGGGACATGTGTTTGATGATGGACCTCAAGATAAGACGGGGTTACGCTACTGTATTAATTCCGTCTCACTCAATTTTGTAAAAAGTCCGTGATGTATTGTATACAAAATACTAATTTGAAATTCCAACTATAGTTCTTTGTATGCCTAAGAAGTACCAGTATGGTTTTATCAACAAACAGGGTCATATTGCAATTGAAGCACGATTTGATAATGCCAAGGATTTTCATAATGGGCTGGCAGCGGTTAAGCTTGGTGAGAAGTGGGGGTATATTGATAAAACCGGACAGTTTGTGACTGAAAGAGTATTTGATTGGGTACCTGAGAAACTAGATGAAGATCTTAATCGTGTGCAGATAGGAACGAAATGGGGGTTTGTTGACAAATCAGGAAGGGTCGTTATCCAACCCCAATTCGATAAAGCATTCCCATTCAGTGAGGGATTAGCAGCGGTATATTTTGATGACGGATGGGGATATATCACCACGGCAGGGAAATTCCATATTTGGGGCTTTGATGCACCAAAATTCCCTACTGGAACAGGAATAGAATTCAGGAAGTTTCGAGTGGAGGGATTAGGTAGGTTTTCTGAAGGATGGGCGACCATTGAAGCATGGATGCAAGTAGTCCGAGAGAACAAAGTCCTGTATTCAGGTCAATTCATGGGGTACATCGACAAGCGAGGTGATTACGTTTTTCCTCCATTGTACAAAGAAGGCTTGCCCATTCACAAGGATTTGATTGTAGTAAAAACAGCTAGAGAAGATCAAAAGGAAAGGTTTTGCGTTTTTGATAGAAATGTTCTATCCAAGAGTTCAAGTCAAATGCCATACCGAATTCCACCGATTTTTGAAAAGGTTGATAGGCCTGTGGAAGGTGTTTTCAGAGTAACTGTTACCAAACAAGAATTAGAAATTGACTTTGATCTTGAAAACAATGTGAGAGTTAATCTTGAAAACAATGCGTTCCAGAGAAGTATTAGCTCATCGGATATTTCCTTTGCAATATATCTGTCCGCAATAGGCAGATTTAGAAATCCAATGAAATTCCCTCATGTTCGTGTTCATAGAGGACATGATCCACTTTACAACTTTGTTGATAATTCAGGGAAGCTAGTGTCACATTTGTGGTTCGAGAGCGCATTTGAGTTCTCAGAAGGTGTAGCTGTTGTAAAAGCTGATGGTAAATGGGGAGCGATAGATAAAACGGGAGATTTTGTTATCAAACCACAACATGAATTTCTATCTAGTTTTCATCAGGACCGAGCAGCATTTTTAAAAGATGGCAAAATGGGTTTTATTGATAAATCTGGTGCGGTTGTTATCCCCCCAACATATCTGAAAGTCGACCGTTTCAGCGATGGACTTGCACCGGTAGCAATGGGAAAGGGATTTTTTGGTTACATTGATCTCAATGGGGAAATGGTTATACAACCCGAAGTTTGGCTCGGATTATTCCCCTTTCACGATGGCATGGCACAATATTGTAGATCAGAATGAAAATTTAGTTCATCCAGATGTCATTGTCTTTCACACGCTCTTATACTCTTGTATTTGCTTCAGTGCGCTATTTTAGCTCGAACCGAGTTGATTTCAGAGAAAATTTCATACTATCTGAAGGCAGTCCCGAAAAAGTCGTCCATTAGTCGGAAGTAGCGTCGTTCGCCGAGGGCTTTTTGGACGCATCGCTTGCAGATAAGTTTGTCCTTGGGAAAGTGGGGACGTTCAATCTTAGTATTTATGTAATCTGTTTGAAGTAGGATTTTCCGTGTTTTTCCGCAACGATGACAAGTATTTCCCTTTGCCAATATGCTCCTCCTCAAGTTTTCTTTTGAGCACACAGACAAAAATGTTCGCTAATTGAACATGAATGATAGAATTGTGATATATGAGGTTAGAAGTGGGGTATGATTTCTGAAAATTTTGTGGGAGTAGAAGGCTTTTTTAGCAGAAGCGAATCATAATGGTGACCCACTGGAGTGTGCCCAAACGGTGCCGGATCCAATCATTACAATTGCTATGATCATAATATTTCCCGGGTTCCTCTTCCTCATGGGATATGCCCTTTACCTTGAATGGATTGACCGCAAATTCTATGCCGACCAACAACACCGCATTGGACCCACCCACACGGGGTGGCGCGGTATTCTGCAACCTTTTGCAGACTTTGTCAAACTCATGGCTAAGGAAGATGTAACACCCGCAGCTGCCGATAAAATCTCGTTCACTTTGACACCCATCCTTGCCTTAGCAATTCCACTCACTGTACTCATGCTCGTGCCTATTTCTGGCTTTACGGGCATCGTGTCCTTTGAAGGCGATCTCCTTATGATCGGTTTCTTCAGTACAATCTTCACGTTAATGCTATTCATGGCGGGTTGGGCTTCATCGAACCGCTTTGGCTTTACAGGGGCGGTCCGGGGCATTATTCAGATGCTCGCCTTTGAAATTCCCTTACTCCTCGCCCTCTTCGTCGGCGGGATGGTCGCCGGAAGCCTGAGTCTAACAGGCGTTGTCTGGTACCAAGCAAACCTGGGTCTCCCGCTCATTCTGAACCCTGCGTTTTTTGCCATGTTCATCATCTTTATTTTTGCCGCTCAGGCAGAAGCAGAGCGCATCCCCTTTGATGCCCCTATCGCTGAAACCGAAATTGTAGGCGGCTGGGAAACTGAATTTTCTGGCAAGAAACTGGCTTTCTTCCGACTATCCAACGACTTTGAAGTCCTACTTGCTGCAGCCCTAGGTACTGCCATCTTCCTGGCAGGACCCCTTGGACCTGAAATTTTCTTCGTTTTTCTCAATAACCCATGGACACACGTTACTATAGCCTCTGGCGAATACTTGGCGTGGATCACAATTAACATGCCCTTCCTTCTCAACCCAGTGATTGCCGCAGTCTACTACACTTTCTGGTTCATCTTGAAAACCACGTTTATTGTGCTCCTCCTCTCAAACATCAAAGCCCTCTTCGCCCGATACCGTATCGATCAAATTGCCCACATCAGCTGGACCTGGGTCATCCCCATCAGCTTACTCTTGGTCGGCGTTGTCATCGCCTGGCCATGGATAATGAACTGGTTCCTAACCTTCATCCCCTAAGGAGTGTGAAAAAAAACATGCCACGACCTGGAGCAATGGAAAGCGAAATCCTCGGCACAGTTCTCAAACGGAAAACTGCGACCATCCGCTACCCCTTCCAAGAGGCTGTCCGTCCCGAACGCCTCCGCGGCAAAATCGAACACGACATCGAAAAATGCACGGGCTGCGGACTCTGCAGTCGCGACTGTCCTGCCTCTGCTATCGAAATGGTTGAATCTACTAAAACCAAAACTGAAAAGAAGCCCAGATTCCGCTTTGACCGCTGTATCTGGTGTGGCACCTGCGAAGCTGTGTGCCCAAAGAAGGCGATTACGATGACCGGGAAGTTTGAGTTAGCGGCTTTCACGTTGAAGGATGAACATTTGTTTGTGTTGTCGGAGGACCCAGCACAGACAGAAAAAGCAGAGGAATAGTCACTCCATCCGAAAAAAATTTGCAAGTTCTCCTAGTGGAGAGTAGTTTAGAGTTAGTAAACCTAGTGTTGATGCTTAAGGCGGATAATAAGGCGTTCAACGGCTTTCTGGAAAGCTTGGGCAACAGGAGTTTTTGATTCCGTGACGATGAAGGGTTTTCCTTCGTCGGAGAGAAGCATGACACGATGGTCAAAGGGGAGATCACCGAGGAAAAAGAGGTTGAGTTCTTTCGCTGCATTTTTTCCCCCACCTTTTCCAAAAATGTTTGTAACTTCGCCACAGTGTGGGCAGTGGAAGCCAGACATGTTTTCGATGAGCCCTAGAATCGGGGTGTTCATTTGTCGCACCATGCTGGCAGCTTTGCGGGAGTCAAGCAGCGCGACTTCTTGGGGGGTAGTCACGATGATAACGCCATCAAGGTCAGGGAGAAGTTGCATGATACTGAGGGATTCGTCACCAGTACCGGGTGGAAGGTCAATGATGAGATAATCAAGGGTGCCCCAATTGACTTTAGAAAGAAATTCACTGATAACCCGCATTTTGAGAGGCCCACGCCAAATAACTGGTGTGTCAGCATTTTGGAGAAGGAACTCCATGGAGACCGTGAGGATATTAAGGGGTCCAATTACGGGTTCTAGCCCTTTGTCACCGCCAACCATGCGAGCGCCTTCTAAGCCTAACATTTTGGGGACGTCGGGTCCGTGTATATCAGCATCGAGAATGCCGACGGTGTTTCCTTGCCATGCTAGAGATGTAGCGAGATTTATGGCTACAGTAGTTTTTCCTACTCCGCCTTTTCCGGAAAGGATGACGATTTTATGTTTGATGTGACGCATCCGTTCAGCGATTTCTTGTTGCTCACTCGTCTGGGTTCCTACCATGAGGTCTTTCGGGATTTTCTCCTTTGGTTCAGAAGGCTGTTTGGTCATCTTGCTTCTTCACGCTCTGACAATCAAAGTGATTTAGGTGCACCTTAATTTGTGACACCTTTAATTTACCGCATCCGCCAACAGTGCGTAAGGCTGAAAAAGAGCAACCGTTCGTATTGAATATCCACCTGTGATCATGGAGAGTCTAGAGTGATGAAGGTTATTGCCCATCGAGGTAGCGGGGTTGGTCCATTCGAGAACACCTTACACGGGATGAAGATGGCAATCACATGGGGAGCAGATGGTATTGAATGTGATGTACAAAGCTCCCGTGACGGAGAGTTGGTAGTATTTCATGATGCCACTTTAGACCGGTTAACGAATGGCAACGGATTAGTGGCTGAGCACCCACTGAAAGAATTAAGGCGCCTTCAAGTTGGTGAGGGAGAGCAGATTCCCACTTTGGTAGAAGTTTTAAACTTGTTGAAATCTCAGCCACAGTTTATCATAAATCTTGATGTTAAAGTGCAAGGGGTTGAAGTTAAGATTTTAAAAGAAATTCAATCTCGAAATCTGCTTGATCGGACGTTAGTCTCATCGTTTATACCTCAGGTGTTGATGAAATTTCGTGAATTGAATGTGGACATTGCAACTGGCTGGATTTATGGGTACAATTATGAGAATCCGGTAAAAGAGGCGAAGAAAATCGGATGCACGGCGCTTCATCCGAGACTGGATTTGGTTTCAGAAGAACTGCGCCAATCGAGTCGACGACACGGTTTGATGTTGAACCCATGGAGCATTAATAGTGAGGTGGATATGCGTCGATTTATCGAGTTGGGTGTCGATTGGATAATCACCGACAATCCGCGCCGGTTGCTTAGAATCCTTAACCGTACGGGAAGTTGATGGTATGCGTGAATTACTCCGTGAGCTGGTTTTGGCAGATGCGCCTCCTGGGAGAGAACAGGAGGTGCAGAGAATTGTTCTTCGAGAACTTGAACCACTTGTTGATGATATGCGTGTGGATATCATGGGTAATGTGATTGCTCAGGTTAATGGAACCACTGACAAAACCGTCATGCTCATTGCCCATCAAGATGAAGACTGGGCATTATTGGTTACCCACATTGATAAACAGGGATATCTACGATTTACGCGGCTCGTTGGCCATCGATGGAATCTCCTTGGACAGCGGGTGAATATTCATGGAGCGAAAGGGAAACTAACAGGTGTGGTAGGGCTTCCCGCGCCGCACCTCATCCCAGTGAAAGAACAACAGGAGGGATATCGCCCCGACTTTGATCGTATGTTTATTGATTGCGGAGCGAAAAGTGCAGAGGATGCCCGATCTATGGGATTCGAAATTGGACAATATGTCACTGCTGAGAAGCATTTCAAGGAACTTGCCAATGGTAGATTACTTGGCAATTGCTTTGACAACCGAGTGGGCCTAATTATTATGGTTGAGGTTTTGCGACGTATTCACCAAAAGAAAGTCGAAATGAATGTCGTTGCGGTGGCTTCGGTTCAGGAAGAACTTGGAACGCGCGGTGCAATTCCTGCCGCGTTTTCAGTAGAGCCCGATTATGCGATTGCCTTAGATGTTTCTCCAACTGGTGATCATCCAAATATCAAAGAGGATCTTGTTCCTGTCCGGTTGGGAGAAGGACCTGTGCTTCTCATGGCGGATCAATATCATGTTACCTCACAGCGGTTTAATATATGGATTCAAGAGGTGGCAAAAGCCCATCAGTTACCGCTTCAATCGGTTGCATTACGTAGCCCCATACATTTTGGTACGGATGCTGCGGCTGTTGAATTGACAAAATCAGGCAGTCGGGTGACGGCCCTTCTTGTGCCAACTCGATATTTCCATACCACGAATTCGCTGATTCAATATTCTGATCTTGAAGAATGTGTCCAGTTGTTGGTTAAATGCTTGGAATCGCTTGACCAACTTAGGAAAGGCAGGTAGAATCTGAATTTGTTGGAGAGGCTACTCGATTAGACCAAGGTCTCGCATATGGTCTGCAAGTAGGTAGATGGCTTTTCGAGTAATCGTTTCTTTATTTGTTCCAGCGCAGACGATTCGTCCGCTGCTAAAGATTAGGAAAACAGCTTTGGGTGTTTTCATGCGGTAGATGAGACCGGGGAAGACCTCGGGTTCATAGAGACATCGTTCTAAAGCCATTTGTGCCATATCAAGGTCGACACGGCTGTGTAAATCTCCACTAGCTACAATGTTCTGAATTGTGATCTTGGGGGTTCCAGAAACTGTAATGCCGGCTTTCCGGATTTTCGCGATAACATTATCAACAGCATTTGCTGCTTCGCTTTCACGACGTAGACCTGTGATTACCATCCGACCACTATTGAAGACAAGGATCGTAGCTTTCGGGTTTTTGACACGGAGCATTAATCCTGGGAATTGCTCAGGATTATATTCAGCATCTCGTTGTTTTCGGGCAAGAAGATTCAAATCTATTTTTGCATCGACTTCGACGCTTGCAACTACATTTTCAATTTTATATTTAGGCCTCTTTGGCACAAAAACACCTCATAGTCCGACTGAGTGTGCATTTATAAACTTTATAAAGCCGCTTTATAAAGCAGCAGTTACCCTTATAAACTTTTTATACGCCGAACAGGTGGAACAACTCCAAAAAAAGAGTGGGCGATCCGGCTCTTTACAAGCCGGATTCCGTGGAATGGTAAGTTTAGGCGTAGGGTCCAGGTGTCGTGTCGATAGCATCGCGCTTTGTGGACATGACAGCAATGTAGTCTTCGTAAGCTTTCAGCATTTCAGGTGTAACACTGGGCTTAATCTTCTCTAAAGCCGCTTCGAAGTGCTTGAGATTCACAGTTGAAAGGGCTTCTTCGGATCGAATGGCATACATCCCTGCCTCCCGAACGAGGTTGGCAAGATCAGCACCGGAGTATCCTTCGGTGATTTTGGCAACCTCTTCAAGGTCTACGTCCTTACCTAGTGGCATGTTACGCGAATGAACCTGAAGAATTTCAAGTCGAGCTTCAGTATCAGGTGGGGGGACGAAGATGATGCGGTCGAATCGTCCTGGTCGGAGTAGGGCTTTGTCAATGATTTCAGGGCGGTTGGTTGCTCCGATTACTACGACGTTTTTGAGTTCTTCCATACCATCGAGTTCAGCCAGGAGTTGGTTTAGAACTGATTCGTAGACGTGACTTCCTTGCCATTGTCCACGGGCAGGAGCTAAGCTATCAAGTTCATCGAAGAAGATGATACTAGGAGCAACCTGTCTAGCCTTCTTGAAGATTTTCCGTATTCCCTTTTCAGATTCCCCGACCCACTTGCTAAAAATCTCAGGACCTCGAATGGCAATGAAGTTGGCTTCACTTTCCGTAGCCACTGCTTTGGCTAATAGGGTCTTACCGCCACCTGGTGGGCCTACAAGTAGAATGCCTTTTGGTGGTTCCACACCAACTTTCTCAAATTTCGCTGGGAATTTGAGGGGCCATTCAACGGCTTCTCGGAGTTCTTTTTCAACCTCTTTCAATCCGCCAACATCATCCCAAGAAACCTTGGGGATTTCAAGGTAGACTTCACGCATGGCTGAAGGTTCAGCTCGGCGGAGTGATTCATCGAAGTCTTCGGCAGTGACCTCGAGCTCTTCGATAATTTCAGGAGCGATAGGTTGATCTTCTTCCAAGTTGATTTTTGGTAAAATGCGGCGAAGTGTGTTCATGGCGGCTTCACGGGCGATAGCAGAAAGATCGGCTCCCACCATACCATGAGTGGCATCAGCTAGTTCGTCAAGATTCACGTTTTTCGCAAGAGGCATTCCTCTGGTGTGAATGAGGAGTACTTCCTTACGGCCATTCCTGGTAGGGACGGGAAGTTCAATTTCACGGTCGAATCGACCGGGACGCCGTAGTGCTGGGTCTAAAGCATCTTGTCGATTAGTTGCGGCGATAACGATGACTCGTCCTCGTGCTTGAAGTCCATCCATTAAAGCTAATAGTTGGGCAACGACTCGGCGTTCAACCTCGCCCTGGACTTCTTCGCGTTTGGGTGCAATACTGTCGATTTCGTCGATGAAGATGATGCTGGGAGCTTGTTGGGAGGCTTTGTCGAAGATTTCTCGAAGACGTTTTTCGGATTCGCCATAGAATTTGCTCATTATTTCTGGTCCGTTGATTGTGATGAAGGTTGCATCAGATTCATTAGCAACGGCCCGAGCAAGGAGTGTTTTTCCAGTTCCTGGTGGCCCAAATAGTAGAACACCTTTGGGAGGGTCAATGCCTAGACGGTCAAAGAGTTCAGGGTGTTTGAGTGGGAGTTCAATCATTTCTCGAACGCGGGCAATGGCATCATCTAAACCGCCAATATCCTCATATGTTACTAGAGGAGCCTTGGCAGTGACTTCTACTGCATCAGGTTGAATTTGTATAATGGAATCTTCAGTGATTTTCACGGTTCCCTTAGGCGTGGTGTTAGTGACTACAAACTTGATTTCGCCTAGTGCAAAGGGGGCACCTGCGCTTCGCATCATCGCTTCAAAAAGTGAATAGTCATCACTTCGGTATGCTCCCGCTCCTGCTGTGCTTATGATATCGCCGGGTGTAACTGGGCGTTGATTGAGACTCGGTTTAACGGAATCTCCTTCAGCCACAATTCTGACTCCACGCTGAGCAGGGGCTAGTACAACCCGTTTAGCGGGAGGGGGGTCAATCCGTTTGACTTCGACTAGCTCACCGATTCCTGTTCCAGCGTTGTTGCGGACCAGTCCATCCATGAAGATTTTCCCTGATCCCGCATGAATTGATTGCCCACGCCAGACTCGGACACCCGTTGGCTTTTTCCCGATGACTTCGATAATGTCGCCAGAGGTGACACCTAAGCGTTCCATCACCTTGGGGTCGACACGGACGATTCCGCGCCCGGCTTCGTCACTGGGTAGCGAAACAACACGAAGTTGAATTTTATTGGTCATTTAGTCTATTTCCTCCATAATTTCTGATAATCGTTTGCGAACAGATTGGAACTCGGCAGCCATCATCTGGAAGAGTGCATCATATGTGCTGAAGTAATGATCGATCATTGCACTCAAGAGTTGTTCTCCTTCAGATGTTAGGCGATAGTAGCGGCGCATCGGTCCGCGCCCCTGACTGCGAACTTTAACATCCCCTTTGATCCAGCCCTTCTCAGCAAGACGATTCAGCAAGGGATAGATGGTTCCTGGTTCCATTTGAATATGACCGTCCGACATTTCATCAATTAGTTGTGCAACACGAGCACCATAAAGACTTTCTTGACGTAATAGGTTGAGTACCCAAAACTCAAGAATGCCACGGTTTATTTCGCGAGTCCATTCGCGAAGCTTCGAGTTTGTTTTATCGGTTGGTATTTCGGTCATGTTCCATTCTCCAATTATATAGCGTGACTATATATAGTCTGACAAAGCAGTAATACTATCCTATATAAACCTATCTCATTTCTATCAGAAAAAATTTGGCTCCAGGTTGAAAACTCCTAACACCGTGAGTGCATTAATACTTCCGATGCAGAAAGACTTTAAAAGCCGCACTTGACATTGGCACAGCACCCCATGACCTGAATGAATAAGGTGAGCTTCGAGTGAAACGGACCTATGGCATTTGTGTCCTATTGATTGCGGTGTTTATCTTAACACCAGTTATTAGTTTCACAACTGTTTCGCCTGTGACGGCACAACAGAACCCAATCGAAGTTACGGATGTTGTGGTCCCCAATGAAGTTGCCCAAGCCGCCCACGGTCAAGTACAAGCAATTGTCCACAATCGAGAAAATATAACCTTAGATGGCTGGGCGAGATTCTCGGATAATTTGGGAGAAATCATCAGTGAAGATCCTTCAGATCCCTATGATGAGTTTCTAAATTTCACAATAGGTCCATTTGAAGACTTGCCTATTGTACTCGGCTATTCAGTTGCGGACAACGCGACTATAGGGACTCACATTGCTACATTCGAGGTTAATGTAGGAACATTTTCATTTCTTTTTGAACAGTACGAGATCTCAGTCGTTTCAGCAGTCAGAATACTCTCAATTGTACCAGGACAGGTCTCTCAACAGAACCAGCCAGGCTCACTTGTGGTATTCCTTGAAAATCGCGTAACACAAACTGTCACTGTACGGCTAGAAGCCTTTGGACCTAAATTCACGAATAGTTCCGAGGAATACGTACTCTCACCTGGACAGAACACCGTTGTACTTCCCCTCATGAATAATATGAGTCACGTCTACGATTTCGGGATGTTTCTTGTTAATGTCTCACTATATTATTTGGATGAGCGAGTGGACAGCCAGGAAGTTTTAGTTCCGGTAGATATGACTTTCATTAACAAGCTGTTAGCTGTGATCTTACCGGTGATTATATTCACCCTTATTGTTGTCTTCTATGCTTACAGAAAGCGGCGAAGAATCCGGATGACGGCTTCAAGCGAATAGCGTTAAGAGGAAGATAACCCCTCACTACTATGTTATTCGCCAGAAGTGATAAACCTATGACTCAGCCTCCTGATAGGTGGGAGACGCTCCGACAAGAAATTCTTGTTTGCCAAAGATGTCCTCTTGCTCAATCACGAACTCAAGCAGTTCCAGGAGTAGGCCCGCCCACTGCGAGTCTTGTAATAATTGGAGAAGCTCCAGGTTATAGGGAGGACGTCCAAGGAGAGCCCTTTGTTGGCTCTGCTGGTAAACTACTAACAAAACTGCTTGAACAAGCCGGGATTAAACGCGAATCGGTCTTCATCACAAATGTCGTAAAATGCCGTCCACCTGAAAACCGCCAGCCTACCCAAAGTGAACGAAAGTCGTGTCATGCATATCTAATTCGCCAATTAGAACATATCCAACCAAAAGTCATTGCCCTTGTGGGTCGAGTGCCAACTGAAACCTTACTAGAAACACGGGGAAGTATGGGAGCATTACATGGGAAAACCTTTGAACGAAACGGGCAAACCTTTTTCGTAATGTACCATCCTGCAGCAGGTCTCTATAATCAGACTCTTGTTCCCATCATGGAAGAAGACATGCGCAAACTGAAAAAACTCCTTGAGAAGGCAGCAGATTTCGGAGAACACCAGGAGAAAGGTCAACTACCCTTGAGTGACTTTTTTACAAACCAAAAGAAATGAAATACATGGGATCGGTTGTTATTCTTCATCCTCTAGTGATGCC
>JBHLQC010000013.1:0-20817 GCA_048885185.1 Candidatus Odinarchaeota archaeon | reverse complement strand
CAAATCCTTGTCCATGAGGGAAAGTTGTTAACATTAGATGAAGACCGAGTCATTGAGAATGCCCATAAACGTGGTGAAAAGCTGCTCGAGCGAGCGAGTGTCAAAATTCAGAGTAGATGGCAAACAAATTAAAAGCGCCATAAGTTCTTAACGCAAATAATTGAGGTGTCTCTAGATATGAGTGCAAATATTGTTGGAAAATATCGTGGTCGAGATTGGTTGACAATTCAAGATTGGTCACAAGAAGAGCTGCAGACGCTTATCGATGCAGCAATGAAAATTAAGAAAATACAAAAAGAGCGAAAACCTCACGATTATCTTCTACGACAAACATTGTTCATGATTTTTTTCAATCGGTCTCTTAGAACTCGAAATTCCTTTGAGGCAGGAATGACCCAGATGGGAGGCCATGCCCATTTCCTTTCTCCTCAAGACGTTTACAGGCCGGCATTACCCGACGATGAAGAGGCATATACCAGTGAACGAATTTCCGACGTTGCTCGTGTACTAGCCCGTATGGGTGACGCAGTTGCCATTCGAATTTATGGTTCACATGCCAAGTGGATTTATGGACGAGGGCACAGGGTTCTCAAAGAATTTGCCAAATGGTCCGACATTCCCATTATCAACATGG
Source organism: Candidatus Odinarchaeota archaeon (assembly GCA_048885185.1). GTDB lineage: Archaea > Asgardarchaeota > Hermodarchaeia > Hermodarchaeales > Hermodarchaeaceae > Hermodarchaeum. The sequence goes on along the minus strand of JBHLQC010000013.1, from coordinate 20,183 downwards.
AATGTGATGTCTATCATCCCTGTCAGGCGATGGCGGATATGCAAGCGATTCAAGAAGTTTCCCCAAATGTGCAGGGGAAAAAGTTCGTGATGAGTTGGGCGTATAGTCCAAGTATGAAAAAGCCTCTCGCTGTACCTCAAAGTGGTATTCTAATGGGTACAAAATGGGGTATGGACACCGTACTGGCACATCCGAAGGGTTTCGAACTCGATCCTAAGATTCTTGAAATGTGTGAAAAGAACGTTGCTGAATATGGTGGCTCCTTTGAAGTCACTAATGACATGGAAGAAGCGTTCGCTGGGGCACATTACGTGTATCCTAAATGCTGGACGAGTAAGCACCACATCCCACCCATTGCTCCCGCTGAGGACTGGGAGGGCTGCCAAAAATTGTTTGACGCAAATAAAGACTGGATTGCTGACGAACGAAAGATGGACTTAGGAGCCAAAGATGTCAAGTATATGCACTGTTTACCCGCAGACAGAGGGTTTGAAGTAACAGATGAAGTGTTAGACGGGAAGTGGAGCATTGCATTCGACGAAGCCGAAAACCGGCTTCACGCCCAAAAAGCCATCATGGCAGCTATAATGGGATACTCGGAGTAGTTCAGAGTAGATTCTCATCACTCATTACCAGCGAGAGAAGACCTTTCTGAAGATGTAAGCGGTTTTCAGCTTGATCAAAGATAACACTTTGGGGACTATCCACAACTTCATCTGTGGCTTCCTCTCCACGAAAGACGGGAAGACAATGCATGTAGATTGCATCTTTATTTGCCAAATCCATTAGCTCAGAGTTACAGATCCAGTTTTGATATTGTTCATGGAGTTGTGCTTCCCTGTCTTCGCCCCACTTATCGATGCCCATTGCAGAACATTCAGTGCTCATCCATGAACGGGGGTAAACAACATGGGCTCCCGAGTACCCTTCTTTGATGTCGTTCGTAATGGAAAACGCACCCCCAGATTCATTGGCGTTTTGGCTACACCAGTCCATGATTTCGGGGTCTAGTTCGAAGCCAGGAGGATGAGCAAGGGTCACGTCCATGCCGAAACGGGTTGCGGTTAGAATCGCGCTTTGTACACTGCACCAGGATCGGGAATGGCGACTGTAGGCCCATGAAAAGAGGAATTTCTTTCCTTGGATTTTCGGGAAATTTTCTTGAACGGTCATGAGATCCGTTAGTGATTGGCAAGGATGGAATTTATCATCAGCCATATTGATGATGGGAATATTCGCCCACTTTGCATACTCACGAAGAACCTGGTTTCCACGTCCATAGACATAACCGACCGCTTTTTCGAGAATACGGATTCCGATGCCATGCCCGTACCGGGCTAGTGTATTGGCAGTGTCTTTAACACTCTCACCTTCACCAAGACGCATTGCACCGGGTTCAAGAAATTGAGCGTGCCCGCCTAACTCAGTTAGAGCCGTTTCAAAACTGGCACGAGTTCGTGTGCTTGTATTGTAAAATAGCATGAAAAAGGTCTTGTCAGATAGAAGGTGGGAAGTTTTGCCGGCTTTCGTTTTCTTCTTCAGATCCTTTGAGAATTTGAGGATTACTTCGAGTTCTTCTCGGGTCCACTCTTGAGTAGTAATCATGTCTTTGCCACGAAGATCCATTTTAATCAGCTACAGATTCTTGTTGTGTGGATGCGGTAGAGCCAAAACCTTTTGAAGCTTTCGAGAGGACGCTATCGCGAAGGGATTCCATCGTGAAGTTTTTCGATACCCATTCACACTTGGAGATGTCTCGACTTTACCCAAAGGCTGAAGCCATTGTTCGTCGCGCTCGAGAAGCAGGAGTTATTGGAGTCGTAGTTAGTGCTGTTGAGCCGAAGTATTACCCTAAGGCTTTAGATTTGCAGAAGCGCTTTTCAGGATTTATTTGGCCCACCTTTGGATTACATCCTCCAAGAGCGACGCCACAGATGGTCAAACGGGCTATTGGTGCCATCCATGATTATGCAGATGAGATTGTCGCCATTGGTGAAGTTGGTTTGGATTACTATTGGGTGAAAGATGTTAAAGAGCGAGAATATCAGAAGACAGCGTTTCTTGAATTCATTCACCTTGCAGATGAATTGAATTTACCGTTAGTTGTGCACTCACGAGAGGCAGAAGCTGATGCGATGCAGATTTTACGGGAAGAGAAGATGTTCGATGTCCAGTTGCATTGTTTTAATGATCCTCAACATGTTCAGCAAGCGGCTAAAGAAGGGTTCTTCATGAGTGTTCCCACTAGTGTTGTTTCGCGTCAACGAATGCAACGAATTGCCAAGGCTATGCCTTTGGAGAATATGCTTTTAGAAACTGATGCGCCATATTTATCACCTGTTCCTGGACAGACAAATGAGCCGTCAAATCTTCCGCTTGCTGCGGCTAAAATTGCTGAACTCAAAGGTTCAACAGCTGAAGTGATTGCGAGTAATACAACTACAAATGCTCTGAATTTCTTACATCTGCAGCATGCATACCAGGAATAGGGTAGAAAGAGGAATCACTTCATCGAACTGTTAGGGTTTTGCTGATATTGCGGGGATAATCTGGGTCAATGTTTTTGTATGTTGCGAGATGGTAGGCGATGAGTTGGAGTGGGATTGCCTGGAGTATGGGGCTTAGGTATTGACTTGACTTGGGTACGATAAGGAAGTCTTCTTCTCTGATATATCGTCTTAGTAAGGAATGGTCTTCGCCAGTAGCAATCATGCGTGCGCCACGGCATTCAACTTCGGCTAGGTGGTTGACGATGTGTTCTGCATCATTAGGGGCTATTGTGAAAATGATGGGATATCCGTTTTCGACAATACTTAATGGTCCATGTTTGAATTCGCTGGAGTACATGCCGTCAGCAACGATGTAACAGACCTCTTTGATTTTCAGCGCTCCTTCTAAAGCTACACCATGGGTTAGCCCATGTCCAAGCACGTAAAAATGAGAATATTTTGAGAGATAAGGCGCGAGGGTTCGTGCTTTAAGGGTCGTGGTTGAGATGGTTTCCTCAATTAGTGCTGGTAGACGTGTTTTTAAGTCATTGATTAGAGCATTTGCAGCCGTGGGTTTAATGACTCCTGATTTTTGTCCAGCCAATGCCGCTAGAAAAGCGAAAAGTGTAACTTGGCTTGTATAGGTTTTTGTTGCTGGTACACTGATTTCAAAACCGGAACCCATAGGGAGGTATAGGTCACTTAGGTGTGTGAGCGTCGATCCGAGAACGTTTATTACGCCTAATATTTTGACATGTTTCTTCTTACAGAGGTGGACAACATCGATGACATCTTTGGTTTCGCCACTTTGACTTACACAAATCACCACATCGCCTTTACCCACAGAATCGCCGTATAGAGAGTTGAATTGACCACCGATGACCGGGATTGCTGCAATATTGGCCAGGTCGTTGAAATAATAACTCCCAACTACTGTTGCGTGATAGCTGGAACCACAGGCGACGAAAAAGACGCGTTTTGCATCGATTAGGGTATCAATGAATTGAGTGATATATGGTTCCCGGATGGCACTGAAGAGCGTTCGTGTAGTACTGACTTGTTCATGAATTTCTTTGAGCATGAAATGCGGATATCCACCCTTTTGGGCTACTCGGATATCTGCATCAGATGTGTAAGGCTTCCGTTCAATAGACTGACCATCACTTATGCGCCGAATCTCGACTTTCTCAGGGGAGAGAATTACCAGTTCTCCGTCATGAATATTCAGAATTTGACGAGTTACAGGCAATATGCTGGGAAGATCGCTACTTACACACGTTTCGTCCTCGCCAATTCCTACAAACAGGCTGGAGCCCATTTTGACAGCATACACTTTATTGTCATCTTTATGCATTGCAGCAAAAGCGTAATCACCCTTGAGGTCACCACAACCCTTGCGGATGGCTTCTACCATATCGCCAAGTTGATCATAATATTTTTCGACAGCATGAACACAAATTTCGCCATCATTCATACTGCGAACAGTATGTCCTTCCTTTGTGTATTGTTCTCGAAGGGGGAGAAAATTCAGGATATTACCATTATGGGCAGCACATAGATCCTCATCGCAATCGAGATGGGGTTGGGCATTCAGTTTGCTTGGGGCTCCAAATGTTGCCCAGCGTAGTTGGGCTATACCTTTGGACCCACGCATTTCATTAAGGCGAAGTTTGGCAGCGACTTCATCAAATTTACCCTTGTCTTTTCGAAGGTGAATTCGGTCTTTGGAGACTGTGGCAACGCCCACTGTGTCATAGCCACGGTAGGTGAGTTTTTCGGCACATTCGACGAGTATTTCGCCGATGTCATTTCGTCGATTGCTTGTGATTGCGAAGATGCCGCACACTGGTAGTCGCTCCTTTTAGCAGGTTTCACACGGTGGAGGCTTTTAACTGTGTTTCTGTATGCAGATACAGTTATTTTTGAAGGTCAAGTGCTGCCTGAAGTTGGGCTAAATCAGGATCAATTACAGGTGGAGCCGATACCCTTTTGATAACGATGTCTTGGTCTTTCAATCCGCCACCAGTCGCCTCAATGAGAATAGTTTCTGACGGGTCTTGAGCTCCAGACTCTAGTTGGTCGATTAGGCCTGCAAGACCGGTAACTCCGGTTGGTTCAGCAAAGATACCCTCATATTTGGCTAGTAAGTCTTGAGCTTTGAGAATTAACTCATCTGACACAGCAATTGCTGTGCCTTTTGATTCGCGAATAGCTGTGAGTGCAAGGTCCCCATCCCATGGAAAAGGGTCGCAAAGCCCTTCTGCAACGCTTTTTGGAGATTCGCAAGGCGTAATCTTGAAGGGATCTTGGTTGGTTTCAAAGGCTCTGACAAGTGGTGGGCAACCTGTAGCTTGAACAGCAACCATCCGGGGGTGCTGATTCACTAGGTCGAGTGTTAAGAAGTCTGTAAAACCACGCCATTGTCCGCCTAGTAGACCTCCTGCGCCAACTTGGACGTAAGCAACATCAGGAACAGCCCAATCTAGCTGCTGGATAATCTCATAAGCTAGGGTCTTTGGTCCTTCGGCTTGATAGGGATTAAAGGGTCCAAAGCTGGGACAGGGAGTCCAACCGTAGGTGGCACAAGCTTCTCGGAGAAGTTTGACCGTAGGATCATCTCCTTTATGCAAACCACGTAACCGTACTACTTTGGCGCCATATAGAATGAGTTGGGCGATTTTACCCATTGGTGCGATATCCGGTACAAAACAAAAACAGGCAAACCCAGCTCGTGCACAATAAGCTGCTAGTGCAGCGGCGGCATTACCACTGCTTGCAGAGGCTAATGTATCTGTGCCTTGTTCTTTAGCTTTTGAAACACCAACGGTCATTGGGCGATCTTTAAATGACCAAGTGGGATTCCGCGTTTCGTCTTTAATATACAGTTCGCGAACACCCAAGATCTTTGCTAGTCTTTGACTTCGAAGAAGAGGAGTTCCTCCTTCTCCCAAACTGACAATGTTTTTGCGATTGGAAACGGGAAGTAATTCGAAATAGCTCCACACACTCAATGGTCGTTTTGATAGTATTTTTTTAGAGAGCGTTTCTTGAAGGTTAGAATAGTTGTAAAACACATCAATCCGGGCATTACAGTTGGGAGTTGTGCAAAGCAGCGGATATTTGGATAAATCATATTCTGTATTACACTTCGGACATTTGAGATGGGAGACATACGCCATTATTCAGGATCCTCCTGCTGGATATGATGTTGTAAAGCAGCAAGCCCTTTGTCAATTAGTACATAACGTTTGGCTTGCCCCATTAAGTACTCGTACAAGGTTGTATAATCGGAATGGCTTCGAAGAGTTGTTTTTGTATCCAAATCGTCAATTGGTGAAAACACCTGTTGTTTTACAGCTTTCCTAAGAGCTAGAGCCACTCGGTAGCCATCTTCGCGGCGAATTTGAGATTGCTGTTTCTCCGAAAGCGATTGGCGTAAATCGCTAAGCCGGTGACTGATAGAGGAAGAATTCTCAATTAGGGCAAGAGCGGCTGTGAAGAGAAAAATACTGCCAAAGAGTTCCTTCTCCCACCATTTCAAGGGCGTTTTTGTTGTGATAAGTTCTAGGGCAGTATTTAGGCTCCCTTGACTCGCCTCGTACTTTTGCAGCATGAAGAAGAGATCACTCGCTTCTAAGAGAAGACCTGCAGCCCGGGTTGGTTGGTGTTTGCGCCAAAAAAATTCACCAGCGACAAGCACAACAATCAGAGCGTTTTGATATTCATTTTGTGCTCTAAGCCCATCTGCTTCTTGTAGATACTGACCTAATTTGACCTTAGCAATTTCGGGGCTAGGGGATGTCATTAGCCCTGTCAGACGGAGTTCTGATTCTGAGAACACCTTTTCTTGCTGAGTATTAATCGCTCGATATAGATCACGCCACTGGCTTTTCAGAAAAGCACCTCATCATGGTTATCGCATTTGTTGCCTGAAGTTTTGTGCTTAAAAAGGTAAAAACATTCGGTGACCTCTAATTCTGCAAGATTTTGGATATGTGGTGGGTCTAGTTAGCAAAGTTTTTGTTCGTCAAATCTTTGTGTCAGTTGGTGGCACTAGGTGGTTTCCAAGCGGTCTGTATTTGCAGCCATATCCCTAGTCATAATTTTGTTGCTGATTCTTAGTTTTTTATGGCCACTCCTTTTCCAACCGCTAATCCCCCGTCAAGAACCCTATGACATTGTCCCTGACTGGGGAACCGGAGTTGTAGTCGAAGGAGGAGACGACACCTTCTTGGATAACATCACCATGGATGATATCACTTTGGATTTAAACTGGACCCTCGATCCCTCCTTGACTGTCGCCATCGTTTCACCTGGTGACCCACCCCGATATTGGCGAACTACCGCATATGATCGATACATCGGAACAGATTGGGAAAAAAGTAATAGCACAACAGAGTTACTCCCAACGGTTGATCCAGGTATTGAAACAGTTTATCATATTACCCAGAATATTTCCGTTCAGGGAGTAGCTGGATCCTTTCCTTTATTGTCTCTTTGGCCAGATCCGATGATTATTTCTGACTCTATTCAGTGTCCTAATCTTCCCTTTCCAACTTCGTATGATATTGCTACAGATGCGTATGGTACTGCCATTTTGAATGGACGATTCAGTACGACTGGTTCAACCACTCTGGAGTACAATGTTACCTTTAATCCGCTTAATTGGTCTACTGATATCCGACCCAACGCTCGGTCAGCTAGTTTTACTCCAGCGGATATACAAGCAGATTATCAGCAACAAGGCCTTAGTTATCTTAGTCCATCCACGACAAGCGATATTCAAACACGACTAAGTACAATTCTAGCTGGAGTACCTGACAATGCCTTTGAAGAAGCGTTTGCCATCCTCAACTATTTCAAGACAACATTTGCCTTTGACTTCTTAACACCACGACCCGGACCCACTGATGAGCATGTAGCATGGTTTCTGAGTCAAGGTTCAGGGATTGGAGTGGACTTTGCTACTGCTTTCACCATGTTTCTCCGTCAAAGTGGAATTGCTGCGCGACCTGTGTTTGGAGCAGTTTTAGGTGAAGACCAGGGATTTCAGAGAGTGTTGCACCTGATGCATCTTCACTTTTGGGTTGAAGTGTACATTCCCGTTATGGGTGGAGGGGGTTATTGGGTACAATTTGATCCAACACCTCTGCCTGATTATATTACTGATGGAAGCCCACCTCCAACTCCTGCTGTGAATAAATCCCCTCCTCCCGTTATTCCGGATGGGGACCCGTATGTTATCAGTACCGCATATGACCTCTCAGTAGTCGTTACCCCGCCCGTAGTTGATCGATTTGTGACGGTACAAATCTCTGCCACGTTAACTCAAGATGGAAACCCAGCACCTGGGGAAACTCTTGACTTCTATGATGATACGGAGCAATTCTTTCTAGGCAGTAACGTGACCACCGCTACTGGTGAAGCGAGTATTAGCTTTCAATACAGTAATGCTGCAATTGTTGGATTTCACATTCTACACGTTTCATTTCAAACTCTAAGCGAGTATGGAGGAGTTGGCCTTCATGGGACAGCAAATCTGAATCTTACCGTGACTCCTCTTGAAGTGAATCGTACTATGATGGTTCGTTTCAATGGTACCTTAAGTGATGCTGTAAATGGTCGGGGGATATCTCCTAGTGAAACTGGAATGACAGGAGTCAATATTTTTCTCGGACCCACAATAGTGTCACAGCCCCCTACCGATGCGTTTGGGTACTATTCTGTTGATTATGCCATTCCCATGTCTCAAGCTCCCCTTGGTGTCACAAGCGTTCACGTAGAATTTGAAATCTTCGGTGTTATTGATTTTACAATTAGTAACTGGGAGAATTTGAACATCACGGCTACCTCACAACTTTCGGTTCAGGCCCTGCCCAACTCAATCCGGTTGAATAGTGCTACGATTTTACATGGGAGATTACTGTTTGAAAACGGAACAGGAATTCCAGGGCAGACTATCCAACTCTATTGGAATGGCACATCCATTGGTTCTAATATTACGGATAGTGCGGGGTATTACTCGTTTAACTATACACCTCCTGCTATCGGTTCTGTTGTGATAGGCGCGCAATTTACTGGAGCGCCGTTGATTTATGGTTCCAGTGGGTTTAGCACGGCTCGTGTGCATCAGGAAGGAACGATCATCGTCTATGTGAACGACGATGATGGTGATGATGTCACCCAAAGAGGAAGCTGGGTGTATTTTTCAGGTTGGGCAGAGTATCAAAATGGTTCACGCGTAGAAGCTGGAGTTCCGGTTATCATTTTTCTTAATCAAAGTGCCATTGGTGGGTCGACCACAAACGCTAGTGGCGGTTTTTCATGGAGCTACCAGCTAGTTGGTTCACAATCAGTTGGCACAATTGAGGTGTCAGCAAACATCACTCATGCAACACTACGTGTTGTGAGTAGTCTTGATTACTTTACAATTAATTCAACAACCCAACTCCAAAATCTCCAGTTCAATTTTGACCCTGTGATGCTGGGTGAAACGGTGACCTTTACTGGTCAGATTATTGATGATCAAGGAATTGGACTTTCAGGTCAAAGTCTAGATATTGACCTTTCATACCTGTCTACGACTATATCCATTGGATCGGCACTTACTCAAGCAGGTGGAACTTTTTCTGTCACCTATCAGATTCCACTTTCCGTTCCAACTAGTGTTTCAACCGTAACTTTTGATGTTACCTACTCAGGCACCATGTACTATGGAGCTAGTGTGGATTCAGAGCTCTTGGATGTGTTTTCAAATGCTTCGCTTCTGATTGAGGTTCCCGTAGGTCCTTTTGCGTGGAATGAAAGTGTTTCGGTGAATGGAACGCTGGTTGACAACTTTGGACGGGCGCTTCCGAACCGAGATGCACAGGTGTTTGTGAATGGAACCAGTAATTTTTCAAGCATCACAAATCAATTGGGGCAGGTCGCTTTCGTGCTTCGATTCACCCCATCGGGAGAAAATGATGTTTTTTATGCTCTCCAGCTTCGACACGAAACGATAATTACCCTCAATTCGTCTGTTAGAATAATAACCGTGGAGGCTCAAGATATCATGCAACCCCCACAACCTTTACAAATTCCACCAGAGTTGATTGCAGCAATAATCGTAGTTGTTGTCATCATCGTAATAGTGATTCTCGTCTACCGATACTGGAAACGCCGTCCCCGGAAAACAGCGGCACCGTCTATTGATGCTTCAGCGATGTTGACAGCACTTCGTCAACTACTTTCTCAACAAAAATATCGTGAAGCCATAATCTATGCCTTTCGAATGTATGAGACAATAATTCAAGCCAAGCTTGGAATTTTCCGAGATCCGAGTATTACTGTCCGGGAATTTGCTAATGTAACAGTTGCGCATGGACGCCTGGATACACGAACGATGGAAGTCTTCATTCGGGGTGTAGAAGAGGCGCGATATAGTGACCACCCCATAAGTTACAATACCGCTCTTTCATCACTGAACGCTTTTGCTAGTTTGTATAATTCCTTAACCGGAGGCAATTTGCGGTTTGTCACGCAGGAACAACAACAGCCAGAATCAGCAGAGCCCGATCGGGCCGAAACCAGCTGAAGCGAAAAAGCGAGGTAAATTCATCACGCTCTTTGTGTTTTGCTTCGTGTTCGCCATAGCCTGGCTGCCACTTATCCTGAGTGTTATGCGGGTAGGTGAAATTGATACACTTCCATTTTCGATTTATAACACAAGCAGTAATCCAGGAGACGGATGTTCTGAACTAGCGTCCACGCTCACTACTGCAGGATACAATGTTAGTCCTTTAATCAGTTCACTAAGTGTGATTAATGGTATTCCACAAAATTCTGTGCTTTGCCTCATTGGTTCTACTCATCTCTTCTCCTTTGTTGATAGTTCTGCATTAGTGGGTTTCTTTTTAGAAGGAGGTAGTATGCTTATCGCGGATGATTTTGGTTCGGGTAACTCAATCCTAGATAGTTTAGCACTCATGCTCGAAGCATCTGGGTGGCCTACAGTACATGTTGGACCCTTACCGGTTTCCGCCATTGGTTTTGATCGGGGGCTTTTACTGGATGCAAATAATAATGATAATGGTAGACCTTTATTGCCAGTCATCACTACATTCAATGACGGGGGACAGATATTTTCTTCATCACACCGCGTAGTGATGAACTTCGCCACTGGACTAAAAGGAATCCTCCCAAACCAATCAATTGCTGTTTCATCAGATAACTCATGGATTGTCGCTGGTGATGTCTATAACCTGATTCAGCAGGGCGTAGACCCTAGTTTCATTGCATTTAATGCATCGCGCGGAGATCAGCCAGGACCGTTCTCGCTCCTTGCCGAGATTCACGTTGGTCCAGGGCGAATTATGCTTCTAAGTGATCCGAGCATTTTCATCAATAATATGATTGATCGTGGGACGAACCGAGCATTTGCCCGAGAGTTGTTCACGTATCTGGCCCGACAAGCAAATGCAGATACAATTGTCATTGATCATAATCATCTTGGATGGTCTCCAATGGCCCCAGTCTTATACGTTGGTCTAATGTTAGGACAAATTACGTATGTTTCCACAAACTGGCTGTTAGCACCATTAGCGCCCCTTCTAGCTCTTTGGATGGTGAGGAGATATCTGCCTTATGACCGCCCGGAAAAACGAAAACCAATGGAGATTTATCGACTACGGGGGCAAACCCAGTTTACAAAGACATTACATGATTACATAAACAACCAACGCTACGACGAAGCCTTGCAAGTAATCTATGGACGGCTCAAACGCGATTTACGTCGTCGGCACGGGTTGCGTATATTTGATGTCTCAAGGCTTTTGGTGAGCGTTTCACGAACTCGTCAACCTGGTGATATTGCACCGTTGAAAGAAGATTTTGAAGCTATAGAAAAAGCGGTTCATGAATCTCGACGAATTAATCGCGACCAATTTCTAGACCTCTTTTTCAAAATTGAAAGAATTCGAGAAAATATTGGGTGATTTACTAATGAGCAGAAGAAGAAGACGTGGAGATGGAATGTCCATCGCAGAAGTACGAACCCATGCCTCAGCAATTTTGGATGAGGTGGGTAAGCTTATCGTTGGAAAAAGGATTACTCTCCAGAACATATTGATTGGACTACTCGCTGAGGGACATATTCTCTTGGAGGGTGTACCAGGTATAGCAAAGACCTACATGGCAAATGCCTTTGCAGCAGCGATTGGTTGTGAATTTAAGCGAATACAATTCACACCCGATATGCTTCCTGCGGATATCATTGGAACGAATATCTATGATCCAAATACTGGTGAATTTCGATTACGAAAAGGTCCGGTTTTTTCCAATCTCGTGTTAGCAGACGAAGTGAATCGATCACCACCAAAGACTCAATCAGCACTTCTTGAAGCTATGCAAGAAAAACAGGTTACAATTGAGGGATCAACCCTGCCCCTCCCAACACCCTTCATGGTACTGGCCACACAAAATCCCATTGAACTTGAAGGAACCTACCCCCTTCCCGAAGCTCAAGTGGATCGGTTTCTATTCAAACTTCACGTGGATTATCCCTCTGAAGCAGAAGAAGTTGAAATTCTTCGTCGAAAACACCAACCAGAAGAAGCTGAAATCGGAGCTGTTGTCGATCCACCAACGCTAATTCAAATGCAGGCGACTACAAAACGTGTTTTCATCGAGCCGTATATCATGTCCTATATTCGGGATATTGTTGTCCGCACTCGAAATGACCCACAAATTCTGGTGGGTGGCTCCCCACGTGCATCGATTGTATTACTAGAAACTGCAAAGGTTCACGCCGCCTTTAGTGGACGGGACTATGTTACACCAGATGACGTGAAAGCTCTTGCCAACCATGCTTTGAACCACCGGTTAATTCTCAAACCTGAAGCTGAATTGGAAGGCACTTCGGTTAATGCGGTAATTGATCGGATTCTTAAACAGATAAGCGCACCTGGAGCGTAATTATTCGTGTTTTCCGAACGTGGTCGAGCAATTGTCCTAATTGGAATTTTCGTCCTCGTTGCAGGCTTTGCTTTCACAAATTACGTTCTCACATTGGTAGGGATTTTCCTCATCATTGGTTCGGTAGCTAGTTCACCATTTTTTCAACTTACTATGCCCGTTGAAACCCTCGAAGTAACTCGTGAAATTGACAAACGAAACATCTTCCAAGACGATTTTATTCACATAAAATTGACAGTAAAAAACACAGGCTCCCATCGGATTGATTCAGTGGATATTTTTGATGTTTACCCGGAGATTTTCCGTCTAGTACTTGGGAAGAATAGTATTCGCACTCGCATTGATCCCAAACAGGAAATCAAGTTTTCCTATATTGTTCAAGCGCCATTACGAGGGAAATTTACCTTTGGACCTACGAAATTTCACATCTTCGATCGATTGGAATTTCGTTTTGAAGAAATGTCGGGAGAAAATTACGAAGAACTCCTCATCTATCCGAATGTTCAGGAAGTGCGCATCATGGAAAGCCTGGCCAAAAAACGCCGGCTTGGCCATATGTTTGGAGTCCATAAAACACGCCAAATGAGCCTTGGAACAGATTTCACCGGTATTCGGAGATATGAAGCTGGCGATGAGTACCGTCGAATTGATTGGAAATCATCAGCGCGAACGCAAAAGCTAATGATGCGACAATATGAAACCGAACGAAATATCCGGATTTTTGTTATTCTCGATACAAGTCAATCTATGGGTGCAGGTCGACCGGAAAATAGCAAACTTGAATATGCTATTCGTGCTGCGTTGATGCTTTCTAAGACGGCTATGGAAAGAAAAGACCACGTGGGTATTCTTTCTTGGTCATCAAAACAACATGCTTTCTTAAAGCCGGGACTAGGCGAAGCACACTATCATCGCTTGCTAGACCAGTTAGCAGAAATCGATGTTGGTGGAAGCTTCGATTTAACAGCGGCAGTAAAATATATCGCTCCGAGAGTGACGCAACAAAGCTTCTTCATCATACTCTCCGATTGTGAAGCAAATCGGAAGCAGCTTGAGAAAGGAATCAGGCTAATTCGTGGGTACAAGCATAACGCCATTATCATTGCCCCTTTTGGTCCATGGTTTGAAATTGAAGAAATCTACTTGTCTCCCGTTGAACGCGCTATTGGAGAAGCAATCGTTCATCGACTTCTCGAAGAGCACTCGACTTTAGCTAAGAGCTTTCAGCGGGTGGGCGTGTCACTCATTCAAGTGGGACCTGGTGATCTTCTACCAACAGTGCTTAGTGAGTATCTCAAAGCAAAGAAGCGGAGTATTGCAGTTATCTAAATGAGAGTGATAAGGAGATGAATTCTTGGTGACACGAAACATTCTGTGGTTGCTAAGGGGGATCGCAGTCACCGCCTTCATCGCCTTCGCAGCAATCATTCTTTTGAGTATAAATCCCGTGGTTTGGCGTTTAGATGGATTTGCTGGACCCTTCACAGCCCTCGTAGAATTTGCAGGTGCCCTTCGAGATGGTCTCAGTTTATTAGTTGCCTTCTTTGTTTTCGTTGCGGCATCCTTTGGAGCTCTAATTGATAATCTTGTTAGCCAACAATCTATCGGAGTCCTTTTTCCACAATACTATGATGCCATAGCCGCATATTTCCAGGCACTTGGATTCACTTTACCTCCGCTTCCTATAGATCCAATAGTCATAGAATCAGTAGGTATAGGCCTTCTGCAAAGTGTATATTTTCTTGGTTTCCAGATTCTTCTCATAATCGGTTTAATTGCTGGTATTTTGTCATTTCTCCGAGTAAGTGGTCGTTTAGCTCTCCTTTGTTTTCTTTCAATGACAGGAATAGCAATCCTTGCTGCGTCAGGAATTCTGTTAAATCTCCCCGGAGGTGAATATGGCTATCTCCTTGCTCCTGTCAGCACGTTTCCCATGCCTATGAATCCCACTTTATGGTTATTTTCATCAGTATTCATTGTAGCAATTGTTAGCTTCCTTTACCTGGAAGTGTCCTATCAGGTTGTGTATTTCAATTCGTTACTGGAACCGCCCTCAATTCGAGAAGAGCAACTCCGACAACAACTTCAACAATTGCAGACTGATGCACAACGGGAAATTCCTGTTAAAAGTCAAGATATACCCATCCCCAAAGCGCTTCAACGAATGTTAGGCTCAGATGCCTTCCGTTTAATGCGACAGGTAATCGAACGTAAACTCTTGCGCCGTGAATGGTTGGTTGAATTAAAGGATTCACATGAAATCCGACGCCTCAACACATTTGTTTCACGTGTATTCCGTGAAGATCCTGAAGCGGAAGCAGCGTTAACAGCTCGTGCAGCCAGCCCATCACTAATGCGTATGACAACGCTTTCAATTGGATCTTCCCTAATTCGCTTCACGTTGGTCATCATTATTGCATACATATGCATTAACCCAGTGATTTTTCTCACCCTACTTGGTGCCCCAAGCATCATCATTGAATCAGTCGAGTTATGGTTCTTACTTGAAAAAGTACTAATCTTCCTCCTTCCCCTTGTTCTTCTCTTTCCGCTCGTAGCTACCTTAATTGGTTATATCCGCCAACGACGAAAGCAATCAATAGAAGAAGTTACATCGTCATCGTCACAATAGCTTGGGCTGTGGGGCTTTCTGATAAAACGACACGTACTTGAGTGAGATTTGGATAATCAGCTTTCAAGTCTTCAATTATTTTTTCACAGATTACGCGGGCTAACTCTTCAGCTGTGGTTTCAACTACATTGAGAACCTTTACGTCTCTCGTGGGAAACGAATATGTTCCATTTGGTGTCTCAACCTGGACTTGGTTACCTTTTTGGTTGACTTTGATTAACGATGACCGTTGCGGGAGCAGAATATGATGGTCCCACATCTTAGATAACAAACGTGCCCGACGTTTAATCTCTCTAAAGTCAATCACCATGCCTAGTGAATCGATTTTTCCCCAAACCAGAACGGCTACATGATAATTGTGACCATGAAGTCGTTCGCATTTTCCACCCTCACTCACAAAATGTGCTGCAGAAAAATCAATACCTGAAACCTCGACGGAAACTTGTTGATTCATATGGATGACCATCTCTATACTATACTCTAAGGTAAAAAAAGAATAGGAAAAAAGGAGAGAAAAGCGCCCGTACACACGGACGCTTGCCTACATCATACCTGGAGGCATTCCACCCATGCCACCCATACCTGGGGGCATACCGCCCATACCTGGACCACCAGGACCGCCTGGGGGTGCAGCACTTCGCTTGGAAGCGATAACGTCATCGATTCGGAGAATGAGTGACGCTGCTTCTGTGGCAGATCGGACTGCATGGGTTTTGACGCGTAGAGGTTCGAGTACTCCGGCTTTCATCATGTCTTTGGATTTTCCAGAATGGACGTCTACGCCCATTGTGTTCTTTCCACTTCCATGATCAGCACGGAGAGCAACAATGACATCGATGGGATCGTGACCTGCATTCTCTGCGAGGGTCTTGGGAATGATTTCCATCGCATCAGCAAACCGGTTGACAGCGATTTGTTCACGACCTTTCAGAGTGCCTGCATATTCACGAAGTTGTGAGGCTACCTCGACTTCTGGTGCACCGCCGCCTGGGACAATTTTTGCGTCTTCAACGGCATCGCGTACAACAGATACAGCATCGTGGAAGGCGCGTTCAGCTTCATCGACAACCCGTTCAGTTCCTCCTCTAATGAGGACGCTGACTGTTTTGGGATCTTTGCAGCCTTCGACGAACACCATTTTGTCGTCACCGACTTTGCGTTCTTCAACAGTCTCACAGGCGCCTAGATGTTCTTCTGTGAGGTGATCAATGGATGAAACCACGCTGCCTCCTGTTGCCCGGGCAAGTGCTTCCATATCACTCTTCTTGATTCGACGAACCGCTAGGATACCGTCCTTTGCGAGGTAGTGTTGGACTTTATCATCAATGCCTTTCTGGCCAAAAACAACATTTGCACCGGTTGCCTTCACCTTTTCCGAGATGCTTTTCAACATTCGTTGTTCTTCATCCAAGAAGGATTTCATCTGTTCGGGATCGGTGATTCGGATTTCTGCATCCATCTCAGTTTTTTCAACTTCCATTGACGCATTAACCAGTGCAATCTTAGCCTTTGAAACTCGTCGGGGCATTTCTGAATGCACAATTTCTTTGTCAACAATTACACCACGAACAAGCCGTGTATCCCGGACGGATCCGCCTTCCTTCTTTTCGACTTTGATATGATCAATATCGGCAACGAGCCCGCTGTTGGTTTCCTCAGTAATCTGTAAAACTGAATCAACCGCGATGGGCGCTAGGAAGTCTTTAGCTTCAGCAATGAGTTTACTAGCCATCGAGGTCTCCACGACCTTGAGTAGCTTGTTGCGGTCTTCTCGTGTACAATCGACCGACATGCCGTCGAGAACTTCAGTAGCTTTGTCAACGGCTTTTCGATAACCTGAAATGATAACAGTAGGATGGACTCCTGAGGTGATTAGCCCCTGTGCTTGCTTGAGTAACTCACCACAAACAACAACTGCAGAAGTGGTACCATCACCTGTTTCAGCATCTTGGGCTTTGGCTACTTGAACAAGCATTTTTGCAGCAGGATGCTGAACTTCAATTTCATCTAGGATAGTGGCACCATCGTTTGTGATTGTAACATCACCCAGGCTATCCACTAGCATTTTATCTTGACCTCGAGGTCCAAGAGATGAGCGAACTGCATCCGCTAGAGCTCGCACTGCCATAATGTTATTTTCGCGAGCGTCACGACCTCGGGCTCTTTCTGTACCTTCTTTGAGTATTAAGACCGGCACGCCTTGCATTTGTGCCATGATAGTGTTCCTCCATAGTATCTGTTGGTATTTCCAATAGGATGAACTGTGCGGCAATCCTTGCACTGACATAAAAATCTTACGCCGTATCAGGAGGTGTTCTCACTGATGAGAAAGCTAGAGTTCAGTCAAGGGAGTGTAATCCCACTCAGGGAAGATTGTGCGTAGCATGCTCACAATTCCACGGGACAAGAAGATGGTTTCCATGACAAAGGCCATGAACAGGATTTCTATCCAAGCCTTAGCCACAATACCAAGAGAAACTAGAAGTGCGATTTCTATTGGCATGCCAGTCGTATTGGGTACAATGAAGACGAATAAGGCGATTGTGAAGATACATTCAGGAACATATCCGATGATAACCGAAAGAAAAGGGCGTTTAAGAATACGTTGAACATATCCTGTGACAAATCCTGCCAAGGCTTTCCCTACTGGCAGCCCGATTAGCCCCACAATCCCTAATGACCCCCAGATATACCCGAACGCAATACCTGGATATATTCCAACTAGAGCACCAGTTATGGCGCCAAGAATGGGTCCACCAGGTATTGCCACAAGAAATGAACCCAGGTGACTCAGATCCAGTGCTATTTGCCAAACACCAAGATGTACAAAGTTTATCGTGATGATAGAAACAGCCGTACCCAGAGCAGCCATAATTGCTATGTACACCACTTTCTTGGTGCTATACGGTTGAGAGGGTTTTAGGGTGGTCACGAATGAACCTCCAGGGGAGTGGGCGCTTTGGCGATTTCTCGTATTTAAGAGTAGCTACTCGTTTTTGAGTAGTTCAGTAGATTAGTTATGGAGAAAGCTATTTTTGGTTGGGATAAGCGAACAAGAGTGAGGTTGATTCAGTGACTGATTTCCGCCATTCATTTTTACCAACAGTAGGCGAACAAGAAGCTGAGATTCTTACAGAACTGGGAATCAAAAGCATTGATGAGTTGTTTAGTGATATTCCGTTAAAGTTTCAACTAAAGAGCCGGTTGAAGATTCCTGATAGCTTATCTGAAATTGAAGTAACTCGGAAAATTGCTGATCAACTAGCACGAAATTGGGAATCTCCTATGGGAGAGGGATTCCTTGGTGGTGGTATCTGGTCTCATGTTATTCCTGAGACCGTAAAAGCTATTGTGAATCGGACTGAGTTTTTAACCGCTTATACTCCGTATCAAGCTGAAATCAGTCAGGGGATGCTTCAAGCTCTTTTTGAATATCAAAGCCTAATCGCCGAGTTAGTGGAACTACCAGTAGTTAATGCGTCGATGTATGATTGGGCTAGTGCTTTGGGCGAATCAGCTTTGATGGCTAGTCGAGTAACTAAACGCCAAAAGTTCTTAGTTCCGAAATTGATTGCACCAAACCGTCGAGCTGTTTTGAACACATACACAAATCCTGCTGGAATGAACATCGATAATATTGATTATGATTCGACTTCTGGTCAACTCGATTTGGAGCTTTTGAAAACTCTTGTCGATAAGGACACCGCAGGAGTATATTTCGAAAATCCTGCTTATCTTGGTTATTTCCAGAGCGAAGTTGATGCTATTGCAGAGATTACACATGATGCCGGGGCATTATTAGTCGTAGGCGTTGATCCAATCTCCCTGGGAGTTATACGTGCTCCTGGAAGCTATGGAGCCGACATTGTAATTGGCGAAGGTCAACCGTTGGGAAACGCCCTCAATATGGGAGGGCCATTACTGGGAATTTTTGCTAGTCGTGATGAAAGAAAGCTGCTACGTCAACTTCCGGGTCGGATAATTGGCCTAACAACGGCACAATCCTCTGGACAGCGGGGGTTTGTAATGACTATTCAAGCCCGTGAACAACACATCCGCCGCGAGAAGGCGACCTCCAATATCTGTTCAAATCAGGCGCTTTCGGCTGTCACAGCTGCAATTTATCTTGCATTATTGGGTCCTAGCGGTCTTGTGCAACTTGGTGAGACGATCCTTCAATTGCGCCATTATGCAGAACGACGGTTAAACGCCTTGGAAGGAGTAAATGCACCACTTTTCGAAGCACCTCACTTCAAGGAATTCGTTTTACAGATTAAAAATTCGAAGCTTGCAAGCTCTGCGGGATTGTCCATCAGGACTGTTTTGAAGAGCGCTCAGGAAAGAGGAATCTTGGTTGGAATACCTCTCGATCAGAGTTTTCCCGATTTTGGACAATCTGCGCTGGTTTGCATTACAGAGGTTCATACTCAAGCTGCCATAGATTCCTTGTCTGAGACTTTACGGCAGACAATGGAGGGAGAACAATGAAATTTCAACAGGCAAAATGGGATGAAGCCCTGCTTTTTGAACGTTCAAGAAGGGGGGCAATCGGCTACTCATTCCCGTCAGTAAGCAAGACAGTCCAACAAGCACTACCAAAACCCTTGTCTGCCCTGCCAAAAGAGTTACGTCGTTCAGCTCCTCCTGAGTTGCCTGAACTCTCTGAACCCGAGGTCATGCAACACTTTATCCGACTTTCCCAAATGAACTATTGTGTCGATTTGGGTCTTTACCCATTAGGCAGCTGTACGATGAAATACAATCCACCGATGAATGAAGAAGTAATCAAAAACCCACAATTTTCTCTATTGCACCCACACCAAGACTGTTCAACCTTACAGGGGATTTTGCATATCTTTTATGAATTACAGCAATGGCTTTCCGAGATTACGGGTATGGATGAGTTCTCTTTGCAGCCTGCTGCGGGAGCACAAGGTGAATTGACTGGTGTTCTAATCATTCGTGCGTATCATGCTGATCAAGGTAATCTTGAATCAAGGCGGGAAATCATTATTCCTGATTCAGCTCATGGAACTAATCCTGCAAGTGCTGCCATGGCTGGATTTGACGTTGTTGTTGTTCCTTCGAACGATCAAGGTCAAGTTGAT
>JBHLQC010000012.1:0-22558 GCA_048885185.1 Candidatus Odinarchaeota archaeon | reverse complement strand
CGGCTCTTTTTCCCATAAATCAAGGACGTCCAACTTTGATAACGGTTCAACTTAACAAAAGCACTGAATTTGAATTTCGTGCTAATGGCTTTCTAATTGCCACACCTATGGGTTCCACCGGACATACCCTCTCCTTGGGAGGACCAATTTTAGACCTTCATCTTGAAGGCATACTACTCTTCGCAGTAGCCCCTCTACGGCATAGTTTTCTTCCCCTCATCATCCCTAGGACTACCACCATTGAAGTCCAACTTGGACGAGTTGCTAATCTCTACATCGATGGTGAATACTCGACTGAGGTCAACCAAGACACTCCACTCACGGTGAAACACTCCGAATCCTCTCTCCGCATTCTTCGTCGGTCATCTCGCTTCTATACCCGTTTACAAGGGAAACTACTGGGGTGCTAGAATGCCTCAGAAAAAGCCCCTAATCTTTGTTATTGACACCTCCGCAATATTCAATCGAATCCAATATACCGCCGAAGACATTCAACTGGCCACTACTCCCCTTCTTGAAAAAGAAATGCGACAAAAAGGGCTGAAAGAAACAGTTGACATGCTCCTCAGTGCACGAAAACTCCGCATCTTAGAACCAACACAGACATCACTACGAAAAGTAAGAAAAGTCGCAAAACAATTGGGAGATTTGGATAATCTATCTGATCCCGATTTAGACCTTCTAGCCCTAGCCTTAGATTTAACCACTCAAAATGGACATTCCGTGCTAATCACGGATGATTATTCTATTCAAAATGTTGCACAGAGTCTTTCTCTCGAATTTCGAGGTACAAACCAGCCTGGAATCCGTGAAGTTATTCAATGGGAAACCTATTGCTCAGCGTGTGGCCACAAAGCTCCAGATTTGTCAAAAGCTGAGCCCTGTCCTGTTTGTGGAACACCCCTCAAGCGGCGTGCAATCAAGAAAAAACCAATCTAACGAAAATTAGTGTGATAGTGAACAAAATTTAAGAAGACTATTAGCATCCTTCTGAACCACGCCCTTTACAATGAAGGCGATTTAACATGAGTGAAACCAAAACCTCATTCTGCTCATGCTGTGGGGGTTTAATCACACCCCGTGAAAATTCAGTCCAATTTACATGCCCCTCATGTGGAAACTACACACTTCGTCGTTGCCAGAAGTGCCGAGAGTTTGCGAATACTTACACATGTCCAGCATGTAATTTCAAAGGACCCTAAACAAATGGTTACTTTTCAAAGATTATACTACTGAGGGATTCTTCCATGGGAAAGGTTATTGCCATCATGAAAATCACACCTGAAGACGCGAACGCACCGATCAGTGAATTACGCCAACAAATCGATCAAACTCTCCAAGGGAAAGTGCACATTGAAGCTTGGGAAGAAATTCCCATCTTTGGTCCTCTATACGCTTTACGACTGCGGTTCATTGTTGATGATGAAGCTGGAGGAACTGACGCGGTTGAAGAAATTGTTAGGAACATACCTGGCGTAAGCCAACTTGAGATTGAAGCGGTCAGTCTCTTATAATCACTCAATCTTTAATCGTTAGAGAATGACAGTTCTGACAGTTTTTTATGCCTTTGTACCTTTTCATAGTGTGGAGACTAACAGTGGCAGAAGATCAATCCCCACCCAGAAAATCAGTCACACTTCGTGTCAAGAAAGCTCATGAACGTGATGCAGGGCGCTTCATCATTCGGATCGACTCCTCGACAATGGAAAAACTTGGAGTCCAAACAGGTGACATCCTAGGAATCAAAGGACGAAAACAAACCGCCGGTATCGTATGGCCTGCTTATCCCCAAGATGAAGGGCAAAGCATTATTCGAATGGATGGCCGCATGCGTCGCAATGCCGGTGTAAGTCTAGAAGAAAATCTGGCAGTGTATCCTGTTCAAGAGCGACCCGGGCTCTCTGTAACTCTTGCGCCTCTTGAGATGAGATTTCCCGTTAAGGACTTCGATGATTTTGTCAAACAAAAATTACTCAACTGTCCTGTAGTGAAAGACGATACGGTTCATGTTTCGATTCTCGGACGACCTGTACGGTTTGTCGTCAGGCGTTCCCGTCCTACTGGCGTGGTGTTAATTGCTCTCAATACGCAAATCACCATTCTCAGTGAACCACCCAAAGAACTCGACGTCGGTGTGCCTCTTATCACGTACGAAGAAATCGGCGGGTTGGATCACGAAATCCAGCGAATTCGTGAGATGGTGGAGCTTCCATTAAAACACCCAGAACTCTTTGCTCGATTAGGAATCAGCCCACCCAAGGGGGTTTTATTATTCGGACCTCCTGGCTGCGGTAAAACCTTACTTGCACAAGCCGTTGCTAATGAATCCGAAGCCCACTTCATCTCTATAAACGGACCCGAAATAATGAGTAAATTCTATGGTGAGTCCGAGAAACGGCTTCGCCAGATTTTTGATGAAGCTGAAAAAAACGCCCCCAGCATCATATTCATTGATGAACTTGATGCCATTGCGCCAAAACGTGAAGAAGTAATTGGAGAAGTTGAGCGCCGTGTTGTCGCTCAACTCCTTGCGGTCATGGATGGGCTCCAACAACGGGGTCAAGTCATTGTAATTGGCGCGTCAAATCGTCCCAATGCCATTGATCCCGCCTTGCGCCGACCTGGTCGGTTTGATCGTGAAGTGGAGATTCGGGTACCCGATAAAGAGGGTCGCCACCAAATCATCCATATCCATTCTCGAGGGATGCCCCTCGAATCGGTTAAACCTGAATCCATTGCCGATATCACTCATGGTTTCGTCGGAGCTGACCTTGCTGCTCTTTGTCGAGAAGCCGCAATGAATGCACTCCGCCGATACCTGCCCCGAATCAATCTTGAGGAAGATGAAATTCCAGCAGAGGTTCTTGCAGATCTCCGTGTCACAAACGATGACTTCATGGACGCTTTACGCGAAATCCAACCCACCGCCATGCGTGAGGTCACAATTGAGGTTCCCAATGTTCGCTGGTCGGATGTTGGAGGATTAGAGATAATTAAGCATAAATTACAACAGGCAGTGCAATGGCCCCTTCAGCATCCTGAATCCTTTACCCGACTAGGTGTAGAACCACCACGTGGTGTGCTATTATACGGACCACCCGGTTGTGGAAAAACGATGCTTGCACGGGCGGTTGCAACCGAAAGCGAAGCCAACTTCATCAGCATAAAAGGTCCAGAGGTTCTCAGCAAGTGGGTTGGTGAATCCGAAAAAGCCATCCGTGAAGTTTTTCGCCGGGCTCGACATGCTGCTCCTGCAATTATCTTCTTTGATGAAATCGATGCCATAGCTCCCGCCCGGGGAACCGGAGCTGGCGATTCCCACGTAACCGAACGCGTCATCAGCCAATTTCTCACAGAGATTGATGGTATCCAATCTCTCAAAGACATTGTCGTATTAGCCGCAACCAACCGCCCAGACCTACTCGATCCAGCTATGCTACGACCAGGACGGTTTGATCGCCACATCTTGGTACCCGCACCTGATGAGAAAGCCCGAAAACAAATTTTTGAAATATACACTCGAGATATGCCCATTGCCAAAGATGTGAAAATCGCTGAATTAGTTCGATTATCAGAGAATTTTGCAGGTAGTGATATAGCCGCATGTTGTCGAGAGGCCGCATTAGCAGCTCTTGAAGAAAGCATGGAATCTAAAAAAGTGACCCGTAACCACTTCCTAAAAGCAATAGACGAAATTAACCCAACCATCACACCGGAGATGGAAAAAGCCTACCTTTCATGGGGTAAACAAGCAGGTCAAACTCGACCTAGTACGTCACCATTTGTCTAGCAGAAACATGTTGCCACAGTACAAGACTTGCCTTAGTCCTCAGCAATAGGGAGATACCGCCGTTCACCAAGGAGTTCAATTTTCCGCTTCGTTTTTGTAATTTGCTGAACGTGAATTTTTCCTCCGATTTCCAGCTCCAACAGAGTTCGGTCTAGCTCTTCGGGGGTCACTTTCACACGATTATTTTTTAATAAACGAATTAATTCCTTATCGATAAGAACCCCTTGACGTTTATCAAGTAGGGTTAGGATGATATTTCGAAGGGGAACGGTTCTCCATGTCAAAGCATTCAGCCTCTATACATCAATTATGAAAAAGGTCATTCAAAGGAAGATGGAAATCCCAAGTCGAATGCCAGAGGAAAACTGGAAGGAGGGCTCTTTAAAGTTTCTCCTTTCAGATGAAGACTAAGAAGAGATAGAACTTTAAGGACCATAATGGGACACTCTACTCAAGAGCAAGTGGCGGATATTAAATGTCTTCAGACCCATTCGTCAGAACACCTGCAGTCTTCACAGATATCGGTCAAATCACCTCAGAATATGCCGGTCGGCGTGTTCGAATAATGGGGTTCGTCGTTGACCATCAAGACCAATCTGGATTCATTCTCAGCGACGAAACCGGTCGCATATCCGTTCTTTCCGAAGAATCAATTCCACAACTCCAATCCTTTGTCAGGGTCTTTGGGTCAATTGCAGTATCCGGAGAAGGACAACCCATACTCCGTGCTGAAATTATCCAAGATCTTGCCGCTCTTGATAAACAGCTTTATAGTAAAACAAGAAAAATAATCGAAGCCGTACCCCGCCGGAGGAATTCCTAGTTGTTTGTTGCCAAATTCGATGATGCAAAAACCTGGCAGGCTCTTATTAGCGCTATTTCCGCATTAGTTGATGAAGCGAATTTTGAAATTTCAGCCAAAGGTATGACACTACGCGCAATGGATCCATCACGAATCGCCATGGTCGATTTTGAATTACCTAAAGGTGCTTTCAGTCACTTCGAATGTGATGAAGAAGGACAACTTGGCGTGAATCTCGATGAAATGGAGAAAATCGTCAAACGCGCAGGAGCAGGAAATAGTCTAACTCTAGGGCTTGATCGTGAGAAAAATCAATTACAAATCACTCTTGAAGGACGTACACGGCGCAGTTTCAAAATCTCTCTCATAGATTTAGGCGCTGATCGCCCGCCGACACTCAATGTGGATTTTGATATCAACGTCAAAATCACTGCGGACACATTGAAAGAAATCATCCAAGATGCCGATATCATAAGTGATTTCATAGCAATTGACGCCACTCCAGAAAATCTTACGATTTCTGCTCGCGGAGACACCGGAAATCTTGAAGTGAGTATTGGGAAAGATGAGGAAGCCCTTTTAGAATATTCAGTCAAACAACCAGCTAAATCACTATACGCCTTAGAGTATCTGAACGACATGATGAAAGCTGTTGCCGCTTCTGATACCGTTCAAATGGAATTCGGCAAAGGCACTCCCATTAAGCTTCTCTTCGCAGTGAGCAGTGGCGGTCATATAACCTACTTTCTGGCTCCACGGGTCGAAGATGATTTCTAGCCCACAATCCTTACTAACTCCTACCCATAGGCAGAGAAAATGCAAGAGGATATCTCCATACACGAAGCAGCCAAATACCCTTGGTCAGTGATGGCTCGGTCTCTGCTAAAAAACCTCGATGTCACTCTTGGAGAAGTCGATAACAACCCTCGTATTGTTCAACGCGCTCATGACCGATTATCACAGGCACTTGACTCTCGAAGAACTCGGACAAGAGAAATGCAAAGCGATGATGAGTACATGGAACTGACCAGTTTCTTTATCGCTAAAGCTCTGGTCGATGGAATTGGAAGCATGTTCTTACGCAGACGCTGGGCAACAGCTGAAGCAAAACGAGCTGAAGGTTTCCTTCTCAAAGAATCGGAGACAAAGCTCCCTCAATTTGCCAAGCAGGAATTTAATTGGCAAATCAGTTCAGCTGGGCGTGTGGCAAGTCGAGTTTTTTCTCATAGGTTGCATTTTTCCAACTATCTTGCGGCTACAGCGGGGTTTCATGAACGTGAATGGAAACTTGTCAACAAACGGCTTGACAATGGCTATGTTCTACTAAGAAAGAGTGAAACCGTGCGTGTTATCCGCGCTGCTGTGGAAAAAATGTTAATTCGTGATATCAAAAAGGTGCCTGCGAATTTTCCTCCCAATATTCAGAAAGTATACGAAGACATTGATGAAAAGGTTCGAAAACAAACAGATCGAATGCGCCAAGAAATCCAAGGAGAAATCGTAACCGAAGCCTTTCCGCCCTGCATGCAAGCCCTTCTTGCAGATATGAATGAGGGTAAACCGTTATCACATATCGCCCGTTTTGCCATTACTGCGTTTTTACTAAACGTAGGTATGGATGTTGACTCAGTTCTTGAACTCTTTATGAGAGCTCCAGATTTTCGAGAAGATCTTGCTCGATATCAAATCGAGCATATCGCAGGCAAACGCGGAAGCACGGAATACACTCCACCAAGTTGTGCCTACATGATTTCAGTACGCCTGTGTGTCGATCCAGATAAAGCGGAATCCCGCCGTCATCCTCTTGCCTATTATCGTCGAAGGAGGAAATGGCTATCAAAACGCTGAACTTCCTTGTAACACAATTCGCGAACTACTATCGCGACCATGGAAAAGCCATTTCACCCCCGCCTCAATTTGAAAACCGGGAATTCGCGTTCTTCTGGTTTTCACGTGAAGGGGCCCTTCGCCACACCAGTTTTGCGAACTTGGAAGAACTCCTTCAATTCATGGGGAGAGAAGGTCCTGCCCATACCTTTCATTCAGCTGCATACTACGAAAAGCCCGATGCCCCCCAGATGCCCCTCAAAGAATGGCGTGGAACGGATTTAGTTTTTGATATTGATGCAGATCACTTTGATTTGCCATGCCAGAAACAACATGATACCTGGTGGTGCCTTGAATGTGGCCATCGTGATCACGGGCAGCGACCTGATTTATGCCCCAAATGCAATGCCTCGCGACTTGATGAACTAAAATGGATGTGCGATGAATGTTTGGCTAAATCGAAGGAAGAAGCCATCAAAATCATCGAAAACTTCCTAGTACCTGACTTTGGGATATCACGGTCAGAGATTATGATAGTCTTCTCAGGCCACCGCGGTTACCATATTCATTGTTATACACCAGATATTTTGAGTCTTGGCTCTCAAGCTCGACGCGAAATTGTTGACTACATTTCCGGTACGGGAATTGATTTTCGATATCACGGCTTTGTTGACGATTCCTATGGTGTACCAAAAGGACCAGATCCCCACTCGCCTGGATGGGAACGGAAAATCGCACAGGGCATTCGTCTCCTATTTCAGAATCCATCGCAATTACAGAAAATCCCTGGGCTTCGTGCCAATCAAGCACGCATTCTAAAAGAGGAAGCAAAAATAATCAGCGAACACCTCATGGAAGAACCAGCTCGGTATATCACGCCTAAAGGTGTAGGGAGAAAAACTTGGAGTACCATTGCCCAATATGTTCTAGAATCGACAAGTGCCATAGTCGATGAACCAGTAACAACCGATATTCATCGACTTATTCGCCTTCCCGGCTCGCTCCATGGAAAAACTGGATTTATCGTCAAAAAACTGGAGCCCTCCACACTAGCGGATTTTGATCCTTTTCGACATGCACAGACCTTTCAGGGAACGATAACAGTTTCCATAAAGGATTCACCAGCTTTCACTTTGGGCGGTGTCCATTATCCACCAATGCGCGAAATTAAAAAGGAGCTTCCACTCTCCGCAGCCATGTTACTTCTGTGTAAGGGAGTAGCTGAAATCACCTGATATTGGAGGAAAAACACTGTGTACAATGCTCTCCTTGAAAGATGGAAAGCTGAACGTGACACACCCGAGCTTCTTTCCCTACGGGACTCTTTCCTCCAAAATATACGTGAATACGTAGAACAGGTTCTTGAACAACAAAATTCAGAAGACATAACGGACTTACAACGACAATTAATCGAAACTGAGTTAGCCAACCTCCAATTTATGATGAAAAGCCTCCTTCAGATGCGTGTTCAGAAAATCTTGACATTACTTGTCAATCAAGCAGTCGATTATGATCTACTAACCCGTAATGAACGCCGCTTTGTTGATCAAGCATCCCGGAACCTCAATTCCGTCCTGATGCCTGCAGATGAACTTTTCACGCCATTACAATCAGAGTCCTCGTCCCAACTCCAACTCGTACGTTTTCTCGAAGATCATCCTCAGCTCGTTGGAGTAGATTTAAAAACCTACGGACCATTCAGAGCCGATGACCTAGCGACGCTTCCAGCTGAAAACGCTCGGCTCATAATCCGAAAAAATCAAGCTGAACCAGTTTCCCTAGGAGAAATCCACCATGAAAGTTCCGAAGACCATTAAGACGTACTGTGCGCGATGTAAAACACACAGAGAACATGCCGCTAGTTTATACAAGAAGGGTCGAGAGCGTGTACTTTCCGCTGGACGACGTCGGTATAACCGAAAAGAAGCAGGATACGGCTCACAACCCAAACCCATTCAAAAAAGATTCTCAAAGGTTACAAAGAAACAATCTTTGCGCCTAAAATGCTCAGAATGCGGGCATGTCACGGTTCGTGAAGGCATTCGACTGAAGAAATTAGAATTTATCTAACCTGGAGTGGAGATGTCGTGGCAAAAAAGAAAACTATCCCTGAACCAAAATCCCGATTTCTTCTCGTGAAATGCAAAGAATGTGAACACGAACAGACAGTATTTGGGTGGGCAACACGAAGCGTCGTCTGTGATGTGTGCGGCAAACCCCTCACTGAACCCCGAGGTGGTAAAGCCCGCATCATTGGCGAAGTCCTCCAAGAGTTAGGCTAATTCCCCTATTCAGCCTTATCCCCCATTCCAAGGTGATTTCCATGTCAAAGGACGCCCCCAACCCAGCATCTAAAAGAAAACTTCCAGAAGTAGGCGACTTGGTCGTTGCTACAGTTAAGCGGATAACATCCCACGGCGCCTACTCCGAAATGGATGAATTCGACAATCAAGAATGCTTTATCCACATTTCAGAAATCGCATCAACTTGGGTTCGCAATATTCGTAACTTCGTTCGAGAAAATCAAAAAATCGTAATCAAAGTCCTTCGCGTTGATCCAGAACGTCACCAAGTTGACACTTCACTGCGACGAGTAACCAAAGAACAGGGACGCATGAAAATCCAAGAATGGAAACGAGCACAACGCGGCATTAAACTCCTAGCTCTAGCTGCTGAAAAAATGAAAAAGACCCCCGAAGAAGCCTACCAAATTGCAGGACAACGAATGGAACAACATTTCTCGGACATGCTTGAAGCCTTGGAAGAAACAAAAGAAAAAGGATCCAA
Organism: Candidatus Odinarchaeota archaeon; assembly: GCA_048885185.1. GTDB lineage: Archaea > Asgardarchaeota > Hermodarchaeia > Hermodarchaeales > Hermodarchaeaceae > Hermodarchaeum. The sequence goes on along the minus strand of JBHLQC010000012.1, from coordinate 13,352 downwards.
AGTACTAATCGACCTTGGCATACCCAAGAAATGGGCTGACATACTATTCGAACTGGCACAAGCACATGTTATTGTCCGCGAGGTCAGCGTTGAATCAACCATTGAACTCACCTGCCGTGGCCCTGAAGGTGTTGAAGGCGTTCGAAAAGCCCTTCTGGCTGCACAAGAAATCGTTACCTCCTCAGGAGGCGAAGTGTTCCTTGAAGGCGCGCCACGATATCGAATTCGTGTAAGTGGGAAAGATTACAAACAGGCTGAACAACTCCTAGAACACGCACTTGAAGCCAGTCTAAAAATAATTAAAGAATCGGGCGGAGAAGGTCAAGTAGAAGCACGTACATAATCACTGGAAGGGTGTGCACAGCTGTAATGACCAAACTTCTAAAGAAATGCAGTCAGTGCAACACTTACACACTCAATCAAAAACAATGCCCAACCTGCAACGGTCCAGTAAAAAACGCCCATCCCGCTCGCTTTTCGATTGAGGATCGTTACGGTTCATATCGACGAAAAATGAAAAAGAACCTACTTTCTTCACATGATACAGGGAAGAGCAAAGAAAGTTCGTAATTATAATCAATCACTTCTTGATTTGGAAGCCGTACTTCATTAGATACGAGATGATAAGTTCCAGTGGGAGAGATTGGTGTTGGTGGCGTTTCTTGGACGACGATTGGAATTGTAACGTTCAGCCCTTCATAATCGTCTAGTAAGCTTGCATAATACAGTGTTACCTCGATGGTATCCCCGGAATCCATAAGCAACTCAGCAGCTGCTCCGTCAATCCTAATACCGAGTTTCTCCCCCGTGAAAAGAAGTCGACCCCGAGTCAACTCCTCTCCCCTTAGGTAAATAGTCACCGTCCCTTCGGAATCTGTAGCTCTGGCAAGTGAGTCAATCGTAACATAGCCTATCCCTGTGTTTTCGACTTCAACGTAAATCGTTCCGTTGTCATATGCATAGGTATTTGAAGTGAGTGCGGTCAACTCATAATCTGGGGGTGACCGAACAGGAATACTTATGCTGGCATTCAAAGGCGGGGTATAGCCATCAGCGTACAGATTAAACTCGATGTCAGTTCCAATGGTGAAGTACACATCGACTCGAATGGATAGCATGACCGTTTCGCCGGGTGCAACCGTTAAGCTACCAGAAGATGTTGTAATCGCTCGAGTGGCAATCTCAGTGACTGGGTATGTCTGGTAGGTTCCTGATTCTGCTTCCCAATACGTGATATTCGCTTCATTGAGGGTTAAGGGGTAAAGGCCGGTATTAGTAACTTCAACAACCACCTCGCTCAGATCTTCAGGACCGAAAAAGGTCGTGTCGTTGTTGATGGCATAGGCACTAGCACCCCCCAATTCCAAACTACTATCAAGCCACGTGTAGTTACACTGATAAACTTTCATTAGTTGCACTTCTGACATGTAGACTGGGGAAAAGACGCTGAAAATGGTCCTAGCAGGGTCAAGCGTCGGTTGGACCGGAAGACGTGATTGTCCTGCAGTATCCCGTGGGTCTGACATTTCTGATGCATGTTGCCATTGGGTTGCGTTCAACCAGAGCATATTGAAAATCATAGTCTCGTAATACGGGTCATAGTGGGCCCCGGTGGTTTGGTTCCAGAAGTAGTCTTCATTGGGCACGTCATCACCAAAGACCTCAGTGGAAATCCGGCTCATCCATTGCCATTTTCCTTCGTCACCAGCAAAGGCGGCTACACCTCCACCAAAATGGACGAAGACGTAGCTCACATTGAACCTGCGACATATCTTGAGCGCTTCAATAGGATCTGTTTCCATGAACATTCGTCCTACCCACGCTATCTGCGTCTTATTATTCGTCGCGTTATCCACGACGGTGGGGCGCTGACCGGCTTGCCGGGTCCAGTATCCGTAGTCCCACCACGACATCATTATACTATCTGGTGGGGTGTGATGTTGCATCCACCCGAACGTTTCGAGGTAATCATAATAGACTATAGTATCTCCGTTTGAATATCGGAATCCTAGGGTGATTTCAGGTGAACCCATATTATCTGTGGCTGCGACTGCCGTATAAGTCGAGGCAAGAAGAAGGATGATGATGAAGAAGTAGGAAATTGTTGCAAAGCCCCGTGTAGCTGGAGGTGTAATGCGGCGGCGGCGGCGGGTAAGAATTGGACGTTGCCAGAAGATGGGTCGGAAGGGACGAATGGACATCATGAGGCCGTAAGAACCCAGAATTGCTGCAGCCGGGGCTAGAATAAGGGTTAATCGTATCATAGAGCCTGTGAAATACATAGCTGTAAGTGCAAAGATGATAAGTAAAATGTCAGAGTCTCTTTCACGTCGAAAGGCGATGTAAAATCCAAAGGGCATGAGAAGAACCAAAATTCCGAGATTGTACCAAAACGTTGCCCAGGGTGAAGGAAGGTGTTCGCCTACTGAGGCGAGGAGATACGCTTGTTGCCGGATTAATGGATCAATTACAGTTAGGAATTTACTTCCAATATCCCCGAAAATTCCCAAGTCTTCTGTTGCCGTGGAAAGAGTGACGATTAAGCCCGATTGATACAAGTAGCCCAAACCGACGACAATGAGAGCACACATAGCCCCAAAGATGTAAGCCAGATACGGTCGCAACCTACTAGAGAGCGAACCCAACCTACTTGGAAGGCTAATTTCTGTGACTCGATATACTCGGACGAGTTCAATAAGCAATAGGATTCCAAAGACGCCAATAGGTATTAGTCCCGTTGAAGACGTCACCCAATCAGGGCCAATTCGGGGGACACAGATAGCTATGAGAAAGCCTGTTAAAACGACACCAGAATAGGCAAGAAACAGTCTCCGCGAGTACTTGCGGAGTAATACCATGACTAACGCAAAAATGGCGAATATCTGGAACATATACAGGTAAACACTCCAACTCGCTGCGAGGAGTCCAAGTGAAAGTCCCCCAAAGATGGCTGAAACAATTGATCCTTTTCGCAAGGCGCGAACAAAGAAGAATAAGGTTAGGATGATTGCTACAATTCCAATTGCTTCATTGTCAAAGAAGCCAGTTACGGTTCGTTGTGTGTACGCTGGAATAATTGCCATGAAGAAGGCTGCTAAAAGCCCGATTTCCTTCGATCCAATTTCACAGCCAAGAAAATAGATGGCGAGAACTCCAAAGAGTCCAAATATTGCCGGATATAGCACTGCGGTCGTCATTATATCAATTTGAAGTCCCAGAGCTTGAAATGTTAAGTGTAACAGGGCTGCAGAGAAGGGAATTCCAGGGTAAGATGTCTGTGGAATATTGCGTCCAAACGGCACCCATGTAGTCCAATCATACCAGCCAAACCAAGCTGCGAACCCATTCTCTAAAATGAATTCAACCTCTCGAAGGTTATACCACGGGTCAAACGCTCGAATCATAATTGGAAAACCAATTGTCGGAAGAAGCCGAATCATCAAGGCAAGAAAACAGATACCAATCAGTCCCACGGTTGCCATGACATTAGCCCGAGAAACATCCATTCGTGGACCATGTAGGTATCGTCGAAGGAAAGACCAAATGGATCGAAGTGAATCCCGTAATGGCATCCGGTCACCTAGATGTAGGAAGAATGGTGCCTTGATAATTCCGTGTACTTAAAAAAGTTCTCGTACCGACCACACACGTTTTCTGAGTGAGCCCTCATTTCCCGAGTTCTTCAATGAATTTCTTGTAATCATCGGCACTCAATAAAGGCTTGAGATCATTCGGGTCAGAAACTTTGATGGCTACCATCCATCCTTCTCCATATGGATCATTATTCACAAGCTCTGGCGCTTCTTCAAGCTTTTCATTAACTTCGGTTACTTCTCCTGAAAGGGGAGAAAAGAGCTCTGAAGTTGCTTTGACCGAGTCAACGGTGCCAAACGCTTCACCAGCTTCGACTGCCGTGCCCACCGAAGGAAGTTCCACCATTACAACTTCGTGTAACTCTTCTTGGGCATAATCGGTAATACCAACCCGTACGGCACCATCTTCTTGCCGTACCCATTCATGTTCTTTCGTATAGAGCAATTCCGCAGGAATTTTTGTCATGGTTTTGAAAACTCCAGACAATTAGTTGATTCCGTGTTTCACACTTTCCGCTATATAGCTCTTTAGTTGGAACCCATAGAGTCAGTACTCCCACGGCCTGTGAAGACAAACGTTTAAAGCAATGCGAAGCATTTCTTGAACCAACTCCCGTGCGGGGGTAGCCAAGCATGGTCAACGGCGCAGGAGTCACTTGCGTTTGCAGGTTGACGGCGTTACTCAAGATCTAACCATGCTTAGGAGACATCCTGTCCGGCAGCGGTTCGAGGGTTCGAAAGAGTCACGTTCTGCGAGCTCCGAAACTCCCTCCCCCCGCACCACTATCCCATCGTTACCTTTTTGACTACGCTTTGAGTAGCCAATAATACAGATTTCCATCCCCACGAGGGACCAAATATGCTACACGTGGTCTATCTCATGCACCCAAGCGGGGTCTGTCTTCTAGACCAAAAATTCGGAGAGCTAGAACTCGACTCCACGTTGGTTGCAGGCTTCTTTTCCGCCATCCGGGAATTCGCTCGCATGGTTTCCAAAGGAAAAGGGGAAGCCCGAATCGTGGAGATGGGCGAATTTTACATTACCTATGCTGCTGGTGATTACATTGTCGTGGCCGCAGTGGTTGACAAGGACGATAATCGCCTCCAAGTCCTCCAAGCGCTTGACAAAGTAATCGACCGATTTTCAGACCAATATGAAGAGACTCTCAAAACATGGGATGGAAAGTTAGTATTCTTCTCCTTCACACCTGAACTCAATCAATTACTCAATAATGGATTCATAGGTAAAAACGATGTACCCTCACCGAAACTCAAACGTGGACTCCCACGACTAATGGTGAAACTAGGGCAAATAAGCGAACAGGAATACAACGTCGCCAAACAATGCGATGGCGAACATTCACCCCGAGAAATTGCCCAAATAGTCGGATTTCCTCAAGATGATGTAGATGTGCTCTTGTATAAACTCACCAAACTCGATCTAATCGAGTAACTCATTTCTGGTTCGGTGCCCGAATTATTCGCGTTCTTCAAGCAATACTCCCAGAGCGATGAGCATGAGAGCAATAAACACAAGGATAGGCGCAAGAATATCAGCTAGAGCTGGTAAAAGTGCGTCCAAGAAATCTGAAAACGGCTGAATGACACGCCCTCCATAATAGATAAGGAAACCTGTGCCAAGCAGGAAGTTGCTTTTACGTAACTGACCCGTTAACTGTAAGCCAATGTAGAAGAAGAGGGCAGGCAAAACAATCACGTAGAGGGGAAGAATCGCATAGTTTGCGATAGCATACCCGATAGTCAGATAACCGATAATTTGCGGCGACCAGAAGAGGAAGGGGAAAATAAGAGTCAAAATCGCAACGATGAGGGGTGGAGAAGAAATGAGTATAACTTGCCAGAACTGCCTTTCAAGAATTTGAAAAGTTAGGGCAAGGAAAATTGTGAAGATCGCTAGCCACGAGACAACGGTGGCAGACATCCACCAAATTACTTCCAGCTGGTAATAATCCCAAATCAGGTAAAAAACACGAGCAACACCCAAGAGGAGGAAGAACAGTCCAAACCCGAGATGAAACGGATTCTTTGATTCCCTGAACCGAAAAAGTAGGAAATAGACAAACAGCAGCAAGAAGTAACCGATGATTACAAACCATCCACCGATTATTACCGTTTCAAGTGCATTGAAAACTCCGTAAGCCATAAACAGTCCCCGCGTACGTATTATCTAAAAGATTCTCTGCCTTTTGAAATATAAGCCTGCTGCTCGCAAAGAGCGCCTAAATGAAGGCTGTCAAAGGCAAATCTTTATACCTTTACAAACGTAAAGGCTTGGCGCGCACATCCTCGGGGTGACTTCATGATAGATCGACGGGTAATTAACGGGTCAAAAATAGACTCTGAGCTAGCTGATGAAATGGAAAAAGCTGGTTTAGATCGTATTCGCTCTTGCATCCAATGTGGAACCTGTACAGGTTCATGCCCTGCGGGACGTCGTACTGCTATGCGGACGCGCCAGCTAATCCGGAAGGCGCTCCTTGGGTTTAGGGAGGAAGTTCTTTCTGATCCCAACTTGTGGCTTTGTACTACCTGTGGTACCTGTACAGAGCGGTGCCCCCGGAAAATCGACGTCACCGAAGCCATTTTGTTTCTACGGAATCTCTCCTGTGAAGCAGGGTACATGCGACCGCAACACCAAGGTGTGTCCCACAAACTCATCGAAACAGGGCATGCTGTTCCAATTGATGATGACAAATGGAAGAAGCTTCGAGAGGACCTGGGTCTTCCTCCTTTACCACCCACTGTGCATTCTCACCCTAAGGCTGTGAAGGAAGTCCAACACATCATCAAGAAAACCGGGTTTGATAAACTCGTCAACTACAAAGGGGGCAAAAAAGATGGCAAAACATAGGTACAGCCTCTTCCTTGGTTGCGTGATTCCTAATCGTCTCCCACAAATAGAAGCCGCCACACGTCATGTAATGCCTAAACTTGATATCGAACTGGTTGAGATGGAAGGTGCTTCTTGCTGTCCTGCACCTGGTGTTATCAAATCCTTTGACATCGATACTTGGTTGGCACTTACTGCCCGAAATATCGCCATATCAGAAGAAAACGGGCTCGACATCCTTGTGTTATGCAACGGCTGTTATGGGACGCTTATTGCCGGCGTTCATGATTTGAAAGATCCTGAAAAGCGAAAACGCGTAAACAAGATTTTGAAAGGAACGGGGCATCAGGTCAAAGGGACAATAACCGCCAAGCATCTAGTGGAAGTGCTCTACAAAGATGTTGGGATGGAAGCCATCGAGGAAACAATTGTAAATCCCATCGATGCTCGATTTGCCATCCATGTGGGTTGTCACCTACTCAAGCCCAGTGACATCCGTCCCTGGGGCTATGTTGAAGACTTTACGCTTGTAGATGAACTTGTTGAGCTAGTTGGCGGTACTACTGTCGATTACAAACTCAAAGACATGTGTTGTGGTGCCGGTGGCGGTCTTCGATCAGCAGAATTGGAAGTATCTAATGACATGGTCAGAGAAAAGGTGGAAGCCATGCAACGAGCAAAGGTTGACGCCTTAGTCAATGTATGCAACTTCTGTCATCTACAATTCGACGTAGGTCAATTACAATTAAACAACGAATACGGGACGGATTATCAAGTTCCCGTTCTGTACTACACTCAACTCTTGGGGCTAGCCCAAGGCTTTACACCGAAACAAATGGGGTTGGACAAACACTACATATCCACGAAACCCTTCCTGGACAAAATTGGGATGAGCGTGTGATGTTGACGAGGCAGGAACGAGTACCCATTCTACCTGAAGAAGAATCCGAAACGAAGTATCGCATAGTCGTCAATGAGGACTGGTGCAAAGGCTGTGGATTCTGCTACACCTTCTGCCCACGTGAAGTGCTCGAAAAATCCGAGAAATTCAACACCAAAGGTTACTACCCCCCATTTGCACCGAATATTGATCGATGTGTCGGATGTAAACTTTGCGAAGCCATTTGCCCAGAATTTGCCATTCACGTAGAAGAAAACACCACGAAACCAAAAAAGAGTGAGAAGTGATGGAGAAAGCCGTACTAACCGGAGAAATGTTCGCCCAAGGCGACATCGCCGCAGCAGAAGGAGCCCTCGCAGCGGGTTGTCGTTTTTTCGCCGGATACCCCATCACTCCAGCCACAGAAATTGCTGAACAAATGGCTTATCGACTCCCACGCATCGGTGGTCGATACATCCAAATGGAGGACGAAATTGCATCCTGCACCGCGGTCGTTGGCGCATCCTACTCCGGTATCAAAGCAATGACAGCCACCTCAGGGCCTGGGGTTAGCCTAATGAACGAAACCATCGGGCTTGCCGCAATGACTGAGGCACCCATGGTCATCGTAAACGTTATGCGCGGTGGACCATCAACCGGGCAACCCACCGAAGCCAGTCAAAGCGACATCATGCAAGCCAAATGGGGAAGCCACGGCGATTACGAAATCATCGCGCTAATTCCCTCGTCAGTCCAAGAAATGTTTGATCTCACCATCCGAGCCTTCAACCTCTCTGAGCAGTTCCGGGTTCCCACGTTTGTTCTCGCGGATGAAATCATTGGACATATGCGTGAACGCCTCGTGATTCCCCCAGAGGATGAAATCGAAATAATCAATCGGAAAAAGCCCACCGTCCCGCCTGAAGAATATCTCCCATTCAAACCTGAAGCCGACCTTGTACCTCCAATGGCTACGTTTGGAGAGGGCTACCATTTCTATGCCACAGGCTTAACTCATGACCAAAAAGGCTACCCTGTCATGACCGATGAAGCTCAATTAGCACTTGTTCCACGGCTTTGTGACAAAATCCGAAAAAATGCTGACAAAATTACACAAGCTGAAAACATCGAAACCGAGGATGCTGAAATCCTACTCATTGCTTATGGTGGAGAAGCACGAACAGCCATGCGAGCTGTCAAAGATGCACGGGCAGAGGGTATGAAAATCGGATTATTCCGTCCCATCACTGTATGGCCCTTCCCCAAAGACCAATTGAAAGACGCTGCTACTAACGCCAAACAGGTGATTGTTGCAGAGCTTAACTATGGACAATTAGTAGGCGAGGTTGAACGCGTCATCCGAAATGAAATCCCCGTCCATTTCATCCCACGTGTATGTGGCACTCCTCATACCCCTGATGAGCTCATGCAAGAAATTCGGAGGCGAATAAAGTGACCGAAACCTCACAAACCCCAACAACCGATGAACATCCAATCCTTCAATATATTCGCCGCGATCGGCTCCCCCATATCTTTTGTAGTGCATGCGGTATTGGCACGGTTCTCCAATCATTTGCCAGTGCACTCCGCAGTCTAAACTATGATATGGATAATATGGTAATCATTAGCGGGATTGGCTGCACTGGACGGGCAAGCGGTTACTTTGCGGCTGATAGCTACCACACAACGCACGGACGCGCGATTGCTTTCGCTACGGGTGTTAAAGTCGCAAATCCCAAACTAAAACCCGTTGTTATTAGTGGCGATGGTGACTTATTCGCTATTGGTGGAAATCACTTCATTCATGCGGCTCGCCGCAACGTCGACATGCTCGTTCTCTGTGTTAACAACTTCAACTACGGCATGACTGGCGGACAAATGGGACCCACAACCCCTGACTCTGCGATAACCGTCACAACTCCTGATGGCAACATTGAACATCCCTTCAACCTAGTTAGCGTAGCCGCCGCTTCTGGGGCCATCTACGTCGCCCGATGGACAGCACTCCATGCCCGACGGCTTACAAAATCAATTGAAAAAGCCCTCCAAAAGAAAGGATTCACGTTCATAGAAGTTGTTTCTCCTTGCCCCACATTATATGATCGATACAATCGTCATGGCACCGGTCTTGAAGTGATGAAAAAATATCGGGAAATCTCGGTCATCCGTAACTTCTCTGATCCAATGCAAGCAGAGATTGACTATCGAACCCGCATTGTGTGTGGCGAATTCATCGACATGGAAAAACCTGAATTTTCTAACCTTCTTGAAGAACATGCAAAGAAACTCCAAAAAGGTGATTAAACGACAATGGCACGTACAGAAATTCGACTCGGTGGATTAGGCGGGCAAGGCATCATAAAATCCGCAGTCATCATTGGCGAAGCTGCATCTATTCATGATGGCAAAGAAGCAGTACAAACGGCATCTTATGGACCCGAATCTCGAGGAAGCGCATGCAAAGCCGAAGTGATCATTTCCGATACACCAGTTGATTATCCCCTCGTACTAACCCCCCATGTAATGGTCGCGTTGTCGAATGACGCATTCCACAAATATAAAGACGATTTGAGTGAGGGAGCCATTACGATTATCGATTCAGACCTTGTAAAAGCGGGAAAAATTAAACCGGGCGTACAGGTGTACCAAGTGGCTGCCGCAACAACAGCCCACAAGGTGCTGAAAAATCCCCTCGTAACAAACGTCGTGATGCTGGGTGCCTTCACGGCGATAACCAAAGCAGTCACACCCAAAGCAATGCGGAAAGCCATTGCAAATGCATTCCCCCGATACAAAGAACTCAACCTCCGCGCCTTCGACGAGGGCATGAAACTCGGGAAGGAAGCAATGGAACAATCATCAAAACCAAAGTGAAAAACCGATGTCGACTGAACAACCCAAAATTGGTGTCTTCATCTGCCACTGCGGCTCAAACATTGCCGGCGTAATCGACATACCAAAACTCGTTGATTATGCAGCAACACTACCCAACGTCGTCGTAGCTGAAGACTACCGCTACATGTGCTCAGATCCAGGGCAAGACCTCATCCGAGAACGCGCACGAGAAAAAGGGTTAAACCGCGTCGTTGTCGCGGCTTGCAGCCCCACCCTTCACGAGCCCACCTTCCGCCGCGTCCTCGAAAGCATGGGACTCAATCCCTTCTTCTTCGATATGTCCAACATCCGAGAACACTGCTCATGGGTCCATACTCATGAAGAAGAAGCCGCCCTCGAAAAAGCGAAAGATCTTGTAAAAATGGCAGTCGCGCGAGCTGCCGAACTCGAACCCCTCCAAGAAAAGGAAGTCGACGTCAAAGCCAATGTTTTGGTGGTTGGTGCGGGTATCTCAGGCATCCAAGCCGCCCTCGACATCGCAGATGCGGGTTACAAAGTCTATCTCGTTGAAAAAGAACCTAGCATTGGCGGACATATGGCTCAACTCGATAAGACCTTCCCCACGCTAGACTGTTCCAGCTGTATCCTCACACCGAAAATGAGCCTCGTCGGACAACACCCCAACATCGAACTCCTCACCTATAGTGAAGTCCGAGAAGTTGAAGGATATGTAGGCAACTTCAAGGTAAAGGTCGAACGAAAACCCCGTTACGTTATCGAAGACAAATGCACTGCATGTGATGACTGCGTGGAAGTCTGCCCTGTCAATGTTCCTGACGAATTTAATGCCGGCCTCGGCTGGCGCAAAGCCATCTACATCCCCTTTGCCCAAGCAGTACCCAACGCTCACGTCATCGACACCGAACACTGCCTAGGCATGACCCCAATTGCATGCGGCAAATGCAAAGACGCCTGCGAAGCCGAAGCCATTAACTACGAAATGAAACCGGAAATCCTCGAACTCGATATCGGCGCAATCATTGTCACCACAGGATTCAAACTCTTCAACGCCCTGGAACAACTAGAATACGGCTATGGCAAATATCCTGATGTCATGACTAATCTTGAAATGGAACGAATGCTCAGTGCTGCTGGACCTACAGAAGGGAAAATAATCCGTCCCTCAACCATGAAAAAACCCAAACACATCGCCTACATCCAATGCGTTGGTTCACGAAATGAACGCTACAATAACTACTGTTCCCGAGTTTGCTGTATGGCTGCACTAAAACAAGCTCGACAAATCCGCGAAAAATACCCCGACATCAAAGTCACCATTTTCTACATCGATATGCGCGCCTTCGGTAAAGGCTATGAAGAATTCTATGAAACCACCGCCCGAGAACACGGCGTCAACTTCGTTCGTGGCCGCGTCTCCGAAGTCCGAGGATCCTTTGATTCTGACAGGATTGTTGTACGCGGAGAAGACACCTTCTTAGCACAACCACTCGAAACAGAAGTTGATATTGTTGTCCTCTCCTGCGGCATCGAAGCCGCAAAAGACCAAGAAGACCTTGCCCGCGTTTTTGGCATCCAACGCAGCGCCGACGGCTTCTTCTTAGAAGCCCACCCCAAGCTCCGTCCCGTCGAAACCAACACCGACGGAATCTTCATCGCCGGGGCTGCTCAAGGACCCAAAGATATCCCCGACTCCGTCGCCCAAGCCAAAGGCGCAGCAGCAAGTGCCCTCTCCATGGTAGCCGCAGGTCGTGTCAAAGTCCAACCTTACACAGCCGTTGTGAATGAAGACCTCTGTGCTGGGTGCGGTATTTGTGAAGCCTCCTGCCCCTATGGCGCCGTCGAAGTCGTCGACAATATAGCCAAAGTTACCGAAGCCCAATGCAAGGGCTGCGGCACCTGTGCGGCTGCTTGCCCGAACCAGGCAATCGCTCCTCAACACTTCACCATGGAACAAATTATCGCCCAACTAGATGCCCTTTTCCAGGAGGCACGTTAACATGGCAAAAAAGAACTGGGAACCAAAAATTGTCACTTTTGCTTGTCGCTGGTGTAGCTACGCTGGAGCAGACATGGCCGGCACTTCCCGCATCCAATATCCTCCCAACGCGCGAGTCATCCGGGTAAACTGCAGTGGTCGTGTCGATCCACAGTTCATTTTACGCGCCCTCAAATTGAATGCTGACGGCGTCCTCATCGCCGGCTGCCATTTCGGCGACTGCCACTACATCTCTGGCAATTATCAAACTTCTCGACGAGTAGCCCTCCTCAAAGAGTACCTCAAAGAAATCGGTCTCGAACCAGAACGGCTCCGCTTAGAGTGGATATCTGCCGCAGAGGGACAAAAATTCGCTGAGACCATGAAGTCATTCGTAAATGAGATTAAGCTTTTAGGACCCAATCCGCTTGCAAACGGAGGACCCAAAGATGACGAAGCCTAGTTTAGCAGTCGAAACCCTCAGCATCTGTTCAGGCTGCGAAATTGCTATACTTGACCTACACCTAGCACTCGCTGACGTACTCGACGCCATCGACCTCAAATACATCCAAGTCCTCATGGACCACCGGGAACCCCCCAAAGAAGGCGTCACCGTTGGCTTCGTCTCAGGCGGTGTCCGCAATGAAGAACACCTCGAACGCCTTAAAATGCTCCGCGAACGCAGTCAAATCCTCGTCGCATTCGGCGCCTGCAGCGCATTCGGCGGCATACCTGGACTCGCCAACTTATACACCAAGGACGAACTCATGGAAGAAGTCTATATCAACACAAAATCCACCGTCAACCCCAAGAAAATCATCCCCAACAAAATCGTCCCACCCATGTTAGAAGAACTTCACCCCGTCGATGACTTTGTTAAAGTCGACTATGTGCTTCCTGGATGTCCCCCACCCCCCAAACTCATCGCCGAACTCGTCACTTGCCTTCTCGAAGGGAAAGAATTCAAACTCGAACCCAAAACCGTCTGCGACCAATGCCCTCTCATCAAAGAAGAAAAAAGCGTCACCGAATTCAAACGCTGGGGCACCGAGAAAATCTTCCCTGAACGCTGTCTCCTCGAACAAGGCTTTCAATGCCTCGGACCCGTAACCCAAGGCGGCTGCGAAGCCCGCTGCCCAACGGCACTCGCCGGCTGTCGAGGTTGCTTCGGACCTACCGAAAACGTCGCGGATCAAG
>JBHLQC010000011.1:0-23175 GCA_048885185.1 Candidatus Odinarchaeota archaeon | reverse complement strand
GAATCCCACTTTACCATAAGGCATATTCGCCCCTCGAGTTTGATCCAACGCGATTTAGTAGTTTTTTTTTCTTCTCTAGTTCATTTCCAAAGTGAAATGATGGGGCGGCAATTACAGGATATCACTTTCGAAGATCTCTCCTTTAGTTACATTGTGGATGCTGGGCTCGTATTTCTAGCGAGTGTGAAAAAAGATGCTTCTACTGGGAAGCTGCTAGAGTCTCTCCGAGACGTTTTCTTCAAGTTCTTCAAAGATGATTTAATTCTCCTTAGTACAATGCTTCGAACGAGTCCAAGGGCTCGCGAGCTGCTACAAAAATTTGAGCTGGAAGTCGACGCACTCGTTGGGTATGCTCCTCAAAAAGAGCCTGTTCCTGTTCGTGTTACGGCTATTCCACGGCTTTTACATAAAGATTCACCAATTCGCCAAGATTTGTTGCGACGATTTGGCATGAAGGCGATTTTGATAGTGATGTTAGCTGATGGAACTTATCGCATTAGCGACATTTCGACGGCTTTAGATATTCCAGCAAAAGAAGTTGAAGAAATTGTGCGGCATGCACAACGACGTGGTTACTTGAAAGTCGTTTCTGCCTATCAATCTGAAGAACTTGCACAACCTGAACCCGGGGAACATCTTCCTGAGCCCTAGTCTAATCGCTCTTCTCTATGCTCCGACGAGGGTCTTCAGCCCTAAATTTCGAGAGGCAGGTTTTTTCAAAACATTGGGAGCACGTTAAATCACTTTGTTCCCAGCGGTTACGGAAAATGTCAAGATACAATCCGCGCACCCATTGGGATGTTGAATATTCAACCATATCATCAAGTCCGCCTAATCCTTTCTCCGTAAGTGATGCGGTTCCCCGCCAAACACCACTATCATCAACTAAGATACCATTGAAGTGGAGATGAGAGCAAAGGCGAAACTCAACGCCTTCATTTTCCAAGGTTCGTAGGGCATCTGCTTGTTTCCATCGTTCGACTCCCTGAATAAGGGCGGGCGGAGTAGTGATGATGCGGATTTTCACACCAGCCTCATGTAATTCCTTCAGCAACGTGAGGAGATTCACAGCTGGTTTCTGTTCTTCTGGGTCAACTAAATCGATGCCATGGAACTGGTGAGTTAAAATCAGAACTCGATATTGTGCTGATTGCAACATGCGCAGAAGCTGTTGAACAACCTGTGGTCCACGAAGTAACTGTACTTCACCCCTCCCTTCCTGGTCTGCTAGAGCCTCTGCTTCTGCCTCGGGAGTAAGATGCGAACGCTTCAATTGGGTTGCGTTATTGGCGTACTCTAAGCTTCGTTGCATGAGTACTCCTTGTAACGAAGATGTATTCGCTCGATCGGCTAATTCCCGTAATTCTTGAGAAAGTTGGGTGAGAAGCTCAACAGCTTCGTCGATTTTTCCTTCTTCCTCAAGGCGCTTTGCTTCACTTGTGCGAATTCCAATTTCACGAAGTTCTTTGTCCAACGCCAAAACGGGTGCCTCCCAGCGTCAAGCCTAAGATTCGCTAGGCGCCCTTGCATTTAACGCTTTTCTTATATGGTCTGAAGAAGTTGCCGATGAACTTTAAGCCCACTCTGTCGATAAACCCATGAATGAAACGCGCATCTAAATTCAAGTCAAAGGGGGATGCTTCCAATCCCTAAGGTTCTTCGAAAAAGCTCTCCATATTTTGAGGTCACTGAAGCAGATGACGACACCATCAAACGCCTCGGCCAATTCGCAGAACACCTTACACCTACTGAGGACACGAAGCCGACACGGTTCAAATTTCAAATCGAAAAAGCCGTTTTACAGCCTCTGGACGATTTGAATCAACTTTTTGCTCAGGTCAATTACACCCTGTCACCGAACCTACAGAAAACCATACTCAAGAAACAAGGAATCAGTAGATACGCTGAGCTCAGGCTCCGGAAGAGTGATTTGGTCCTAAAACCCACTGGATTTCTTGACATTACTGAAATTAAATCCTTACTTACATATAACTCGAAAGAAAAAATCTTCCATGCACGAATTATGGACTATTATACCATTCACCGGTTTTTAGAAAATAAAGGCTATCCGGTAATTGTCCACTTTATCTTGGATTTTCAATTACCCAAAGAAGTTAGGGATCAACTTGAATTGGATATGGTGCTTCGAGAGTACCAAGAAGAGGCACTTCGACGTTGGGAGGGGGCACGCGGTCGTGGCGTAGTTGTTCTCCCTACTGGTGGAGGGAAGACAATACTTGCTTTGGAGATCATTCGAAAAATTGCTCTAAAGACGCTTATTGTAGTTCCTACGCTAGATCTTCTCAGTCAATGGAAAGAAGCTCTCGAGGTCCTGCTTCACGTTCCTGAAGTTGGTATTCTTGGGGGAGGTAAAAAGTCCGTTCACCCCATTACGGTTGCGACTTATGACTCTGCATCACTGTTGGCACATCAACTAGTCAATCAGTTTGGATTGCTCGTGTTTGACGAAGTACACCATCTCCCCAGTCCCACTTACCGTTTAGCTGCTGAATTCTCATTAGCTCCCCACCGGCTAGGACTTACAGCAACCCCCGAACGATATGATGAACTCCATCACGACCTTGATCGGCTAGTAGGTCCAACAGTGTATCGCATTGCGCCTCGTCTTTTAGAAAAAAATGGTTATCTTGCACCCTACCAAATTCAGCGGATTCAAGTATCTCTCAAACCTGAGGAAGAGGCTCGTTACGAATCCCATATTCGCATTTTTCGGAATTATACGCGTCGATTGGACGATATTGAACCTGGCTGGCAGTTTGATACCATTGTGAAACGAACTGTCTTTGATCCCGATGCACGAAAAGCCCTTTCTAATCTAGAAAAAGCTAGGCGTGTGGCTCTCGAAGCCTCAGGGAAAATTGAACATATAGAAAAGCTTCTTCAACAGTATCGCGACGAAAAGGTTATCATATTTTCGCGATACACTCGAATTGTAGAGAAAGTATCTGACCTTTTTGGTCTACCTCTAATTACTCACAAAACCAAAGTTTCGGAACGAGAACACATATTATCGCAATTCAAATCAGGAGGCTTATCAAAGGTTGTGACGGGACAGGTGCTCGATGAAGGTGTGGACGTACCTGATGCATCTGTAGGAATAATTATTTCAGGGACAGGTAGCAAGCGCGAATTCATTCAGCGTCTTGGTCGGCTTCTCCGACCACAAAAAGAGCAGGCTATTTTGTATGAACTCGTAACTGAATCAACGTTAGAAGATGGTCTTTCACGTCGTAGGCAGTTTGATGAAGGAGACAGTGGAAACTAGTTGAATCTTGGTGTTCGTCAAGTTAATAGCCTTTACTGGCACCGCCCATGATGAAGACAAGGCCAATAAGGATTAGGAAACCGGCGCCAAGAGAGAGTAACGCGGGAATCAAGAGTGTTGAGTTAACCAAGTAGAACCATCCAACAAATCCTATTGCTACAGCAATACAGATTCCACCAATTGCTAATTCAGCATAATGGGCTTGGTCGCCAATAGTCCCTGCAAGGAATAATCCGGCAATAAAGAAGAGACCTGGAATTACAGCTAACTGCCAAGTTACGGGAGTCAGAAAGAAAATGACAAAGACTTCTAACCAGGCTGCTGCGCCAATCATGATACCGCCAAAAAGGGCTGGACCTGCCATAAGCATCACCGTTTATATTAGGTGAACTAGACACACAAATCTGACTATTTATCTTTTCAGGTATAAAGTGTAATAGTATGTAGATTTCAAGGAGTTCGGACTGTGTCGAAACCTATATCCTCTGACCATTCATCAAAGGTTGCGAAAAAAGCTAAACCTGAAGCTCTTCCAGAAGAGGTACGTCCCAAAAAGATTTGGTCACGTGTAGCCGTTGATGCGAATTTCTTCATTCTAGCCTTTGCTCAAGACATTCAGTCACTAAATCGGTTTAAAGAGATTGCTGACCGAGTGGCTTTCAAACTCTATACCTCTAATCAGATTTTACATGAATTACGGGGGAGGCTACGCCGACAAGTACGAAAAGTTGTTCAAATTATTGATGTTGCTCAAGAAGAATTGGATGCTTACATCGAAAAAGCCCGGGATATTGTTGATCGGATTCCACAAGCTCCTGACCTTTCCCTGCTCATTGTCCTGAAAAAATTGAATGAGAATAGGTTAATCAGTTCTGATTTTCAGTTATTACAATCACTCCGAAATCTTGAACCAGAAATTGAAGGATTAATGGGCAGTGCGTTTCTGTTACACCTTCTTGAGAGAAGTTACGAAAACGCTGAGGATACTGCCTTCCTTGAAACTCTCCGAGAACGAGTGTTACACACGGAAATCAAGTACAGCATTACTCGGCGGAGTGTTTATGATCCTACTGCTCGAATTAAGCTAATTGAAAGTCAGGCCTTCCAAGTTGTCCGTTCTTTACGAGGACCACGCATTGCCGAAGAAGATCTTATTGGCATGACTGATCAGGAAGCGCTTGGACTGCTTACATTCCTCCAGGAACTCCGTCGGAATTATGCTAGTTATGTGAATAAAATACAGGAACAAAACTATCGAGAAGCGCTTGAGGAAATTGGCGTTGACCGTGAAGAGCTCTACAATCACCTCGTCCTCCTCTCGTGGGAACTGTCAGCTACTGCACATCGTAGACTTCTCAGACAGATAACGCCTGATATGGTACTCCTAAACTATCTAACTGCACTCTGTTATCTGTATCTTGGCGAACAAGACGATTTGGAAAAAGCCAAAGAGGCTATTGAGGAATGCAATCGAATCCTCCTGAGTGTTCGACCTGATGCGACCACCTATCGTCGTTTAATGGTAATGACTCACATGCTTCGCATTACTATCAATCTACTCTTGGAGGATTTTGAATCAGCAACTATGTACTTCACCATATTCGCCAGAAAGACACAGGAATGGGGCTTTGTCAATGAACAGGCGACTGCTCAAGCCCTCTATCTAGCCCTCCTAGTCATCCGTGGAGAAATTACCTCGAAGGAATTCCCATCAATAACGGATCCCGAAGAGGTGATTCGGTTTTTAATTGATCTTTCATCAATCTACTTTGCACTCAGGAGATTTTCTGAAGCCTGGAACCTCCTTTATCAAGTCCTTTTAATTATCCAGTATTTTGAGTTAATCGAGGTCCTTGAGCCGTTGGTCCAGCGACTAATCCTTGTTTATTATGCAGAGGGTCGACGAAGGAAAGACGAATTTGATCTAATTTCAAGGAATTTGCGCTCTTGGCTTCAAGAGTATAATCAACCAACAACTCTTGTAGACGATTTGGATGCTGAACTTGCAGAAACAGTAATGCCAACATCTGATTATTTCACAGAACAAAGCCTGCCATCTGATAAGCTTCATCCTGATTTACAGGAATGGCTTACAGTCATCGACCGAGTGGACACAGTACTCCTCCAAGGAAGCATTCTCATATGTCGAAGCCGGAAACTCATGTGGAACATCGCTCTCCTTATTCAAGGTGTACTCCAAGAAGAAAGGGCAAAAGGTGGGGAACAAGTGCGGCTTGGTGAAGGAAAATTCAAAGTCGATGATCCCCCACCCAGCCTCAAGGACCGATATCACATTCTAGCCCTGATTCATTCCGATCCCACAGGAAGTAGCCGTATCTATGTTCGTGGAGGAGAAGGACTTCGACTACTCCAGTTGGGTACCCTCTTAGATGAACGCATCTCGTAGCAACAAAAGTAATGGGGATTGCAGCAATGGTGTTGCGACTGCAATATCTCAAATATCAAATCAGAGGAAACCATCTGCTTCCCTTTTTTCTTGCACACCCAATGGATCAAGCACTACCTCAGCGTTTGGTAGATTATTTCGAAGCCCATATTGGAAAAACTCGCGGCTCCATTGATTTTGAAACATCTCTTACGTGGGCCCCCGACAGTCGAGTGGTTCGCGCGTTGATAGCGACATTGCTGAGTCGATTTTACGCATTTTCACCCAACCAACTTGAGGAGCTTCTTGAAGAAAAGGAACTAGCTGGATTACGTGGTCAAGGAATTTCGTCTCTTGAGGATTTTCGGCTATGGTTTTGGCAATTTGTTCAAAGTGAATTTGGCGGATTTTTTCTTCGTGACCGACGTCAGGAAGTTTTTCAAAAAGTTGCCCAAACGCTTCAGCTCCCACTCCAAAGCATTGAACCGTTGCTGACCGCTCATCGCGAAGATGTTATGCAGCTTCACCGAAAAAATCGGGGCCCTTCAGTACAAGATGTAATAGGTGCTTACAACTACGAAGTGTTAGAAACTCTACTTTTCAACAGTGACACTGTTGTCCTTTCTATTACTGGGAGTAGTTTGGGAGCCACTGCACGCTCTCTTCTAAAATATACGAAACGCTTCGGAGTTTTAGTTGATTTAGAATCATCTGATGGAACTCTTCGTGCCACCATTGCTGGACCACGAATATTTTTCGGTCGGGCTTCCTCCTTTGGATGGAATATTGCCCAAGTAATAACTAGTCTGCTTGAGGAAGCCCCGGGTCTTGGTATTTCGGTGGAAAATATTTCAATTGATGTTATCCTACGAGATCGGCACTACATGGTTCAACTGGACGCTGATTCCATTCCATTAATCATTCCACGAAAGCAAGTTCGGGAAGACGAAGCATTTCTTGATTCCAAAGTAGAGAAACAATTCTTTTGGAGTTGGCATAACAACAAATTCCGAGGTTGGGACATTATCCGTGAACCTGAAGCAATCATCTTAGGATCTCATCTAATCATCCCAGATTTTGCACTCATAAAAGGGGACCATAACGTTCTTCTCGAAATCATTGGGTACTGGCGGGAAGAATATACCCAGAAGAAACTCGCTCAACTTGAAATGCTAAAACAACAAGGTTTGAAACATATGATTCTCCTTGTTGATACGAAACATCGTCGCCATTTCTCCAAATCCACCTATCCTGTTGTTTTCTACCGGTCACGAGGAAAACGTTACGAAATTCCGTATGGAAAAATCTTGAAAGTTCTCCCTGAATAATTTGTAAAGCAGTTTAACGGATGGTTTAAATAGATGAACCTGGAAGTTGTTGCTCCAGAGTGTACGGATGGGCTGATGCCTTGGAATTTCAACAATCATGAACAATCACTGTCGTTCTTCATCCTCCCTTATTTTGTTCCATCAGTCCCTCAAACCAATTATTCTCTTCTTAGGACGTGAGTTACGTGAAGTACAGGTTATCTGAAAAATCTCGGCAAATTCTGAACCATCTCAGCACAATGAAGAGTCCCCTCTCTACTTCATCCATCGCAAAATCACTTGGGCTAAAAGATGAAACAGTTCGAAGTCTTTTAGGAAGTCTTCGCAAAAGGCATCTCGTCGAGGGCAAAGAAACAACTCGGATTGAATTTTACCAATTAACGTCTGAAGGGCAACACTTCGTCGCAAAGGGTCTACCAGAAATCCGGTTAGTGAAGTTACTTGTCAAACAAGGCGGTGAGGGCTCCGTTGAATCTATTTCCGATGAGAAGGTGCTCAAACCATCAGAACAAACATTAGCCCTGGGGTGGGCTCGTCGAAATAAGTGGATTTCAGTTTCAGAACACGATGGACAAACATGGATGAAATTAACGTCAAATGCGACAGAAGCTATTAAACAGCATCCACTCCAGCTTGTCTTGGACTCTGCTGATGAGTCAGGTATACTTCAGCTAGATGAAGTAAATTTGGAAAAGAAGATTGTTAGGAGGATTAAAAACACTATTCGAAAACGAAAGTTAGCTGAACTCGTTACCCGTCAAACCGTTACAGTTTCCATTACTTCAAAGGGGCTTCAAGCACTTGAAGCATCCCTAACCGCAAAAGAACTGATTCGAGATCTATCCCCTGATCTACTGAAATCAGAAGCTTGGAAGGACCAAGATTTCATGCCCTACAATCTCCGTGCCCCGACTTCACCTTTGTACCCTGGGAAGAAGCATCCCTTTGTAGAATTCATCGATCGGTTGAAACGTGTACTTATTGGACTAGGTTTTCAAGAGGCAAAAGGACCTCTTGTTGAGACAGAGTTTTGGAATAATGATGCACTCTTTATGCCACAAGACCACGTGGCCCGTGAGGTCCATGACCTCTATCATATCAAAACACCAAAAGGACCTGGTCGAATTCTTGATGAGACTGCGTTAAAACGCGTTGCCAAAACGCATGAAAATGGTTGGAAAACTGGTTCTACTGGTTGGCGTTATTCCTATAGCTTCGACATCGCCCGGCAACTCGTTATGCGAAGCCAGACAACATCGGTTTCGATGCGTTTTTTGTCTGAACACAAGAAACCTCCGGTGACCATGTTTAGCATTGATCGAAATTTCCGCCCCGAGAAATTTGACGCAACTCACTCCGCTGAATTCATTCAAATTGAAGGCATCATTGGTGGTAAAGATCTTACTCTCCGCGATTTAATGGGTTATATCAAGGCAATAGCAAATGGAGTAGGTGTTGAAAAAATAAAATTCAAACCCGGATTCTTCCCATTCACTGAACCATCAGTTGAAAGTTTCATCTTCATTCCAGAACTCGGGTGGAAAGAATTTGGTGGCAGTGGAATCTTCCGACCAGAAGTCACCCTACCCTTCGGTATTGACTTTCCGGTTCTAGCCTGGGGGCTTGGTGCCGATCGTTTAGCCATGGCAGCAATAGGAATTAGTGATATTCGTGAGCTAGCAACCCGAAACCTTGGACAGCTCCGCAAAGCTTCAATGAGATTCTAAGGAAGTGAATGTTGTGAACGTAGATGTTAGGCTATCGGATCTCCTTGCACTTGTTGGACGTGACTTATCTCAAGAACAATTAGAAGAAAACCTCTTCTTAATCAAATGTGAAGTTGATAATATATCCAACGGCATTGTGACGATTGAAGTAAATCCTGATCGCGTGGACTTACTCTCAACAGAAGGCATTGCAAGGGCACTCCGTGGGTTTCTAGAAATTGAAACTGGAGCACCAAAATACACAGTTCGAAAATCTGATTGGCAAGCTATTGTGGATCCATCAGTCAAAAACGTCCGACCATTTCTAGCCTGTGGAATCGTCAAAAATCTCCAACTAGATGACGACCTTATTGCAGAGTTCATGCAACTACAAGAACGTCTTACAGGAACTTTCGGTCGAAATCGAAAAAGAACAAGTATAGGACTTTATGTCCTGGACCTCATTACCCCTCCAGTTCATTATCACACCGAATCCCCGGATGATATCAAGTTTACACCCCTTGAATACTATACTCCACTTACTGCCAGACAAATACTTCGCCAACATCCCAAGGGCCAAGAATTTGGGAAAATCATCAAAGACTATCCCAAATATCCACTTCTCGTTGATGCAGAGAATAAAGTCCTGAGCCTACCTCCTGTAAT
Organism: Candidatus Odinarchaeota archaeon; assembly: GCA_048885185.1. GTDB lineage: Archaea > Asgardarchaeota > Hermodarchaeia > Hermodarchaeales > Hermodarchaeaceae > Hermodarchaeum. Next base: position 13,803 of record JBHLQC010000011.1, on the reverse strand, counting down.
AAATAGTAATGATCTGGGGCGACTCGTTGTGGATACAAAAGATGTCTTCGTCGAAGTAACCGGAACACACAAGCTAACGACGCTTCAAACCTTGAACATAATGATAACGGCTTTAGCAGATCGGGGTGGGATGATTGAAGATGTCGAAGTCGTGTATACGAAAGAAAGCGAGCGAACCCCTAATCTGACATTCATACAGCGTGACGTATCTCTTAGTTACATTAACAAAATCATCGGTTATGACCTAGATCGTTCTGCAGTAGTGAACGCTTTAGGTCGGATGCGACTGGATTCTTCTGTTCAAGACGATAATGTTCAGGTAAAAATACCTGCATACCGAATGGATATTCTTCATGATGTCGACATCGTTGAGGATGTGGCAATAGGCTACGGATATGATCGCTTCGAACCAACTAGACCTCAACTAATGACTGTTGGCAATGAGTTACCTCTCACAACCCTGTTACGCACAATTCGTGATCTCATGGTAGGACTAGGATACCAAGAAATTCACAATTACGTCTTGACCAATTCTCGTGTTCTTTTCGAAAAGATGAGTCGTCCAATAAAAGAGGTTGTAGAAATTGCCAATCCAAAGTCAATGGAGTATCATGTGGCGCGGAACACTTTGCTTCCGGGATTATTAGCATTCCTAGGAGACAACACTGCCCAGGAACTACCACATTATGTCTTCGAAGTTGGTGATGTAGTCAAATTGGACTCTGAGGCAGAAACCTGCACCCGTTCAATTCCCCATCTTGCGGCGGCCTCTGTGAACTCACGTGTTGATATCACGGTACTGAAAGCTGAACTTATGACACTATTAGGGAATTTAGGGCTCTCTGCTACGGTTCGCAAAACCTCCAATGTATCTTTTATCAAGGGTCGGGTCGCTAACCTCTTCATTGAGGGAACACATGTGGGAATAATGGGTGAAATTCACCCGACAGTACTGAAAAATTACGGTATTGAAGCACCCTGTGTTGCCTTTGAGCTGGAAATCCTTGCGGATTGGATTATTCAATAATGCTCTTGCTATGCTTGCCATTAAGGTTATATTGCTTGATATCTACTGTAATCGAGGGCTTCACAGGTCCTTAGCAGATTGCCTAAGATTTGCTGCTCACATATGGTAACACCTACGTGGTGAAAACATTGGGTAAACACACAAACCTTCTATCTCGTCTTCTCCAACTCACTGCGTTGATTTTCTTCATTTTTGCAATATACCGGCTCTACCGGTACTTCACCAACTGGTTAAATCCACCTGAATACATGATTTATGCGGTTTTCGCTGCTGCAATTGTTGGTGTTAGTATACTCATCTTTGATGATGTCTTCAAACCAGGTGCTGATTTTGTAGGCTGGGCATTTCTTTTTGGTGCTGGTGTTTTTTCATTTCTGACTGGACTCATTTTCACCTTCTATCCCTCCTTCGTGAACAACAATCCAATTACTGGAATTTGGTTACGCGCGCTCTTTTTCCTTGTCATGGGAATTATCGTAATTGTTGAATCTTTTCTTGTCAGACGCGAAGTCATTACAAAAGATTATGGGCTGGCTGCTGATACCGTGGGACCCGTAATTCTCAAATTCGCAGCTACCTTTGGTCTTGCTTGGGGCAGTTATCAAATGGCCTGGGTTCTCGTACCATATCTTCGCGGTGTGGAACTCATTACAATGATGCCCCTTTTCCTCTCTGCACTGGGATTCCTCTTTGTTAGCGTGGTAATCATAAGTTATATAGAAACCCAAAACCGACGACCCCATTTCCGCTATCGCCGGTTCCCCTTACTAATGAGCTTCCTTCTCCTTCTAATGATATTTCCCGTTACAACCTTTTACATAGTAGTCTTCGTAGAATTTGCTAATTATGAACTCTTATTCAACGCTATCATGGGTTTGGTAGTTAATTTCACAATTCTATGCACATCATTGTACATTGTGTATCATCCGACCAAAGCGCGCTAGCTTTGGTCCTTTCCATTCTTTATCTAAAGACGCGCGAAGACTCTGCATTTCAGTGTGGGGACAACTTGTGTAGTTTAAATTATCCTGCGGGAACCCATAGGTGAGGTCCCGATTGGTGACTGAGAACCAAGGTCGCACAAATCGGGTAACATCGCCGGAACTGCGAGGAAAGCCTGTGGACTAGTCGACGATGGTCGATGGGATGAAGCAGGAAGCCCTGTTCTTCAGGACAGGACAATTCACAGATCCAAAAGGGTACAGACCTGCTGATAGACGGTAGGCCGTAATTCTGGGGTCAATGTTAGAATGGTTACATCATTTCGGTTCTTTATCTGATTCACAAAGTGTATTTTCAGTTTCAATCCTATAGTCCCTAACACGGGTTTGAGTGAATCAAATGCTGAAATGACGGCGCGCTGAAATTCGGGAACGGCTAATTCCATTTTCCCAATTTCATCAATTACTATAAGTTCTGTTGAAGTTGTTGCATAATCTATTGCGGTGACTCCGATTTCTCGGATGGCGTTGAGATCGACTCCATAGCGACCAACTTTCACAGGACTGGAAATATCAATGGCTGCCATAACCTGTTCCGCTCCGGAAGCTATGTCACGGATCAGGAATCCTCCTCGCCTTCCTGAATCTAAACGGAACTCAGGGGTGCTAATTCCTCCCACTTTCAAGCCTTCTTGTTTTGCCCGGTCAACAACGCGGTTAACTAAAGTACTTTTTCCACAGCCCGGAAAGCCTGTAATGAGGAGATTAACCTTGAGCAAGATTAGGCTTCACCCTGATAAACGCCTTCATAGGGTTTGGTTTCCTGCATTAATTGGAAAAAGACAAGGTGGAGAAGTCGGGCATTTGGTTTGACGACAAATCCATTTGGATTATACACGGTTAATAGTCCGCGAGAACGTCCTTCATATCCTGCATCCCAAACGGCTGATTCAATTGAAACACCGGAACGGAGAAGTGATGATCTCGGACGCCCAATGGCGATTATGTTGGTTGGAATTCGAACGATTTCGTTGTAGGTTACAAGGTACGTTCCGGGTTGAAGATTATACTGTCCTTGATTGAGTGGGATTTCTTCATAATTGGGAATATGTCGCTCTTGATTTGAGAAATCAATGGTTCCTGCTTCCTTGAAAGTGTAGAGTTTTTGAAGTGTCAGCTCCACGCCATTTGGTGAGACTTGCACATTTTGATCAACCATATTTGTAATTAGCTGGTGTTGAGAAATCAAGTCTAGAAGGGTCTTACGATCAATTACTACCATATCTGAAGTCCACCTGGTACATGGATGAAGTGTTGAACCCTTTAAGCTGTCTGGTGTAAACTAGGAGCTGAGGTTGTTGAGAGGTCTTGGACGGAAAGCCTTTTCCTGAGGTCTTGATAAGAGGTGGTTTCATGGGGGAACCTGATAAGTTACTGGAAATTGCTCCGAAGCAATCCATTATTTGTTGTCCAGTTTGTGGAGAAGACTTGGTGGAACCTCCCTCAGAGCAATTTGAACAATGCCCGAACTGTGCTTTCAACCTAGCTCTTGTTCACTCACCCTACGAATCTCCTACTAAACCTCCCATCCAGGTAGTTGTTCCTCGTTTTGCTTATCTGCTATTAGTTATTCAGGCAATTTTTGCTACAATCATTGGACTGTTGTTTCTTTTCTTTGCTAGTCCCCTCTACTTGGGCATGCACCTAATATTCGCATTAATTCAGTTCTCTTCAATTTTCATCATTGCACTTTTTCTAACGGTGCTCCGGTTCCCAAATATCGCCTTCATAGCAAGAATTGGTCTGATAATTTTCAGTTTTGTCACTCTTCCTCTAGGTCTATTTGCCTTCACCGCAGCTTTTTCTATCTCAGCTCCTCGACGAAAATCCATGAAACAGCACAACAGTGGAGGGACCGATGATGGCTGAACGAAGGTATCCCACCCGATTTTGTCCTTACTGTGCAACAGAAATAACTACGCCTACAAAATATTGTGTAACCTGTGGCGTAGAAATTACCTGGTCGATAAGAGAGGTTCAGGCCCCTCCATATCCCTGGTCGCCCAGAACAACATACTTCATCACAACAATTACCTATGGTCTATTTTTCGTTCTGACATTCGCGCTACTTTTTTACTATCTTATCTTCTTTGGTATCCCACTCCATCTCCTTGACACTATTTTAATCACAGATCCCTTCGTTACGATTATACTCACTTTGGGCGAAGTTACCTTCTTCTTGATTCCCTTTGCCATTGTAAAGAGATTGAAAGTCGGACGAGAGAAACTTGGTCTCTTTTCTGGGGGCATCAGGAACTTATCAAAAGATGTTCTGTTGGGACTAGGAGTGGGCGTAGTTTTAGCTCCACTAATCTTACTCCTTGATCTGTATGAACTCATTGCGCCCGGTGCTGGCCCCCCACCCACTTCTCCCACCCCCGTTGACCTGTTCTGGATGGGAATGTTGTGTCTTTCTGTGATTCTCATTATTGCGCCCGCTGAAGAAGTACTCTTTCGTGGGTTTATCCAAAACTCCCTAGATGCTCATTATGGTCGAATTGGAGGCCTCCTTGTATCCTCTATTATTTTCGGACTAGCTCATCTCAATCCGTTTATTGGTGTTTTTCAAACAGTTGGAAGCCTATTCATTGGATTGCTATTCCAGTGGCGAGGACGCCGTCTTGCTAGTCCAATTGTTGCTCATGCAACTTATGATTGTTTGATAATTATTTTGGATACTTTTCTTATCTAACGGAGGTTCGTGCTTCAGAAAAGGGTGAGAAATGGATTTCCACACAAACTATAACTCAACCAGCTATGCAGCGGGGGACCGGTACTGGCTAATTTTCGTCGTGTGTGAAGCATAGCAACTGCAATAGGATCTCCTCCATACAGCTGCCTAATCAGGTTCTGAGTAAAAGTGGGTTGAAGCTTACGTTCTGGGCGCCATCGTGTGAATACAATCGAAGGAGATCCAGCAGTAACGAGATGACGTAGAAAACCTGCTAAACTCATCCCGTTCTCCATGGGATCTATCCTCATCGAATCATCAAGAACAAGAATAGGCGCACCTTTGAAATGAGTTGTGACCCCGATCTCAATCACTCGAAGACTATCCGGTTGTTGAAGTGGGATTTCGCCTTTACGATGGTGAAGAGTTGTGGGAGTCGAGAAATAAAGAAGTGATCGAGGCTGCTCAAGGTTACTGGATAGCAGGGTCCGAGTAAAATCACTTCCAAAGAGAACAATTGGCTCAGTGATACCCTGACGCGTGGGAACCGAGTCAAGAAATGATTTAGCAATTGCTTCAGCCACTGCCCTACGCGAAGCCTGCTCTTCTGCACCTGAATTAACACCAAGTACAACTGAAGGCACTGCAGCCTGCGCTAACGCTTTAGTCTTTAGCGTGCTTTCTAAAAATTGGAAATCTGGTGCCCATGCCATGGGATACTTGAGACCCCAATACTCCTTTCCATCAAATATGAGTTCGAAGGGTACATTATTGAGAAATCCATCTGTGATGAGTTGAAGAAATCCATAATTCTGGCTTTGGAGTTCACGTTCAAGCCGACTCGGAATTAAACTCCGATATAGAAAGGATGCGATGTCCCTTAGATCAGCGATAGGAGGGAGTTCTTGCGATTTTTTGATTCTTTGCAGTGATTGTACAACTGAGGCTAAATCTGGTGAGATGGGAAGAGTATGGATACCATGCCGACCGACATGGTCTAAGGTAGTAACAATAATTCGTTGTTTTTCGAGCAGCACGTCATAGTTAATTAAAATCCACCGGCGGTCAGTAGGCATGAGGGTTACGAGTTTTAGTGGCATCTTATAATCTGAAGGCAACATCCCTCTTCCTGGGTCTGGACAAGCTGCAGCGATTACGTTTCGATTGACATTCATTTTCTCCAGTGATTCGACTAACTCAGTTCTTAATGCCTTCCGGCGGGATTTGTATTCGTCTTGGGGGAGACCTTTTGGAGATAACTGTGCAAGTTGCTGTCGCAGACCACTTATTTGTGTGAGAAGATTGGTTTCTTCTTGAAGTAATTTTGGTAAATCCACACAACGTTCATACCCAAGATTATCAGCTAGATAAGGATGTAATTTAGCGATTTTACGAGGGCTAGACCAGTCAATCACCTTGTCTACAATCATTCGATCATTCTGTTTATGATAGTACTGTGTAGCAATCAGGATTGCTTCTTCTAAGGCCTGCTGCATATGGTTCCACGCGAGAGGAAGATTTTCACTGCTGAAGTCAATTGGAATATCAAGCTCTTCTCCAATTGAAATTGCTTGGTCAATTAGCTTCAGGACGCCTGATATTTCAGTAGAATCAACCAGTAAATTCGCTTGTCGCAGAAGGGTTTGATAATACTCTTCACGGTATTCGATTTCGCTGAAAATGCTTGCTGCCTTTTCATAATATTCCAATGCTTTTGCCGAATCTTCTGCTTCAACTAAAGGCGCTAATTCAAAGTATAATTGACCCTGAAACTTTACCTCAGTGGACGGTTTAAGTGTTGAAAGAGCACCTTTAAGTGCATCTTTCCATAAGCTAGGTTTTTCGAGATTGCGATAAACCTCAGCCAAATGATAATATGCTTCACTTGTATCAAAACTAGGCTCAGCTTTAAACTCTTTAATCGCTTGACTTAGATACTGCGCAGCTTCCGTATACTCGGTATTTCGCATCAAAACCAATCCAAGATTAATTGCCGCCTCTGCGCGAAGCTCCATTGGGAGTTGTTCATCATGGATGGCTTGTTCTAATATGCCTTTGACCTGTTCTGGTGATTGAGTCTCTAAAGTTAGTTGTGTGAGGCTTACCATCAAAGATGTGGCTAATAGAGTTCGTCCTTGAGCATTTGCCTCTTTTGCAGCCTTCTGTAAAAGTGGAAGGTCCTCTTCAAGGCGTTGGGTTCTTCGAGAAGCATTCAACAATAAGCGGTATCCCCGAATTTCCATCTTCTCTTCAGGATGATCTTTTAGCAACATAAGAGCCATTTTGCTTTGTTCTGTTGCTTCTGGGTATCGTTCAAGTTGATAGAAGGTATCTCCCACTTCGATGTATATTCTCGCTTCTTCTTTTGGGCGTTTCTGTTCTTGATAATAGCGAATAGCTTGTGTAAATTCCTGTTCCGATTGCTTGTCTTTTCCAAGGCGTAGAAGTGCTTTTCCTTTGGAAATACGTGCATGAATAGTTCTAGCTTGTTCACCTAATTGTGAGAATATTTCAATGGCTTTGTCAAATAGACGGAGCGCTCTCACATCTTGCACTAGGCGTTCTAAGATTTGAGCCACTATCAAAGCACTTTCTGCATTAGCTATAGACGTTTTTTGTTTCTGGAAAAATTGGAGCGCTGCCTCGCCATGGGGGAGTGCTTGTTCTGGTTGATCTTTTTCCAATAGAAGACGTGCTGTGTGAAATTCGCATAAGGAGAGGCCTGTTTTATCTGAAGCTTTTGAAAACACAGTTCGAGCTTGTTCGATGTGTTCTTCTGCCCTGTCCAGATATCCCTCAGCTTGGTAGATGCGTGCTAGCCCAAGAAAGGCTTGAGCCCTTGGCGTCGGTTTACCTGCTGTTCCCCACAATTCGATTAATTGTCTTAGGACTTTTTCTGCATCATCATTCGCTCCAAGCTGTTGAAGGATCTGAGCATATTCGGTCAGCGCTTTACCACGAAGTTCCACGTCATCTATTTGTTCAGTCATTTTGACTGCAGTGGCAAGATGCTCGGAGCCCTCCTGATATCTTCCAGATTTTGATAATAGCCTGCCACTTTCAACTAATAGTGATACCCGCACTGATTTTTCTTCTCCGGGAATTTGGATTTCCAATGCTTGGCTAAAGGCACGATTCGCTTCGTCATTGTAACCCAGCTGGTCCATTATTCGCCCCATTGTCAACAGGGCGGTCCGAAGGCTTGCGGGCTCTTTAGCTTCTCGTAGGATTCGAACCGCTTGGGTGCTAGTGACAAGTGCGTCCTTATGTTGCCCAAGGTTCACCAAAGCTTGGGTCATGTAGATTGAGACAATACCAACTTCACGTTTTTTCCCTTCCTGCTCGTAGAGCTCTAACGCTTGTTTCCACTCGGCCAAAGCCTCTTTGTAAGCTCTCGCTTTGTAATGGCTCTGGCCCTTACTTACTAATGCGCGTGCTTCTGAAGGGGTCGACACTTGTCACGGTTCCCTCCTTTGTAAGAACATATTCTGCATTCTAAAGCTTAGCCATCTCACTTTAACAAGATTTGGATATCAAAGCCATATTGGATAGAATCCTTTTCCATTACCTAGAGTCCGAAATCAAAGCATTAAAAATCATCCATCAGGTAGTAACTCGCGCTATAATCCCCGCGAAATCACCCAATAAGATGGTCTCAAGATGGCTATTCGACGAACCTATGCAAAAACTGCAGTGCTTAGTACAATCCTGACAAACCTAGGTTTCATAATTAATCTCGTCTATGGACGGATAATCGCCGATACTATCCCACAAGCTGACATGGGAATAATTGCAGCAATAGCGACTCTTGCTACAATTATTGAAGGGATCGCAGTTTTTGGTATAACTTACACTATCACCCAAAAGACGTCATCAACCCTTGGGAAAGGTGAAGTTGATAAAGCAAAAGGAATTCTTGCCAAGGGGTTGTTAGTTTTTTATGCAGTTACTATTCCTTTGAGTATAATCCTCTGCTTATCCACTTTGTTCATTTTGTACTTCTTCTTTTTCTACAATCTCTTCTTCTGGGGTGGCTTGCTCTCCCTCTATATTCTCCTCTTACTCGTAATGCGGTCTGAATCAGAATCCATGAGTAGTATGGCTGAAACCGATAACACCGTCGTATTTACGAATTTGCGACGCTATCTATCTTGGTTTCTTTCTCTCCTGTTTCTTTTCTTGTTACTGAGCTTCGTGGGAGTTATTTTTGGTTGGGTTCTCAGTCTTGCCATATTCATAGTTATGGGGAGCTTCGTGGTTGCAAGGTATGTTCGTGGTGCAAAAATTCGCAATGGTTTACCGGTTAGAACCTATCTAACCTTTGGAATTCCAATCTTTGTTGCAGCCGTCATTAGATTGTTTGGACGGTATATCGATCAATTGTATGTCCTTGCCTTAATGACTTCAGAAGAATTAGCACGATATTTCTTAGTAGTTCGTTTAACAGGTGCGTTAACAGATTTTTCACTTAGCTTAGTTGCTGGAGTGTTCGCACTTCTTGCTGTTCTTGTTGGTACTAGTCTTGAACGAATGCAGCAAGCTCACGGTGCGGTTTTGCGGTTTGTTCTTGTTATTTCGACACCGCTCTTTTTGGCTGTGGCAGCTTTTGGAGAACCTTTGGCCCTGTTGTTCATCGGACCGAATTACGTGGGCTCAGGCATTCTTCTTTCGATTCTGGCAATCGCAGCTTTCTTTGATTTGATTATTGTCTTGCTAATTATTGGCCGTCAAGCAGCAGGAAGTCCAAGAATAGTTCCCGTTACTTGGGTTGGATTACTTGGAATAAAATTAGTATTCGTTTTCCTACTAGCTGGCTTTGGTCTAATGGGAATTGCATTAGCTGTTCTTATCTCCGAATCTTTCACAGCGCTTGTCACTTATGTCTATATGCGAAAGGAGATTCAGGTTGGGAAGTTTTGGGTCAAGCTATTTTTCCCCATGATTATCGTTTTGGCTATTGGACTCGCCTCGACACTCCTCGGCCTTGATGTGATTCTCGCTGTGATTTTATGCATTGTATCGGTGATATTCACCATCTTCATAGGTCTACGGCTTCGCGTTCTCTCGATCGATGACATGAGTATTATTCAGAGTGTAGTTTCCCCGAAATTCAAATGGGTAATGGAAATAATTTTGAGAATTGGCGGGTATCCGCGCGAAGACGTTCCTGCCTCTAAGAAGTCTGGTTAATCAGATTATCTTTACAAATTGTGTGAAGGGCTTAAATAAGTTGAAACGATTAGGTCATCCTCCCAAATAACAGGTATTGCACTAGTATCGGTGACTCCTAATGCTTAGACTACTTCAATGGGTTAGCGATCTTCGGGACAAGGAGGTTCTGGAGAAAGAGACCTTTTCGGATACAATGAAGCATCGGGGCGTGTCATTCTGGTGGTTTATTCGTCTCAGGTTATACTATGATCTTCTCGTTAATTTTGAAAAAAGACAATATCGGAGAAGCATCACCAGATCCATTAATAGTAAATTTGGTTTCCTTTTTGTACTCTATACCTTTTTTGTGGTCCTCATTTCAAAGTGTGTATTTCGCTTACGGAGTAAACCAAGTACGGAGAAATGCAAACTTTTTGTAACCTATAGTTTTGGGGGTTGGAGACACTTTCGGAATCGCCAAAGTGGAAAATTAGTATGGGGACATTCACTCTTCACTCCGATTATTCAAAAATTATCAGCTACTTCCAAATACCAAGAAATTATGTCGAGTTATCCAATTGGCCTGTCTTTTCAAAATCTTTTCAGACAAACTCTACAGCTGAGCCAAAAACAAAGGAAAGTTGGTTTTGTTCCCTCTGAGTCGTATTTTACTTGGAGAACATTTGTACAGTTCCTTAGGGCTCGACAGCATTTTTCCAAAATTTGGGCTGAGTTGAAAAAGAATCAGAGTGGTGATTTCAAATTTGGCGAAATCGACGTATTTGAAACCTTCAAGTCTGATTTTGAGTACTATTACAGATTTCTTCTCCCACTCATGGTGGAATATCTGGAACTTTCAATTCAACTTCTCGAGCGAGAACAACCCGATGTAATTCTAATGAAAAACGAATATAGCGAGTTTGAACGAGCCCTCCAATTCGCTGCGCACTTTGAAAAAATCCCTGTAATCGCTCTACAGCATGGAGTCATTCATAAGAATCACCCCGGATACCAATATAACAAATCTGCAATCTCGCAAGATGGTTCTGCCAGGTTTCCCTATGCTCCCACTCCCACTATCACCACCGTTTTCGGACCTTATTTCAAGCATATCTTGACTGAGGAAAGTGCCTACCCTGCATCACGGGTTGAAGTAACAGGGCAGCCTCGATATGACATATTACATTTCGCGAATCGAATTTATAATAAACAAAAATTCTGTGAACAATTCGGGATCAATCCAAACAAGAAAATTGTGCTTATTGCCACGCAACCGTTTCCTGTTGAAAAAACACGGTTCGAATTCTTGTATCACACAACAACAGCTTTGCGGGAAATTCCTGACATTCAAGTTATAATTAAACCGCATCCAAACGAGTCAATAAGGTGGCATAAAAATCATCTAGATTCATGGGGTGTGTCTGCAGTAGTTTTGCCTCCTCAGTCTGAAACGTTTGCTGCAATTCATGCTTGCGATTTGTTTGTTTCTGTAACCTCCACGACAATTTTAGAAGCCCTTATTCTCGACAAGACTGTAATGGTTGTAAACATTTCAAACCTGCCTGAAATACTCCCTTGGGTCAAAGAAGGCGCCGCATTCGGAGTCTATGACGCCAAAGACTTGGTTACCAGCTTCAACATAGCATTATTCGATAGAAAAGCTATTCACCAAGTACTGACAAACCGATCAAAATTCGTCTATAATCACACATTCCACAATGATGGAAAAGCGACGGACCGGGTTGTCTCAATAATCAAGAAATATTGTGGCACAGACAAGCAATAAAATCTGAAAATCAAAAGTCATTCAATTCCTTTTTATAAGCGTGGTAGTGCCTGTTATTTCCATGAGTGTACTTGTCACTAACGCACACTACAGAAACACTCTCGCCACTATTCGATCCCTACACAAAAGGAAAATTCCGCTAATTGTGACAAGTAGTAAACCAACCGCAATTTCATTTTACTCCAAATATGGGAAACATCGATATCTGTACCAAAACCCTCTGAAGAATTCTGAAGCATTCATAAAAAGTCTACTCGCCATTCTCAAAAAGACTAAACCTGGAGTGTTGTTCCCTGTTGGTGTCGACACAACAGTACCCATTTCATTTTACAAATCGAAGTTTCTCCCTCTAGTAAAAGTACCAATAGCTGACTATGACGTGTTAGTAAAAGCTCACGACAAATCCAAAACAGTGAAGATAGCTGAAGAGACTGGAATTCCCATTCCCAAAACGTATTTTCCCAACTCCTTTCAAGAGGTTGACGAGCTTTCTGCGCAACTTCAATACCCTGCTGTCATTAAACGAAGAAAAGGATCGGGGGTCGGAAAGGGTGTTCGAATTGCGACGTCAAAAACTGACCTCCTTGCCAAATATCGGGAAATTGAAAGCTATTCCGGTGATTCCTTAATTGAAGAACAAACAAAACCTTTGATTCAAGAATATGTGCCCGGTGAAATACGCGATGTCTGCGTTTTGTTCAACCAGGGAAAACCACGAGCGGCCCTAACACAACGAAGAGTATGGACATGGCCACCAGAAGGCGGTCCGGGAATAATAAACGAGACAATAGATGATCCTAGCCTTCAACAACTAGCTTTGAAGTTACTAAAGAAAATTAAATGGCACGGATTAGCCCAAGTCGAATTCAAGCTAGATGAAAAAAATCAACCTAAGCTTATGGAAATCAATCCGAAATTTTGGGGCACTCTAGAACTATCTATTAAGGCTGGACTCAACTTTCCTTCTCTACTGTATGATCTGGCGATGAATGGGGACGTTGAACCCTGTTATTCCTATCAGAATCAGTTGACAATTCTCTGGCTTTTCCCCTACAATATGCAATATCTCTCTCACGCTCCTAATAGGCTCAGAAATCTTCGACAATTTCTCAAACTGTTTTTCAGTAGGAGAACGGTCACAGATTGTTCATTGCGCGATATCAAACCTGAATTTGTGAAAGTAATGACCACATTCGTGGGTTCTCAATAACCTCCGTTCAATATTCAAATTACTGGCTTTCTGATTTTATTGGTCAATAAGAGAATTACAGGAAAAACAAAGTAACTTCTGCAAGATTTTTGAAGCTAGAGTGTCGAGTATGCCATAAGGTATCATGAATGAGCCTTCTGGAGATTCTTCGCAAATCAGATGAAACACTTTGGCATCAGTTCACAAAAGAAGAGGAATACGAGCCCCACCAACTGGATCAATATGGTCGCTTTTCTTTCGCTTCATCAAAATACCGGGATGTGCTTCGCCCAGCCGTTTCAGATTTTTTACTAAAAAATGGATTAGATGTAAAATTTCCCGGTGACCAAAATTTTGGTATCTGCCTTACACATGATATTGATTATCTCTATTTTCCAAGGGGGGATAGCCTTCGCTCATCTCTCCGATGTTTGAAAAAATTCGAAGTACGAAGTGCTTTCAAATGGTTAGCAGCTGGTATTAACCGTAAATCCACAATTCTCCGGAATATCCCCCAGATTATCGATTTAGAAACAAAATATGATGCTACGTCCAGCTTTTTCTTTCTAGCCCACGATGACTCTGCTGTGGATTTCATTTACAAAATTGAAGAATTTGAAGAAACCTTGGGATTGATCGTTGAGAAAGGATTCGAAGTCGGACTTCATGGCAGTCTCTTAGCCTATGGGAATCTAGATCTAATTCAACGTGAAAAAGAACGATTGGAAAAACTTCTCGGAAAGAAAGTAGTGGGATATCGTAATCATTACCTACGCTTTGAACTACCGACAACTTGGGAGCTACTTAAGAAAGCTGGCTTCAAATACGACACTTCATTTGGCTATCATGATGCCTTGGGCTTTCGAAACGGTATGTGTCACCCTTACCAACCTTTCAATCTCAAAAAGAGCCACTTTCTCGATATTTGGGAAATTCCCCTCGTAATCATGGACACAACACTTGTGCAATATTTATCGC
>JBHLQC010000010.1:0-24983 GCA_048885185.1 Candidatus Odinarchaeota archaeon | reverse complement strand
CCGTATGGGAGAAAAGCTGGAATTCCGCGAATCGTGTCACATGCTTGGCGGGAACCAAAAACAATGAAACTAATATTCTCATCAAATCCGGGGATTTGCACATCAATGAGTGGAGTCGCTACTTCCTCCCTTCGTAGTCGTTGTTCACGTCTCCAAATCGTTTTCTTTGAAAAATCAAAACCATGCTGTTTTAGAAGTCTTTGTTTGAATTCAGTTTGTCCTAAATAACCAGTGGAGTATAAGGAATGAGCAAGGAGAAAATCTGCCTGATCAAATCGGATAGGTTCTCTATAATCACATCCCTGAAGTTGAGATAAAGTACTGATATGTTGTTTGATGTAAGTAAATGGAGCTTCAGATACGATTTCTGGGTCAAATGAAAAGGCATTAATCTCTGGATCATATGTCGCAAATGAAAGCCAATAATAAAAACCTGTAGCTTGGAAAAGATAGCAATCCAAGAAAAATTCATCTTGAAGCCCGCGAACTCGTTCTTCAAACATACGATGAGCTTTCTGCTGATTCGGATAGCGAAATACTATGACACCTCGAAGCATATCTCTATCTAACTGATATGTCCGGTTGAAACCTTGTTGACTGGAAAGCAAGTTCTCAAGTCGCTCTGAGTGCTTTGCAGACTTCGCACGGAATAGAATGCCTTGACTGATTAACCGAAACTTATGCGGATCTGCAGAAGTTATTATTTGAAAGGCGAATTCATGCTGCAATTCGTTAAGCTCCCGAGTGATTACTCGGGAAGATGTACCGATTTTTTTCGCAAGTTTATATTTCGGAATTGTAGGAGATTCATAAAGCTCCCGGAGGATGAGTGCTTTTCTTGCAGTGAACCTCTTTCCATAAGCTGATGGATAATCAAGAGTTAAAATTTGTTCAATGTAATTCGCATTCTGAAGCTGATAACGGTCAATTAGGTTTAGTCGAAAGGCTAAAGTCTCTGCCGCTTCTTTTCCTCCAAAATGTTCAGAATGTGATAGCAGCTTGTGAGCTGGATAGCTCTTCTCTTCCTCGGTGAGTCGTTCTCCCCGCATTTGTTTAATGAACAGAACTGCATTGCGAAGTAAACTGGTACTCTGATTCCTTTCCCTTAAGCTCAAACGCGAAAGAATCCGTTGTTCAATGATTTCCAACGATTCTTTTACCATCACAGCCATTATCAAACCTCGCAGAATACAATGAGGGCTTGGGTCGAAAGGAGTGAGTTTAATGCTATAGCGACTTTTATGTCATGTTAACCTATTTTAGTGTATATTTTTCTATTTGTTACAACATAAAAACGCGTTTTATCTCTTATTTTCTCTTGTTTCAGCGATTTTAATTCTCTAAGGATTTTTATGCTCAAAATAATGCTATTAAGGTTATCAAATTCATTTTTCCATCCTCTATGTTCCCCGTTTTTCAATTTATAGGGTAATTTGTGAATATTAAACCAGATTAGGAGGGGAGACCACTCACTTTTTCCCCACCATTTTTTGATATTATTGATGAGTGAACACACTAATACTGGATGAATATACGTCTTTTATTCTCTTCAAACTACTTGAATGTGAATGGATTTCATCTCATCAGTAACTTTAAGTTTGAGAAGAAATTCATGCGCCGTGAATACAAAATTCGCTGTGAATAAGTTGGTTTAGTATGCAACCTGTGAGTGTCGCGATTTTAGCTGGAGGGGAAAGCAATCGGTTTCGACAATCCAAAGCCCTCACACGCGTTGCCGAAAAACCTCTCTTCCTTCATGTCGTCGATGCAAGCGAAGCCTACGCAAGTGAAATCTTCATCGTTGTGCACTCTGACCAAGATCGTGATGCTCTTTCGAATCACTTTCCTGAAGAGCAAATTATTACTGATGTTGTATCTGATTATCGTTGTCCGCTGGTTGGAGCATTATCGGCCTTTCGCCATGCAAAGTATCCATTCACGCAGTTGCTCCCTTGTGATTCTCCTCTTATTCATCCGATGTACTTCGAAATCATGTGGGGAATGATTGAAAATCATCATGCTGCAGTTCCCCGATGGCCTAATGGATGGGTGGAGCCACTCCATTCAATATTTGATACATCCGTGGCTCAAAAGATTGCCACTTCTTGTTTGGAGAAACAGCAACCTCGGATGCAATGTCTTATCGAGGATATTGGTCGGGTGATTTTTCTTTCGACAACCGCCCTTGAAAGATTTGATTCTAAACTACGGACATTTACAAACGTCAACACGCCTGCTGATCTTCGGCGGATTGAGCAACTTCTTCGTCGGAAACCAATTCGTTAACTTCTTTCAACACACACCGGAAACCTATTGGGAGGATTCATAGCAGTTATTACCCTTTAGCACAATAATGTGATTCTATGACCATCAAAGTGTTGGGTATTTGTGGATCCCCCAAACAGGAAAAATCCAGTTCGGAATTCCTTCTTGGGAAAGCCCTTGAAGCGGCAGAAGGAACGAAATCAGTAAAAACCGAACTTCTTCGTCTAGCTGACCATGAAATCCTGCCCTGTACTGGCTGTGACAACTGCGTGCGAAAAAAACCATGTCCAGAAGATGCCAAAGATGATATGCCTAAGATCCTCGAAAGAATGGAAGCTGCCGATGCCATCATCTTTGCAAGTCCTTCCTATTTCGGAACCGTTCCTGGATTGTTAAAGAATCTAATTGATCGCTCTCGAACCTACAAAATGCAAGACCACCGGCTACGAGACAAGATTGTGGGTGTGATAGTTGCTGCTGGTCTTCGGCATGGAGGTCAGGAAACTACTGCTGAGACAATTGTCAATTATTCATTAGCACAAGGTATGATTGTTGCAGGTGGTGTGGGCAATCCTGTCACAGAGGCTTGGGCAGGGATGACCGGTCTCCAAAGTGAAGGCTTCACATGGCGGGGCACACCCAAAGATGAAGTTGCAGTTCGAAATAGCCAGCTAGTTGGCGAGCGAGTAGCACAGCTTGCACTTCGTTTTCAGAAGGGCTAGCTTGATTCTTTCTTTGGACCTAGTCGATAGCCCTTATTCTCCCAGGCCTTTCGCATCTTCGGATTCTCCTTAAGAAAGCCATCAACTACGTCCTTTGGCACTCGATTAAAAGGACAGGAAAAATTCACACACCTGAGACATAGCCAACCAAATAGAATCGTTCCAAAGACAATGGCTCCCAGAGAAGCAAGAATTAGGTAGAGCCACTGTTGTCCCAAGATGAGGAACGGAAAAGGGAAGCCGATGAGAATACTGACACCAATAATCATCTGAATCTGTTCTGACAAACTCATCGGTCTTGGATTATACTTCCAGAGTTTTAACAGCCCATAATTTGCATGGCACCGCAGAATCCGCCCCTCGGAGGCATAATAAGGACAGTGACTACACAGGATACGATTTTCCCATACCTGCAAAAAAAGAATCAAGAATATGAACCAAAAAACGAGTACCAATACAAACCTTGCAGCCAGTACACCAATCACGACTGGAATTGCTACAACTAAGAATCCAAAGAAAAACAGGAGAAGGTGTTTACGGTCGAATGTTCGCATGAGTTGGCCATCAGAAACCCTTGCCCAGATCCAAATAATGATGATGAGAAAAACGAAAGCGAGGGTGCCCATTAATCCCGCTTCAGGTCCAACGGTTCCCCCTGTCAAAATATCGGGTCCTACATTGTGGGCTTGAAAAAGCCCTTCCTCTCTGAATCCAGCGATATGATACAGCATGAAGTTCCAGCCATAATGGAGACCCATAGGCAACCAGAGGGTTCGCGTCCACACAAATGCTATGCCAAACATTATTCCGCCAAGGAGGATGTTGAAGAACATAATACTCGCATTAATGAGCGGAATTGCGTAATACACCATACTCCATACATGAAATGAGGAAAACATGATGCTCGTAATAAGAATAGCTAGGGGTGTGGACATTCGGGTAGCCAGATTCTGTTGAAGGTATCCTCGACTCACCAATTCCTCAGAAAAGGCGACAACACCTTGATTGATAGCGTATACTGCTAATAGCCCTGCGATGAACAAAGGTGATTCGAACAGGAAGTATGGAGTAAGAGTGATCCACCCCATGAGGGCTTCAAACAAAATAACGAGTCCAATCACAACGCTGGCTAATATTGATCCAAAAATGAGTTGCAGGAACCAATGGCGGTCAAACTTTACACCGATTTCTTCTGGAGGTTGCTTGTCAACGTAAAGCCAGAGCCCAATAGCAAGAAGGATGATAATATAATAGTAAAGGGCTCCAAAAATATCAATGAAGTATGTAAGTCCGGTGAGTGCGAAGATTATTATGAACATGAAAAGTGCAGTAAGCCAGCGTGGGAGGCGCCTGTTAGAAGCAGCTGTCATAGGGTGGTGTTCGTGTTGTCTTTCCATAAAACTTTAGGTAGTCAGACCAATTCACCAGCGCTGAGAATTCACTCCCAATCGATTTTAGGGGGATTTTAACATCACACGGCTTGTCAAGATTACTGTTAATCGGGATCTCTGTAAGGGGTGTGAAATTTGCATCCTCTTTTGTCCAACAAAGGTCTTAGAAGAGGATGAGCCTACCGCCTGGGGTGGTCATAGTCCCTGTCTTATTGAGGGTGGCGAAACGCGGTGCATGCTTGTTCGAGGAAAGGAGGGGGTGGCCTGTCGGCTATGTGAAAAACGATGTCCAGATGCCGCAATCATGGTTGAGGTGGAAGAAGAATGAAACCCGGTGTACATTTTGTTGATGGAGGAACTGCGTGTGCGGAAGGTGCAATTCATGCTGGGTGTCGCTTTTTTGCTGGCTATCCAATAACTCCCGCTAATAGTATTGTTGAGCACATGGCTTTACGCCTCCCACAAGTGAAAGGATATTATCTTCAAATGGAAGATGAAATCGCTTCGATAGCGGCTATCATTGGTGCTTCATGGGCAGGTGGTAAAACCATGACTGCCACTTCAGGACCCGGCTTTAGTTTAATGCAGGAAAATCTCGGTTACGCTTACCATACAGAAACTCCCCTGGTCGTTGTTGATGCTCAAAGATCCGGACCAAGTACCGGTCAAGCCACGATGCCAGGTCAACAAGATATTATGCAAGCCCGGTATGGCACACACGGTGATATTGCTCCCATCGCCTTTTGTCCATGGTCTGTTCAAGAAATGTTCAATTTCACAATCCACGCATTCAACTACGCGGAACGTTTCCGAACACCGACACTCATTATGACAGATGGCGAAATCAGTTACATGCGTGAACCCCTAAAAATTCCGAAAGCCGGCGAGATGGAAATCGTCAACCGCGAAAAATTGACGAAAAAACATCCACGTCCTGAAGAGACTTTCCTACGTTATGAAATGCCACGCTTTGGTGATGGACACAATCTCCTTGTCACAGGATCTGCCCATCGACCAACTGGTGTTCGCGATTACTCTCCCCAATTCCTCCGCGCCACCATCAAGTGGATTTTCGAAAAGAACCAGGCAGCAGGTGCAATGTTACGCAAAGAAAAGCTGGATTTGGAAACATATAATCTTGAAGGCGCAGACACTGTAGTTCTAAGTTTTGGAGCAGCTGCACGACCTGCCTATCAAGCCGTTCAAACAGTCAAAGAGGAAGGAAAGGCTGTCGGGTTCATCCGACTGAAAACACTATGGCCACTTCCAGAAATACACCTATCTGAACTCATGAAAGATGTTCACCGTGTTCTTGTTGTGGAAATGAATATGGGCATGATGGTCAATGAAATCGCTCGAGTTGCATGCCACGCAAATGTTGAGAGTGTGCCGAAGGTCGCCGGAGAAGTTCATCATTCGAATGAGATATTAAAACGCATTCGGGAGGCTGATGCAGCATGAGTAACCCTAAAACAAGGCTTGGAAATCCCCAAGAATATTATCGTGACCGCTATCTCCGCAACCTCCCTACCTCCTTTTGTGCCGGGTGTGGAAATGGCACTATCCTCAATTCCTTTGTTCGAGCTGTTGATGAACTAGTTACAGCAAAGGAGCTTCGTCAAAGAGATTTACTTGCTGTCTCTGGTATTGGTTGCTCAGCATGGATACCCAGTCCCCATTTTCGAGCCGATACTCTTCATACAACCCATGGTCGCGCAATTGCCTTTGCCACGGGTGCAAAGGTTATGAATCCCAAGTTAAAGGTCATCGTTTTCACAGGCGATGGTGACGGGGCTGCAATTGGTGGAAACCATCTCATTCACGCGGCTCGACGAAATATCCCAATGACGGTGATCCTTGTCAATAACTTCAACTATGGCATGACAGGAGGACAATCTGCACCTACCACTCCACTCCATGTTCGAACCTCAACATATCCACAACATCCCGAAGCCCCCTTCGACCTTTGCCAATTAATGTTAGGTGCAGGGGCTAGCTATGTTGCCCGGTGGACAACCTTCTATGTCAATGAACTCATATCTACTCTAAAAGAGACAATACTGCACCCTGGATTCGCCTTTGTGGAAATCCTCGCTCAATGCCCAACCTACGCAGCTCGCTTCTTCACTGAATATCAAAACTCTCTTTCTTCTGACGAATTAGAACAATTCCAACAATATCCCGGCGCTTGGATGTTGAAAGCCTTCAAAGGCAAAAAAACTGGGGAATCCAATGGACACCCACGGTATAACATGGTCTTCAAAGACAGAGAAATCGAACTTGGAGTTTTTCAAAGAGAACATCGACCCACCCTCATCGATAATCTTCAGGAACTCTGGGGCTAACATAAAAGGTGTTACAAGAATGAATCTCACAATTCGCTTTGCAGGATATGGTGGTTATGGTGTCGTCACAGCCAGTCGTATTCTAGGCTTAACCTTCACACAGAAAGGCTTTCATGTTCTCCAAACTGAATCACATGGTGCAGCCGCCCGTGGAGGCGCATGCACAGCAGATCTAACCATTTCTACAGACCCGATTTACGAACTTGGCTTTGACAAACCTAGTGTCCTCCTCGTCTTGTCAACCCCGGCTTTCCGAAAATGCTGTTCAATAAGCCCCGATTTGAGTAGCGATTTTCTATTAATCGAATCGGAAATCCTTGAAGAACCTACAGTGCAAATGGGACTCGCCGATCTCCCCCATCATAACGGTACAAAAATCTACCAGATTGGAATTCGACAAATCGCCGAGGAATTGGGACATGTGCGTTATATGGGCATTGCTTCGCTTGGGGCTCTTGCTGCAGTCGATGACCGAGTAGATAAACGTCTCTTGGAAAAAACGATTAAAACTGACTCAAAATTACGACGCTTCGAGAAACAAAATCTTACAGCTCTACGAAAAGGAGGCAAAGCCATATCCTTACTTAAACCACAGACATCATGAGATACAACCCAGAACATTTGGAAAAACAAGGTGAGTGTTGATGACAGAATCCCGATTCAAAAACTATCTCAGCCTTGTTATCGCAGCCATCTGTTTCGGAACCATCCCCGTATTCGCGTTTTATCTAACCGACCTGGGTGTCCCGTCCTTACAACAAGCATTCTTCCGGATTCTTTTCACCGTATTCTTTCTCTTCATTGGTCTAGGCATAACTTTTGCCTTTCGGAACATCCTGATTCGTCGCGAGCACCTGATTCAGTTTGTTATCTATGGGTTAATCGCCATTGCCATGTCAATCATTGTATACGTAACAGCCATTGCTATTGGTACACCTGTGGTTATCGCTGTCTCCCTGACATATCTATATCCTGCCATTACTCTGCTTCTTGGACGGATTTTTCTCCAAGAATCTCTCACACCAATCCGCCTCATCGCCGTACCGTTATCAATTAGTGGTGCAATAGTAGTCT
The DNA here is from genome assembly GCA_048885185.1 of Candidatus Odinarchaeota archaeon. GTDB lineage: Archaea > Asgardarchaeota > Hermodarchaeia > Hermodarchaeales > Hermodarchaeaceae > Hermodarchaeum. The sequence goes on along the minus strand of JBHLQC010000010.1, from coordinate 17,186 downwards.
CCCTTCCAATTACTCCCTATGTCGCTGCAGTTCCCATTGCTGGAATAATTCTTGCTTTGTCAAATGCGGTTTTTGCAGCCTGTTACATGATCTTAGGACGAAAATGGGGGAGTTTAGAAGGCTATCGCCCCACCATAACCACCTTCTGGGGATTCTTTTTCGCAATGCTCTGGACGGGTCCCCTCATGCTAATTCTCAGCCTTTTCATAACCGATCCTCGTGTAAGTGGATTTCAACTCTTTCTTCCCCCTTACACTTGGCTTCTCCTTGTAGGTTTCGCGCTAATTTCTACTGCAATCCCATATACCCTCACAAACGTCGGAGTTGAGGGGATCGATGCAGCTGCAGCTTCTATCATCCTCCTGTTAGACCCAATAAGTTCAGTAATTTTTGGAGTCATTTTCCTGAGTCAACCCGTGGCCTCTTTGCAGGCTATTGGTGCAGCACTTATTCTCCTCGCTACTGCCCTCATTGCCCTAGAACCACGTCTCCGACAACGAAGAAAATCTCAAAATGCATTAGAGTAGGATTAGCGACTTTACCACATTCGTTATAACTTGAAACGCTGCAATCACCTACGGAGTTGCTATCAACATGACTCTTCCTAAAGGTAAACTGCATTTACCTGATTTAGAACGACTCGTGTTTCCGCACATACCACGTATTGATGATCCTCGCAAGGTTCCTCTGGATTATACAACTACCACAGTTCAAGGCAATCTAGTTGTTGCCTCCGATCCAGTAATTGGTATTCCTCTCCAGTTCTACGGGTTCTTTGCGGTTCACTACTCTGCAACTGATGTGGCTATGTCTGGAGGAACACCCCAATTTCTAAATCTGGGAATTTACTATCCACCTGAAACTGAAGAGCGCTGGCTTACCAATACTTTACAACAACTTGGTAATGAAGCAAACCAACTCAACCTCAAAGTTGTTGGCGGGCATACCGGTGGATATGATGGATTGCAAGTTCCATTAATTTGCACAACTTGTTTTGGCGTCATTACGGGCAAGCCGTTTCAATCAAGTGAAATCAAACCCGATGATGTCATTATCGCAGTGGGTCCCGTCACACGAGAAACCTTATGGTTTCTAGCTAATGTTGAACCTTCACATGTTGATGCAATTCTCTCCCGTTCACAACGAGAAGCTCTCGCCATGGACCTTTCACCCTTTTCTATTGTACCCGTTGTAAATAGTCTACCTCGAGACCATTTGTTACTTTTACATGATTTAGCTGAGGGAGGTCTCGCCACAGGGCTTAAGGAACTGCAAACGGCAACGGGCTTTGGAATTTCAATTCAATATGACGCTGTTCCTTGGGATGAGATTGGTATCCAACTGTTTGAATATCTGAAATGGGATCCCCTCCATTGTTCTTCCTTCGGGAGTTTTCTCATAGTCTCCACGATCGAATCTGCCAACGAAATTATCGAGGCTGCAAAAGTCTGCAACCGACAAGCCGCGGTGATTGGTCAGTTTACTAAAAAGAAACGAATTATCATCGAATATCCCGACAAATCCAAACCACTCAAACCAGGAGAGGATCCCTACAAACGATTTACTTCAGAAATTACCTAGTCTTTACAGAACGAGCTTGAACGACACTAAATGCCCCTAAGGATCGACTTACCCATCGAATTCCCAATTTACCGTCCAGCCGAGAAAAGGCGGCTAAACACCTTTTGGGTGTAAACGTTGGCGCATAGACGGCACCTCGATAACGAACACAAGAAAATCCATTCCGATAGAGCCTCCGGATCAACTGCCAAGGGCTCGGAAATTGAGCATAGCTAAAGACGTCTGGTTGGGTGAAACTTCGGATTCTACGCTCCAACGCCCATAGGTTTGTGGAGGTTAATACTCCTAATACTAACCATCCTTTTGGATTAAGGCAGGCGTGCACCTCTTGTAAAAAACGGTCAGGGTTTGGCACAAATTCAAGCACGGTCATTCCCATTATGAGATCACAAACGTTTCTTCGGAAGGGTAAGTTCTCTCCATCCCCAATAACCAAATGCACTTCTTGGTTTTCTCGGTACTTTTGATACGCAATATTAACCATCTGCCATGTGTTATCCACCCCTACAATTTGGGAGGAAAATGGTTGAAGGAGAGAAAACGACATTCCTGTACCCACACCAATATCAACAATAACACCGTTCACTTTCGGAGGAACCATTGCATGCACTGCTTCAGCTTCAACTCTCCAGACATATTTTCCCAACGGAGTATGATACCATGTATCATAAACGGGAGCTAAAGCTCCAAAAGCTGACCGCACAGCGCGTTTTTGCGTTGCATCATTGGGTGGCACAGATGACAAGATTTCCTCACTCATTCACAGGTAGTTCATTAATAATTGCTTGAACATGTTCTCTTACTTCTTTTGAGTTCGAACCAAAGACAACGACGAGTGGTTCAATTCCATGTGCCCCCCAATCGAACAGCACTTCGGGTACAAATTTCAATCGTGATAATGCGGTCAATGTCATGCAATCAGGGATTGTTGCCCTTTCAGGCAGTCGAAACCCTACAACCTGCAACTTCGCCCTTCGACCGGCTTCAGTAATTGTTGAGGAAAACCGTAACGATATCGCTGAACGAATGTCTTCATCCAAGCTGTACGCTTTCAAAATCACTCGACCCATGAAAGGCGACCATCCATAATCCACTTCACCCACGGCCTGTGGTCGTCCACGAACAATAATGATTCTGCCTGTCAAACCTGCAACTTGGGAGAGTTTAGTGGCGTTTGGAAGGCACGCTACAAAATTACTCCCTACCTCTGGAATAAGTCTGGCAAACCCTGGCGTTCTCAATAATGAATTTATGTTGCTTGCCAATTGTTTTTTGAGTCCTTCTGCAGTCGTAGACATCACAGTCCCTCAGTGGCTTGAACCGTTTTGGTTCTTGATTAATCCTCCCTTTTGAATCTACACTTTCTACACAAGGCTTATATACATCCCGTATAGCAAAACGCAATTAATCCATAAGAGGGAACCACAATGGATGAAATACCATCACCGCGATCAATGTATGTCGCAACAATCGGAATCCTCAGCGCCCTTATGGCCGTATTATCCTATGCGAGCATTGTTATTCCAACACCATTGGGAAGTATCGATTCTTCTTCTGTTCTCATTTTTGCTACAGCGATTTTGTATGGCCCGGAAATCGGTCTAATTGTCACAGTTATCGGTCAGCTTGTTGGAAAAGGTCTTCTTATCACCTACGCAGGTTTACCTGCAGTGTATATTCCCGGTGTCATAGCTGTTCGCGGTGTCGAAGCTTACGTTGTAGGTTATCTAGGTCGACGATTTACCTCAAGCCGATATGGGGAAATCAGCGCCATGGTAACTGGTGCTCTATGGGAAACTGCCGGGTTCGTCATAGCAGACTTTTATCTTTGGGGTATGATTGGTGGAGTCTTTGCGGGATTAACCGCAATTTTAACGGGTACCATTTGGACCATTGTAGATTTGATATGGGTTCCTCTTGGTGTAGCTGCGGTTTATTATGTTCGTGCGGCCTTCAAGACCACATATCTGGATGATCACTTGAACCTAGTCAAAGCGCCTGGTCGTTTGGGCGTATTGTTATTCAGTTTATGTCTCATTATCCTCTCTTGGGTTCTAATCCTATGGGCAGGATTAACAGGCTGGCTAATGGGTCCTGTAATCTCTTTCCCATAACTCTACGAGATATCTGATATCCAAGATAGGAATAATAGACAGGGTCTTCAAGAAGAACTTAGTGTTTCCGTAGTGAAGGTTTTTGGAGGGGAAACCTTTAAGCTTGAAAACGAAGCTTTGTGCGGATAGTGGTTGATCGAATGGGTGTAGGCGCATGCGGCGAGTTATCAATAAAGTCATCGTTGAACTCGTCCAAGGTGATATCACCGATTTAGCAACTGACGCCATCGTGAATGCAGCAAATGAATCGCTCCAACTGGGTGGAGGTGTGGCTGGAGCAATTCGCCGTCGTGGGGGTCCCACTATCCAACGGGAATGTGATGACATAGGGGGAACACCTGTCGGCACTGCAGTGAGAACAAGTGGGGGAAACCTGAAAGCTAGATATGTCATTCACGCTGTGGGACCTCGTTGGGGAGACGGTGATGAAGATCAGAAGCTTGTCAAGGCGGTTCGTAGTGCCTTGACTTTGGCTGACGGTAAGCAACTGCGAAGCATAGCATTTCCAGCGATCAGTACGGGTATCTTTGGTTTTCCAAAGGAACGAGCTGCAAAGATAATTCTCTCAACAACAATTACCTATCTCAAAGAAAACAGTACATCACTTCGTCGAGTAATCTTCTGTCTTTATGATCCTACAACATTATCCATTTTCAAAGATGCATTTACAGAGCTCACAAAATCAACATAATATTCAAAGCAATTTTTAACACGCGTTGAGCTGTCGTATTGTTCTTATTGTTGTGCCATGAAAATCAAGTGCATCATTGCATCCATCATACGACTCCATGACTCTTCGACTTCATCGTTGGGTAAATTTGATCCTCCAACGGCATACCGCGTGTAAATGATTTCACCACTATGATAGAGCGTATGAAGAGTTATTCGGGACACAATCCACCCAAGACTCGGCTTAACGTCTTCGGTTGGCGGTTGAAAAATAAGCTCTTCATCCGAACATTCTTTGAGTTCGCGTAGCATACGATCTTGGACTTCGTCAAGAAGGTCGATAGCAATGTTGAGGGGTACTTCTTTAGCGTAGACAACAACTTTTCGTCCTGATGCTGCGATCCAATAAAGTTCTGAGTTCGCAATGTGAATTAAATAATAAAGAATGGTCCGGGACTCGGGGGCCGGTTCTGTTGCTGCCTGCTCAGGTGTTAAATCCTTTAAGAGATATCGTAGATGGCTTCGAGCAGCTTGATATGCGTTAGCTAGACCATCGCGAAAATCCTTGGTTGTCTGAGGTGTCATGAAATGCACCTTTTACTCTAATCGCTTTAATTTTTTACCTGTATAACTTATCCACACTTGGTAGGAAAAACTCCTTTGAGTGGTGCTTATTCCCAAAATTCTTTAAACTGGAGAAGAACAGGGGTGGTAGAGGTTCACAGCTTGGAACCAGAAGAGATGGATGCCCATCGCACTGTCCTTCCTTTTTCAGCAATTGTCAACCATGACGAGTTGAAACTTGCTCTGTTACTCAACGCCATTAATCCTCACATAGGTGGGCTTCTTATTACTGGTCCCAAGGGAACCGGAAAAACTACCATCGTACGCTCGTTGGCAGCATTACTCCCGGACATCCCCGTTGTGAAAGGGTGCAAGTTTCGCTGCGCGCCTAATGATCCAAGTGGGGTTTGTGAGGCTTGTTCAGCAAAACTTCAGAAGAAACGAAAACTCACGTCAGTAACGCAGAAAATGCGCGTTGTAAATCTCCCATTGAGTGCCACTGAGGACCGTGTGGTTGGTAGTTTGGATGTTGAACGGGCCATCCGTGAAGGCGTTTCCGCCCTCAAACCGGGAATTCTAGCGGATGCCAATCAAAATCTTCTTTATGTTGATGAAGTCAATTTACTTCCAGATCATATTGTTGATTCGCTTTTAGATGCGGCAGCTACGGGTGTCAATGTAGTTGAACGCGAGGGAATTTCGATTAGCCATCCAGCGCGATTCATCTTTGTTGGTTCTATGAACCCGGAAGAAGGCGAATTGCGCCCTCAATTGTTGGATCGTTTTCCTCTACACGTAGCAATTCAACGACCTTTCACAATTGATGAACGAGTCGAAATCATTCGACTAAATATCGCCTTCGAAAGTAATCCGAAAGCGATGAGTGCAAAATGGTTGGATGAAGAGAACAAATTACGTGAGGAGATTGTCGCTGCTCGAAAACGTATGAGTGATGTTCAAATTCCTGCTGAGGTCATGGAAGTAATCGCCAACCTAACCTCAAGCCTCCAAGTGGATGGAGCTCGTCCTGATATCGTAATCGCCAAAACTGCTATGGCGTTCGCTGCTCTGGATGGGCGGACAGAAGTCACTCCGGAGGACATTGAAATTGTAGCGGCTCTTGCTCTAAGCCACCGGACTCGGCAACGAGGTATACTAGAACCGCCAACTCGTGAAGAAATTAGCGCAACCATTCAAGAGGCAAAAAAGAAAGTAACAACATCCGATCCCAAATCCAAAGATAAAGATCCAGTTACTAAAGATGTACATAAGAAACTTACAAGCAAATTCAAGCAACATCACGCGCTATCCAGTAGTCAGGATGGCCAACGTTTTTTTGGAACCCCGCCTAGCCGAGGACCACCTGGACGCTGCGGATACACCGCGCTCATATGTTCTTTTATAGTGATGACGGCGGCATTCGGCTACATCTTAGGCACTCTTATTTTTCCCGTTAATTTCATCATCGGCGGTATTCTCTCGCTTAGCTTGTTGTTTCTAATTGAACGTGTAATGCGCTATCGACGAAAACCTGGTTTAGTTATGCCGTCGCTAGCCCAAGCTGATCGACCCCCGGATCCAGGTACAAAAATCCGTCCTACAAAACATAAGGGTGAGTCTACTGCCCCTGCAACTACGAGTTCAAAACCTTCATCTTCTAGCAAAACGACTCCTTCACAGCAATCCCCTCCGTCCAGTCCCACGGATTCAGCGAAGCTCATCCGATTAGATGAAGGCACACCGCTGTTCCATCTAGAGGAATTACTCGAACCGCGATTTTTCGGACGACAACGCGCACCTAAATGGTCTATCCGTCAAGTGGGTCGAAGAGCTGGAACCGGAACTACACGACTTGCGGAGAGTGGTGTCATACAGGGGTCAAGTATTCCTCAAGGGTCTCCGCGTAACATCCATCTACCTGCTACAATATCGGCAGCAGCAATCCATACCGACCTTAGCACAAAACAAACGCCTAGGGTGAGAATTCAACCAGAAGATGTCCGCGAAAAACGATTCCTTAGCAGAACTCCACTCACCATAATCTTCGTTGTTGACCTCAGCGTGTCCATGCTCAAAAACTTCGACAAACTCCAGCTTTCTCTAATCGCCTTCAAAAACTGCCTTGAAGGCACTCGAGATCGCGTCGGGCTTATAGCCCTAAAAGATTGGGGCGCAGCAGAAGTCCAAGCCCCCACCACTAACTGGACACGGTTAGTCGCAAAACTCATGACTCTCCGCCTATCCGGATACACACCCCTAGCTGCAGGACTCAAACGTGCACATGAGACCATAAAGCGCGAACGTCGCCGCAACTCAGGGACCCTTCCCCTCATTGTAGTCTTTAGTGACTACCTCCCGAATATTCAGCTAAGCAAATCGGATACCCCTGACCTTGGACTTCCCGAAGCAGTGGCTGATGTCCTCCATCAATGCCATCTCCTAGCAAAAGACCGTATACCACTGGTAACCATTAATCTGCATCACGAATTCTTCCCCATTCGACAAAAACGCCACCACAAAGTAATTGCTGATTGGCTTCATCAACGTGCTAAAGAACTCGACACAGCAAGCATCATCGAAGTTGGGCTCAAAGAAGACAAGTTGATTCCCTTTTTGGGCTACTATATGGCATTCATCACATCAGGACGCACCTATCTAGGCGATGAACTGACGACACCCACTGAAATCATCAGCGAAATACGCGCGATTGCCCGACGAGGTACCTGGTAATTTTCAATGAGAGAAATGATGTGGCACATAGCTCAGTACCTATTTAAGATACCATTAGACATGTTAAACAATCACAGAACAAACATTTCGTGTGAAGTTGAATGGCCCAATTGTATAGTCTCTATGTTGTTTACAGAGATGGACGTACTCTGCTCCAAAAGGACTTTCAAATTGAAAATATGGAACCCGACCTTGTTACAGGGTTCCTCTCAGCGGTGAGCATGTTTCTATCAGATCTTGTGGGACGTATATCTGATGATGGGCAACAGTTGAAATCCTTGGAAAGAGAGGATGGTCGCTTACGAATTATCGACCGAGAGGATGTCAAGATTCTCTTAGAATACGGAAAAAACATCTATGCAGCTGCATTTTCAACCCATGATTTGCCCGTGATCCGGCAACGAATGCGTACTCTAATAACCATGGTTGAAATGCAACATGAGAAATTATTAGAAAATTGGCTCGGTGATCTCAGTCATTTCCGAGATTTTGGTCCGATAATTAATACATTGTTTCGACCCTTGGCGGTGTCAGAGCGCTATGTTCCCGTTCGTGTTCACACTTTCCCCCAAAGCTCTCTCCCTCAAGCACTCCAGCCTCTCCTGGACGCCATTGATGATAATCGATCACTCGAAGAACTTGCGATCGTCCTCCAACAGCCACTTTTTCAAGTCATCGTTGACTTTCAAGCATTACAGGACCATCATGCCATAATGTTAGAACGACGAATAACCGTCGAACAACTCGTTTCTCCAACAACCCAAACCCGAGAGTAACTGCCTATCCTAGGACTCGTTCTTTTCGTCTTGAAATTGACGAATAATCTTCTCCATTTCTTTCAAACTCGTATTGATGACCTTCTTTAGACCCGCTAGTTCTTGTTCAATTTGGTCAAGTTGTACTTGCAGATTAGCAATTGCTTCATTCGCAGTAGCAACCTCACCCGTTACTGTATCAGGAGTCAAAGAAATTACAGGGGCATCTACCGGATGGCTCGCTAACCAGCGAAAAGCTTGAATAATGAAAACTTCATGGTCGCTGATTCCAACATAGTCGTTGAAGAAAGGTGTAGCTCCACCCATTGCGAGGACCCGCCCTTTGTCCAACTCAGCAGCAATGACATTTGCTGGGGTCCCAGGACTATTTGCCACTCGAAAAAGATGGGTTGCGGTGTCCTCTGCTTTGATGCTTGTACTTGTTGTAAATAGAATGTGGCTGATTCCTCCTAAAAGGGGATGTTGTGCTGCAGGAACAGCCATTAGCATTTCGTCTTTTGCTGCAGCATCAGACGAATCTCCTTCTAACTGACGACCAATGGCTTTTTCTGAAAATTCAAAGTAGAATTTCTTCGCAAGGGTATTCAGGTTTGTAAGCCGGGCTGAATCTCCCCCCTTCCCGAAGATTGTTGCTCCACTGATTAACAGCAAACCTCCTCCTGATTCAACGAAAGATTGCAGTGCTTTGATTTCTTTTGATTTTAATTCAGATTCCAGAGGATTACCCAGAACTACAACTTGGAAATTTGTGAGTTCTTCCAACGTGATCGATGTATCAAGTGACCTGGTCTTCATTCCATTCTTTTCTAAAAGAAGACACAGACTGGAAAGTTCAGGCTCCTGAAGAACTACCTCCTCATTATGCGTGGCATCAAAAAGTATTGAAATTGGCTTTGAGGTGGTCATAGACTCTCGACTCTATATCTTCTATCAGGGGCTGGAGTTAAATATGCTACTCGCGTGGTCTATATGAGCCCTCTCATGATTCATCAAATAGGGGTGTGAGACTAGCGTGACCGTAGCGTCGGTTCGGGTTGCTGAAGCAAGCGCAGTTGATGTGGGTCGTTTCACTGTTCGTGTGGATCCAACAATTTTAGACCAATTGCAAATATCTGACGGTTCTGTTGTCGAAATAGTCGGCAAAAAGAGTGTATGTGCTCTTGCGCTTAGGGATTCTTCTATTCAAAATCGAGCCGTCATCAAGATGGATGGACTATCACGGCTAAATGCAGGAGTACGTTTAGGTGACACAGTTACGCTACAAGGAACCAATGCACAACCCGCAAGAAATGTTGTGTTAACACCAATGAAAGGTGAAGAACTACAATATCGACAGGAATTAGCGGCATCACTTTTGAAATCCAATCTCCTGGATAAACCAGTCAAGAAAGATACTGTGATTGCCGTAGGGCGAGCGGCTTTTGCCCTCGGCGAAGCTAAATTTTACGTGGCTAAAACGGTGCCCACCGGGAATGTCATAATTACAGCGAGTACTGATCTCCAACTTCTCAAAGAAGCTCCTGAAGAAGTTGATACTGTTGCCACTGCAACATATGATGATGTAGGAGGATTGGATGTCGCCATTCATCGGATTCGTGAAATCGTCGAGCTCCCCATTCGACATCCAGAATTGTTTGCTCGATTAAAAATTGAACCTCCTCGTGGAGTGTTGCTCCATGGTCCACCTGGTTGCGGGAAAACGTTACTCGCAAGAACAGTGGCCACAGAAAGCGAAGCTTATTTTCGAACAATTAACGGTCCCGAAATTGTCAGTCAATATTATGGCGAATCAGAAAAGTACCTACGAGACGTTTTCCAAGAAGCGGAGAAAAACAAACCTGCCATTATTTTTATTGATGAAATCGACGCCATAGCATCACGGCGTGAAACCGGCGGAATGGAAAGCCGTATCGTTGCTCAAATTCTAACCCTAATGGACGGTCTCAAAAATCGTGACCAGGTTTTTGTCATCGCTGCAACAAACCGACTCGAAGCTCTTGATCCTGCACTTCGAAGACCAGGACGTTTTGATCGCGAAATCTTGATCAATGTTCCAGATACACGAGGACGGCTTGACATCCTGCAAGTACACACACGTGGAGTGCCCTTGGATCCATCAGTAGATCTGCAGCAAATGGCACACAATACACACGGATTTGTGGGTTCAGATTTAGCCTTTTTAGTAAAAGAAGCCGCACTCAGCGCTTTACGGCGTGTCCTTCCACAGATTGAAGAACAACAAATGCAAATCCCTCCAGAACTGATTAATCAAATCGTAGTCACAGCAGATGATTTCCGCGCAGCAAGACAGGTCGTGGAACCCTCTGCGTTACGTGAAATCGCCGTTGAAATTCCGATGGTTCAATGGGATGATGTTGGTGGAATGGCGGAAGCAAAACAGGCACTTCGCGAAGCCGTTGAACTTCCCATCAGTCGACCCGATGTTTTTACACGTTTTAACATCGATCCACCGAAGGGCGTCCTCTTATTTGGACCACCTGGAACTGGGAAAACACTGCTCGCAAAAGCCGTTGCCACTGAAACCCAAGCGAATTTCATTAGTGTGCGCGGCGCAGAAGTTATGAGTAAATGGGTAGGGGAATCTGAGAAAATTATAGCAGAGATCTTTCGAAGGGCCAGGCAAGCAGCTCCTGCTATCCTCTTTATAGACGAATTGGATAATCTGGCCCCTCGTCGTGGTTCAGGATTTGACAGTCGGGTAAGTGAACGAGTAGTAAACCAACTCCTTGTGGAGATTGATGGGATGGAAGAACTTCAGGGAGTTGTCGTGCTTGCTGCCACAAACCGCCCTGATATCATTGATCCTGCGTTGCTTCGTCCAGGACGTTTTGATATCTTTGTATTCACACCCCCACCAGATCTAGCTGCTCGACGTGCAATCTTTGCAGTCCATACACGAAAAATGCCCCTTACAGAAGATGTGAATTTAGATCAACTGGCATCGACGACTGAAGGCTTTTCAGGCGCTGATATCGGGAATGTCTGTCGAAAAGCGGTTCTAGCCGCTATCCGTGAAAACCCAGACGCTTCAAAGGTCAGTATGAATCACTTTCAGGATGCGCTAGCATCAGTACAACCCAGTATTTCACAGGATACTCTAAATCAATTCATCCAATTTGCGGAACGTTTCCTTGGACAATAATCAAATATCGAATCAGTATAAGGGTACATCAGGATATCGTGGCAAGGATGGTCATAAACGTTGACATGGGAACTGGAACCAACTGAAAAACTCACACTGGCCAAGAGCATCTTACCAAAGGAACAAGAGACTCTCATTCTGGTAGCCAAGGCAAAAATTGCCAAGGGTATTCGCGCAGGAGCGCAACCTATGCTTGTGCGCGGACAAGATGGTCACTTCGTTCTAACCAGCTATCGTGTAGCATTTGTTGCAGAAGTCGAAGGTCTCCCGCCTGCAGAACCCTATGCTGGCGAGCTAGAAAAAGCCTTCAAACAAAGTAAAGTATTCATCAACATCCCTTTGGTGTATTTACCTGAAATTCAGGAACATCCGGATAGCTACGCAAAATGGAAGAAACACATGAATTTAGCAATTGAGAGATCAGATGGAGTTCAAGAAGTTGTGTATGTGAAAGCGACCGGTGAACTCCTTGACTTCCAGCGGACGAGTCATGATTTCTTCAAACAATGTTTCGCTGGGCCTATTGACTTCTATACGCTTCTCGAAAGCGGTGTAAAACATGGAGAGACAACAGAATCAACTATCTATAATTTGGTCGGACAACGTATCAACACACAGATGACATTGGTTCCCGAAAGCATGTTAGGTGCCTATCCGAAGAAAGCCCAAACGGTCTTCAATGGGCTCGTCAAGTTTCTCGGAAAGAAGGGTCAAGGTGGCTATTTTGATTCAGTCTCACGAACACTCGCACTACGCGGTGACCATGTGCATATATCAGAAGAGTGGATTGCTCATTCTTCGACTGATGTTCTTCAACAAAAAATTCAGCAGCTTATAGAAGAATGGCGAGCTGAAGAAGAAGCCAAAAGAGAAAAACTAGGAGACCGATATGAAATCACAGGCTTCTAATATCACACCAGAAATTATATGAGGTTAGAAAATACCGCAGATAAGAGAAGGAGGTTCCAACTATGGCGAAAACAATTTGCATACTTGCTCCAGATCCAGTTTTAGGACCTCACCCAAGTATCCCCATTGGCGATGTGGGAGGTCAAAATTACTGGACCCAAATGATTCAAGCGCCCCATAAGGATCGGGGTGCTCAAGCCATCCGTGCATTCCGGCGACTGACACGGCTTGCAGCGTTTGGAGGTTTTTCTACAGGAAAAACGGTGACACGGATCCTGGCTTCAGGCACTGAAGTAACGGAGTCCGATTCGCGGCTTCCACAATTCATCTATCATCCACCAGATCTTGAACGGGATATGGAGCAAATTGAAATTCTTGAAAAAGATGCGAAAATCTATGTTCCCCCTGATTGGATTTGTTGTGCCTATGGAGAGGAATTCAATAACGGGGACCGAGAGTTCAAAGTGTACGAAATTTGGGAACCCAGCGAAACACCATACACCATAGAAACATTTCAGTCACCGCTAATCAAGACAGGCTGGCGTGGACAAGGTTACAAGACAAATGTTGTTTTCATTTACACAGGTCGGGTTCATGTTTATGCCAATACGGGTGTAACACAGACATCAGATCTTGCTCGACTGACCTGGACAGGTAAATCATGGCGTCGAGAAGAATATGACATTCCCGTTGAAGGTGCTGAAGGAAAAATTACTTACAAACGTTCAATCCGGCTTCAGGAGCCTTATGGGTTGCTCTACGCGTTTGTCGTCGATGACTCCCGAAAACTCATAACGAGTCTTCATGAGCAACGAATTCCGATGAACTCTCAAGAGCTTATCGAATATCTCAAAACCCTCATTGATAACGTCATGCGAGACCAATTCTCAGAGCATGAATTTATGAGCGCATTACGCGATGAAGCTGAAATTCGAAATGAAGTCAGAGGTGTTGTTGCTAAAGCATTTAACCGACTGGGGCTAAATCTGGTTTCTCTATCAGCTGGAGTGCTCTCCATTGAAGAGAAGCTTTGGGATCGCTTCTTCTATTGGCGAGTTGCAGGTGTCCATCCTGCCCAAGTCCTTTGGGCTGAAAAGTCAGTAGAAATCGCCAGTTTAACAGGACAAGCCCCCACATTACCTGCTACAATTCCAACAGGCCCGCTAGCAGAAGCAGAGCGCCAACTCCGTGAACGAGTCCCCGCAAAAGCAACTCGCAAAGAACGGGTAAAAGCCACCACTAAAGGAAAGTCTGCCAAAGTGGAGGCAAAAGAAGAACCAATTGATACGCCATCTGAAGAATCTGATGAAGAATAATCTCTCATAATCAACTCGATGATAAATGGTGTTAGAATTTGACCTCTGAAGACAACGCTCCAAAAGAGAAACAACCTCTCTTCACAGGACCTTTACTTCCGATTTTCTACTTGCGGCTCGTTGAATCCCTCTCTGTGGAACACCAGGGAAATCCAACGGCCATCGAAAGAGCTCTTCATGAGTTGGGAAAGAATATGACGACTCCCCTTCTTCTTGGGCTAGTGAGTCGGTATGGTCAACACCCAGAGAACTATTTTCCCACGTCCCCAGATTTATTCTTGAACCGTGTTGACGAATACCTTTCACGAAATTGGAGCCTTGCCACAGGACATCCACCCGACAAACTAGAGTTTTCGGATGACCGCACCCTCCTTCTGACTACGGAATTCTGTCCAATCTGTCAACAAGACACTATGGAAAACGTCCTCGATTTACGGTATTGTGAACTTGTTGCCGGTATGCTTGAAGGACTTCTTCAACACTGGATTGACAACCTCAAACTCTCCTATACTGCTCGAGTCACCCAAACCAAGGGGCGCCTCCAAGGAGATCCGGCCTGCGAGTTTCGTATCCATTTTGCTGATTAAAAATTGCAATACTACATGAATATCGAATGATCTGCAACTAGCTCAGTTTGGTGACTTTTTCGAGCTCTGGGATTATCCACTCCAAGTCTTGTTCCTTCAGTCGTTTCTTCGTGGGAATTCCTCGCTCGTCCCAACCTCGTTTCTGATAGTACCATGAAAGCAGTTTCTCGTAACCCTCTTTCTCAAGCTTGGTTCCGGATAGAGGACCTACAGATAGCGGTTCAGTAAACCAACGTGCAGGTGGATGATCCATCAACCGGTCCCATTCACCATCAAATTCACGAACCCAATATGAACGAACTAACGAATAGATACGGTCCGAAAGTGCCCAGAAGTCATCTAATGTCCATTTCAGACCTGTTGCCGCAGCAAAATACTTCGGATACCACTCCAAGTCAAATCCCACTTCAATCCAAGGGAAGCGACACCCAACCAGCTGTTCAAACAGCCCACCCCGAATCCGCTGCAATTCAATGATTTTATCGACTTTACTCTCATCGTATGTTTCCCGACCTACATCCACCTCATGGGTAATTACCCAGCTTTCTTTATGATGGGCACCGATAGAACAGACACCAAAAGCAAGGGCCATTCCAGGAGCAGCATGACAATCATACCCCGAGATTTCTAAACCTTTTATTTGCATTGCAAAATTCTGAGCACTTTTACCAAGTTGTTTTGCCATGATTTGTGTGCCATCGGCAAGCATGTTTCCCAGGGTATCTGCTCGGAATGCAATGTCCGTAATTAGTTTCCGTGTCGCATGGAAATCTCCCCAATCGAGTTTTTCATCAAGAATGCCTTTTTCTGATGCTTCCATAGCAAAGCCAATCGTATTTCCCAAAGAAATAGTATCAAGCCCGTATTCATCTGCGAGTCGATTTAAAGTAGCGACTTCTCGGAGGTCCCGCATCCCAATGTTAGATCCAAGAAGTGCTACGTTCTCATAATCAAGTTCAGCGGAGAGCCCTTCAGAATCCTTGATGCAGTGACCACATTGCATTGTACAAGAGGGACATCCTCGTGTTTTTTCCTTTATCTTCTCCATGGTGTCGCCACTAAGAGCTTCGGCATGTTCGAATTGGCCCTCCCGAAAGTTGTAACTGGGGAGAACGCTGTATTCTTGACACCATGCATGAATGAGCATAGTACCTTGGGTCATCCATTCATCGTAGCCTGGCTTTTCACGAATATCTTTGAATCCATCCCGACCTAGTTGACGAAATGCTTCTGGATTAGCCAGTTCAGGTGTAGAGGAGCCTTTTGCGACTAAAGCTTTCAGGTTCTTTGAACCCATTACAGCACCCATACCTGGACGTCCTCCTGCTCGCCCCATCATCGATCGAACGGTCGCATATTTGACGAGGTGTTCGCCTCCTTGACCAATCATTAATGTTCCAATACTCCTACCATGGGTCTCTTCGAGTTTCTGTTCAGCTTCAAACGCACCTTTCCCCCAAAGATTATCAGCATCTAGTACGTTTACTTCAGAATCCTGAATCAGAACATAGGACGGTGTTTCGGCCTTCCCCTCGACAACCAAAACGTCATAGCCCGCTCGCCGTAATTGGGAACCAAAATGCGAACCCAGGTTTCCATCTCCATATCCACCCGTCAAGGGGCTTTTTGCTGCAACAACAACTTTTCCAACATTCGGCATTGCCAATC
Source organism: Candidatus Odinarchaeota archaeon (assembly GCA_048885185.1). Classification (GTDB taxonomy): domain Archaea; phylum Asgardarchaeota; class Hermodarchaeia; order Hermodarchaeales; family Hermodarchaeaceae; genus Hermodarchaeum. The sequence goes on along the minus strand of JBHLQC010000010.1, from coordinate 1,109 downwards.
CAGATAGGGGTCCTACAGCAGCAATGAACTTATTCCCTGGTGCAAGGGGGTTTGTACCCTTTGGCACTTCGTCCCAGAGTATCTTTGCCGCAAATCCACGACCCCCCACGAACTGCAACGCAAATTCTTTTGGATACTTTTCAGTGGTTATTTCTTTATTCGAAAGATTCACGCGTAGAAGTTGTCCAGTCCAACCCTTCATACTCAGCTCACCAAACATAAAACTTGATGCAAGTCAGGGCATTCTCCACAAATAGCTTTCGCAGATTCACAAGAACATCTCATTTCCTAAGGCGGAAAATGACATAAAAGGAAGAAACGCGCTCTTAACATTTACACTGCAAACTAGACGCGAGGTGGGATAACTGACTGAGAAAAAAGTGCACGAAGTTATACTGGCACCCCGAATCGTACGGATTTTCGCTGGCATCGACTTTGTATTGATGTTCGGGTTTGCGATGTTAGGAGTATTCATCTCGGGTCTTTCATCGCTTTTTAATGAACTCCTAACTTACGCACATACAAATGATCCCGATCTCTATGTTGCGATTATCAACGAAATTACAAATGTAGGACTCACCGTTCCCTTCATTGTCAATGGCTTTACTCTGTTGGGTGCTGTCCTCACAACCGTATCGTTGGTTGGAATGATAGTTGCATTAGGAACAGCGTACAAGAAACCCTGGGCCATCACTCTGGGAGTGGCTGTCTCCATTTTCGCTATCACTGGAGGAATAGTCAGTTATGTGTACAGAGTCCTTTTCCCCTTTCAGCCAATTGGTCCTCTTAACTTCATGGACCTAGCTTTAAGCCTCTTTTTCGGAATCCTTGCTATCAACATCTTTTTTGTTGGGGCTTTTCTGATTTGGCAAATGGACGAGCAACCACGATACAATATTAGAATGGGGCGATTTATCCTCATTTGGAACCTAGATGCAGTCTGTTTACTAGTTACCACCTTCTTGTATGCTGGAATTGGTTTCTTTTCAAGTGATCTCCTTACGATGCTCGGGGTTGTTTACATCGCTGTCGCCATCATTGCGGTTATCAACGTGTTAGTCCGACCTCTGTTCACTAAACTCGTTTCATTAATTGCCCGATGGTGGCTG
>JBHLQC010000009.1:0-29669 GCA_048885185.1 Candidatus Odinarchaeota archaeon | reverse complement strand
CCCCGTAATACCTCACCACACTTACATCCTGGTGGCATCTCAAATTTTTGTGGCTCAATTTCGATATCGAATCGCGTCCGGACATCAAAATTCATGTACTTCTCACGTAATGCAAGCCCCGATTCAGGAATTAGTCCGATTCCTCGCCATCGAGCATCAACAGGCTGAAACACCTGGTCAATCATCTCTCGAGCTTTCACATTGCCTTCGTAGGTGACAGCTCGGGTATACTGGTTCTCAACCTCTCCCCTTCCATCCTTCACTTGTCGTAAAAGCATAACCAGTCCTAATAATACGTCCAAGGGTTCAAAACCGGCCACCACTTGAGGAACTCCATATTGCTCTGAAATCGAAACGTAGCCCTGAACTCCAATTATCACAGAAACATGACCAGGCAGTAAGAACCCATGCAGTCCCACTTCACCTTGTTCAAGAAGAAAAACCTCTGCGGGTGGAATGAGTCGATGGCTAACTAGGACACTAAAATTTTCTGGAGGATCACCCAGGATTTCTGCAGCAGTTGGGGGCGTAGTGGTTTCAAAACCAATGGCAAAGTGTACTACCTCCTTGTCTGGATTTTCCTTTGCGGCAATAATTGCATCCATCATACTGTACACGACTTGGACCCTAGCACCTTTACTGCGAACTAGATTCAAAGAACCCAGATCTCCAGCAGGTACGCGCATCATATCGCCATAAGTCGTCAAGAGTGCGTTTGGTTGCTGTGTTATTTCAATGGCTAACGCTACATCTTCTGGTGGGCAAATACACACAGGACAACCAGGTCCTGCGATTAGTTCGACATTTTTTGGGAGAAGCTGGCGAATTCCCGAGTGTGTAATGGTGTATTCGTGAGTGCCGCACAGGTGCATGAATTTGTAGGTCTCGCCGTTAGCGAGCTCTTTGATTTTTTGTGCAGCTTGTTGGGCGAGTCTAGGGTCACGATAGCCTTTCTGCACTTGTAATGGATCCATGTTTGCGAAACTGCCAGTCATGTGTGATTCACCTGAAACATCCTGGGAGATATGATTGTGTCTAACGGGCTGCCTAATACAATTTTCGCTGTTGCATCTTGGTGAAGTCTTGAATCTCCCGAACAGCTAAAAGTCCAATTCAATTCAGGGCTCCCCGATGATCTAACATGAGTGACAAACCTGTTGAATTCCACGAGTTCAATGCAAGTAGCACTTGGATAAGTGGAAAAGAAGGTACTATTACTCCTAAAGATAAACCATCTCTTCCACTCACCTCCCCCTCTCAGTGGGAAGGCAAACCAAATGCATACTCCCCTCATGATCTCTTCATTTCAGCAGTGACGGGCTGTTATATTACCACTCTTGCCAGTATGATGAAACGAATGAAACAAACACTGGTGGCTCATCAAGTTACTGGGCGTGGAGTACTAAGTAAGCATCCAGAAGGAGGCTGGCAATTCACGGACATCTACATCACAATGGAGATCACTGTGCCAAAGAACTCTAATCTTTCAAAGCTCAAAAGAGCTATTACACTGACAGAAAAATACTGTCACATTTCCCGATCCATTTCCAGCAAGGTTCATGTGGAACCTAAGATAACCCAACTGGACTAGCCTCAAGTCCATTATTCCTCAATGGCTGGTGTGGATGGCAGGTTTAAGTAGACAGAAATCCTTTGTGTCTACAAAATATGTTCTTAAAATTTGGTGATTCCGTTGAGTAAGGAAAAGCCTGAGAAACTTGGATTCGAGCACTTAGAATCAAATGTCATTGATGCTGGTAAATGCTGTAGCTGTGGTGGCTGTGAAGCAGCATGTCCCATCGGCGCAATCGAACTACAACACCTTCGACCAACACTGGTAAAGGAGTGCAATAAGTGTGAATTCTGTTGGAAGTCCTGTCCAAGGATGATTGATGATTATGGACCCATCTATACCGAAGTCTTTGGGAAGGATGCGACACGTGATCCTGCACTCGGTGTTTACCGTCAAGCTTACGCACTTCGAAATGCTGACGAGACAATTCGTAAACGTGCGCAAGACGGTGGAATCGTAACTGGCATGCTTGTCCATCTTTTAGAAACAGGTAAGATTGAAGGTGCCGTCATCTCTGGAGTTGACCCGGAAAACCCATGGCATCCTTTACCCCAAGTGGCAACAACAAGAAAGGAAATCGTGGCCGCTTCAAAATCCCGCTACACTCGGTCACCGAATCTCGTGGCACTAAAGGAGGCAATCAAAGAACGCAAACTGAAACAGATTGCGGTGGTTGGTACACCATGCCATATCCAAGCGGTGCAACGTATGCGACTAGCCCCACTGAAGCGGATTGATCGAACTGTCGTGTTTACCGTCGGACTCTTTTGTAGTGAAACTTTCAAATTCGATGAACTGATGCAACAAAAAATCGTGGACGATCTGAGTGTTCCTCTGGAGAATCTTAGAAAACTTGACATCAAAGGAAAGCTCCTCGTCTACCCCCGGGATGCTAAAGAATCCTTGAAGATTCCCTTGAAGGAAGCCCAAGATTGGGTGGATCCTGGGTGTCATTATTGCCACGATTTTGCTTCGGACTTTGCTGATGTTTCTGTTGGTGGAGCTGGTACTCCTGGAAAATGGTCAACCGTCCTTGCTCGGAGCGAACAAGGGCAAAATCTTATCGAAGAAATGATTGCTGCCAAATTGTTCCTTCATGAAGAAATCGAAGCTGAAAGCCTTGACCGCCTCCGACGAATCGCTGCTCCCAAAGTCAACCCATAATCACTTCAAATCCTTTTCCATTCGATTTTCTCACTTGAAACTAAACACTTTTGTCATGTAACCACGACAGAACCAGCTACATCTATAACACACATAATGGTGGTCTTAGTTTGAGTTCAACTCCCTTTCTTCTTGGTGTATTGAAATTAGGTAATATCGGGACATCTCCCCTCCTCGAACTCTTATTCGATGAACGTGCTGAACGCGAAAACTTCGATGTCGTTCTCGTTGGCTCTGGTGCCAAGATGAACGAAGAAGTGGCTGAACGTAGCGCGAAATTGCTTATTGAACAGAAACCTCAGCTTGTATTAATCCCCAGCCCGAATGCCGCACTAAAAGGTCCGGCGAAAGCTCGAGAACTGGTGAAGAATGCGGGCATTCCTGTCATTATCCTTTCAGATCTTTTACCTAAAGATCAACGGGACGCCCTTGCCGCTGAAGGTTATGGTTACATCTTACTTCCTGCTGATTCCATGATTGGAGCACGTAGGGAATTTTTAGACCCAACAGAAATGGCACTTTTTAATGCTGATGTCATCCGTGTATTAGCTGCCACAGGTGCCCTTCGTAGAGTAACACAGGCGTTAGAGGAAGTCATTGTTAGTATTGCTGCAGGCAAAAAACCGAAGGTCCCAACCTTAGTAGTTAATGCTTCGCGAGCTGTCAATGCAGGGAAATTCACTAATCCCTACGCTCGCGCAAAGGCAATGGCAGCTTACGAAATAGCAACAGCGGTCGCACCCATAGCAATCAAAGGATGTTTTAAGCAAAAAGAACACGAGAAATACATCCCCACAGTAGCTTCTGCTCATGAGATGATGCGAACAGCTGCTCTCCTTGCTGACGAAGCCAGAGAAATCGAAAAATACGGTGATAGCCTTCATCGGTCCCCTCACTTTGATGATGGCACCGTAGGTAGTAAAACTAAACTTGCTGGAAAACCAGCTAAACCCAAATAGCTCGCAATTGCCTTGATTGTGCTACTTATTCTCACTACTAACTTAGTAATGAGATTACAATAGGGGGCTCAGGTTAATGACTATTTATCAGGTTTATCTAGACGAGGTGATTCCCAGTCCTTTCGAAGGGGATACACGTCTTTGGGCCAGTCTTCAGGCAAAATTAGTCGTTTGAGGTTCGGGTGACCCTTGAATTTGACACCGAGGAGATCATGGACCTCTCGTTCATACAGAGTAGCACCAGGAATGAGAGGAGTGATTGAATCGACTTCAGGGTGCGAAGTGGGAAACTGGATATGAAGGCTTACGGAGACGGCTTTCACTTCAAAGTGGTAAATCACTGCCAGTTCACCTCGTAGATCCATCCCTGTAATAGATGACAAGTGGGTGAGGCCCCACTCTGTTTTCATCCAATCAACGGCTTTTCGAACCGCTTCAGCTTTTACGGTCACATAGATGCTGTGTTCTCGCATGAACTCGGATGAAATGAAATCATCACCCATGGCTTTTTCAAATTCAGTCATCATTGTGCCTTCTTTCTTCGTCGGCTTCTTTGGGGGTTTCTCTTCTTTTGCCATAATCATTTTCCTCCGTTAACCAAAACGAATTCCTATCCGCCTGCTAATTTTCCGAGCAGTGCGGCAACACCATAAATAATTGCCTCAGGCTTTGGTGGGCAACCCGGGATCCAAGCATTCACAGGGATCACACCATCTAATCCCCCTGTCACATTATAGCATTCCCGGAAGACACCACCTGACATTGTGCAGGCACCGATTCCAACGACGAATTTGGGATCCGGAGTCTGGTTGTAAATTCGTAGAAACCGTTCTGCAACCTGTTTTGTAATTGGCCCACTAACCAAGAGTACATCAGCATGGCGTGGGCTGCCTTTCAACAGGACACCAAACCGTTCAAGGTCGTAACGAGGTGTTAATGCGTCAAGGATTTCGATATCGCATCCATTGCAGCCCCCTGAGTTCAGGTGGAGTACCCATGGGGATTTAATGCGAGCCCATGTGACAAGACGATCAACGATACCCATTTTGTTTTTCTCCTATTTACGTAAGATTAGAATTGCTACAAAGGCGACGGCCAGATAGATGAGGGGAACCCATCCGAAAATGCCCATCGAGGTTGCCAGTATAAAGGCTATGATATCAAAAATCGTGAAATACACAGCATAGCGAAGAAGGTGTGAATGGAATTGTGTCTTCACACCCGGGATATCTTCACCACATGCATAGGTTGTTAGCTTTTCTTTGCTTGGATTATTCGGGGCGATTCGTTTGCCAATCCAATACAGTAGTAACACTATAAGAAGAATCACGCCAAAGGCAACAAGGAACCACCCAAATCCTTGGATGTTTTCTAACCAACTAAATTGCATTCTTCGGGTTCACCACGGGGTTTGGCTCGTTAGCAGTCAAAGGGTTTGGCTTTGTATAAAAGGCTTGCTCCCACTAGAATTTTTTCTTTATGAACAATTCACCTTGCGAACCGACTCTCATCTTTGATGAAGCATTAATCAGATATTTCGATCCGAATCTTTTCTGTGCCCTTGGTTTTAGGTGCACGAAGTGTGGAGGTAATAGCAAGCACAACCTTTTGGAGCAAGCTATCCACGTATTCGTTTATTCCGATTTCGCGATCAAAAATAACTAGCGTAGTTTTTCTATCATCATTGGTCATTTTTATCACCTATAGATATGGAGGGGGCTGTAAGAAGCCATTTGTCAATTGCTTCGAGGAGGAAGGGAAATTCATCAGGAATATTGATGACCGATTTAATCTCTGGGTTCAGCGTGCATTGACCAAGAATAGGGCTTGCTGTTTCGGCTTGAAATTCTGCGATTTCTTCGATTGATCGGATGCAGATAATTTTTGCAATTTGCTGATGCTGTTGTGTCCATGTGCGAAACCCTTCGACAACGATGACATCAACAGGGACTGCCTTTACACCCAATTCTAACAGTGCCCATAGATTTTTGACTGGTTCATTTAGAAGCAGCGTGGTGGAGGTTTCACTGTGGAGAAAAGTTGCTGTTGCACCCGCTTCTAAATGTCGATATGAATCTGTTCCCGGGCTATCAATTGAGAATGCAGGTTCTCCAACATGTTTCGCACTAAGAACACAGCGGTCCAGGCTACTAAGATGCGTAATAATCCGTGTAGCGACCGTCGTTTTCCCTGAGTTTTTGTATCCAAATATCGAGATGATGGGGGGCAGCGAAACGGGTAGCAATCCTCCTTGAAGAATACTTCCTATCTGGAGTTGGGATGCTTTAACCGTATTTAACTTTTGAAAATACTATACGAAAAATATCAAGTTATTCACTGCAATGAAAAAAAGTCAAACTTGTAGCTACACTTTTAAGCAGAAGCAAGAAAAGGGCGGGTCTAGTACTCCAGTCACCGTTATGGAGATTCCAACGATGTCGTTATCTCGAACTGTGGTCGTTGGGCTACTGGCAATCATAGCCGTAGCCATCGTATTATCTTTGCTTATGCTTTTAGGTCCACCATTTTCCATGTATTCAATATATGGTCTGCTCATTCTTGTGGTGGTATTTGCCATTCTAGCAATGGAAGATAAGGATCTCTTACATTCTGCCCTCTATTTGGCAGGATCCGCTATTGCACTTGGATTAATTTATTTGGCACTCTTTGCCCCCTGGGTGGCCTTTTTCCAACTCGCAGTCTATGCTGGGGCAGTTACTATTCTGTTAGTGGCTGCTGTTTCGTTATCGACGCGTCGTGGTACTGGTGAAATCGAAGAGGAGGACGTGACATGAGAATTAAAGCAGTGGGTTTTATCCTAACATTGTTGTTTGGGCTTCTCTTTGCGTATCTGATTGTAATGGGAATGGCTGGAGTAGCGTATATTCCTCCAGATCCTATTCCTCTGACTCGATTTGTCTCACCTGAAGACGTTTATGCTATGATCCATGCCCTCGGTGAAATGCTATGGCAGTATCGGGGCATCGATATGGTTCTACAAGGCGTGTTTCTGTTTGTTGCGGCACTGGCGGCTTCTATCTTTTTCCACGTGACTGAGCCAAAGCCAACAGAAGCAAAGGAGGAGTAATTCGAAATGTCATATCTTGAATTGTTAGGTGTTCCCATCTATGTTTTCCTCATCGTCGCAGTCTTCCTATATGCCATTGGGATTTATGGTATGGCGACGAAGCGAAATATGATTAGATTCCTTATTGCCCTGGAATTACTTCTTGACGGAGCTCACTTGAACTTCATCACCTTTGCCGTTGCCTGGCAGGGCTTTTACATTGACCTACTAGCTCAAGCAATCGTCATCGTCAGTATCTGTATCGGTGGTGGTGTCATTGCCATTGCGCTAGCCTTCATCATTCGAGCATACAATAAATTCGGAACCCTCGACATCCGAAAACTGAACAAACTACGTCATTAACTCTGAGGTGAAAAAGAAAAATGTCAAACTCACAGAATAGGGTCGTCGGGTTAATCATTGTCATAATTGCAGCAATAATCTTGATTGCATCAGTAATATTTGGTCAGTCGTTCTATCCTTACAATGCTTGGCTTTGCTGGGGATTCCCCATTCTTGGAGCCATCCTTGCTCCACTTCTAGCAAAATTCCATCCAAAAGCCCGAGACTACGGCGCCATCCTCTTCGGATACCTCGGCGCACTCATGGCCTTCTCAATGACCTCTGCCATCTTTTCCGGAGTGGCTTGGGATGGTACACAATGGCAAGAAGTCATTTCACCTTGGATCAATGTTCCTGGCTTGATAACCATTGACTGGGGGATGCTCATTGATCCCCTGTCCGTCTTCATGGCATGTGTCGCTACTGGCGTCGGTTTCATAATTCTCGCTTATAGTCTAGGTTACATGAAAGGCGATTCTTCCCTCACGCGCTACTGGTTCTTCATGCAATTCTTCATCGGTGGAATGGTCATCTTAGTCATGGCTAACAACCTCCTCCTCACATTCATTGGCTGGGAAATCGTTGGCCTCTGCTCTTATGCACTCATTGGATTCTGGTACAATCGACCCAATATGGTCCACGATGACCAACTTGGCGATGTCACTGAAGGCGAGCTAAATTCACACAGTGGTATGAAAGCCTTCATCGTCACCCGCGTCGGTGATGTCGGGCTTCTCATCTCCATTATCTTCATCTTCTTCTTCACTGTCTCCGCAGGAAATCCAACCCTCAACTACCAAATACTCCTCGCGGACTATACATGGCTTGGTCAAATGGCTCTTGTACTAAATGGTGTTCTGATGCTAACGGTCTTTCTCCTCTTCTTCCTTGGTCCCATTGGTAAAAGTGCCCAATTCCCACTCCAATTCTGGCTCCCTGAAGCTATGGCCGGACCCTCTACCGTATCCGCACTTATCCACGCTGCAGCCATGGTCAAAGCCGGTGTATACTTGGTTGCCCGAATGTCACCCATTCTGGTCCAAGGGTATTATGCTCTCAGTAGTATTATGATCCCCGCACTCTACGCCATTGCCCAAAATACCCTCCTACACTTCTTCCTCATCATTGCCATCATCGGCACCTTTACTGCCTTCATGGCTGCTACAATGGCGTTAGTAGCAAAAGAACTCAAGAAAGTCCTCGCCTTTAGCACCATAAGCCAACTTGGCTACATGTTCATGGCCCTTGGCATCTTTGCCTTCACCGCCGATGGTGTTTATGGCTACACAGCTGCTACCTTTCACTTAGCAGCTCACGCCATCTTCAAAGCCCTGCTCTTCCTTTCTGCTGGCGCGGTGCTCCACTCTGTCCATAGCAAATACCTAGATGATATGGGTGGCATCCGAAAAGCCATGCCCATCACATTCGCCGTGATGCTCATAGGCGCGCTAGCTCTCAGTGGAGTTCCACCATTCGGCGGCTTCTGGAGTAAAGAAGCTATCTTCTCCTCCGCATATAACCTTTGGCAAGCCGGAAGCCAATGGGGCATGATCTTTCTCTTCTTCGGTGCCATAACTGCTGCGTTTACAATTTTCTACAGCTTCCGAATGATTGGCTTAACTTTCCTTGGTAATCCTAGTAAAAACGTCAAGGACCTCGAAGCTGCGGGAACCCCGGTGCACGAAGCACCTGGGATCATGTGGGTCCCATTGGCAATTCTAGCTGTAGCAACCTTCATTATCGGTTTCCTTGAGCCGTTCCTTCTAAACTTCTTCTATCAATTCTGGGATCTACAGTACAGTCTCATTCCTCACGCCCCACACCTTGCTTCCCTTCTCGAGATGTACCTTGAATTCTTCATTCATGTCTTTACCTCACCCACTTTCCTAATCACCATTGGTGCTTTACTTCTTGGTGGTATTCCAGGCTACATCTTCTACATTCGAGGAAGCCGGAGCACAGACTTTGCCGGTCGTGGATTTGCGCGACGAATCTACAACTTCCTCTACAACCGCTGGTACTGGAACGGAGCCATGTACCTGATCTTCGTTGACGGTGGGCTCCGAGTAGCACGTGGCATGTACAAATACATCGAAACCAAGGGTATTGACAAATTCAACTATGTCGTGGCTGACTCTGCTATGGGGGCAAGCCGCGGCTGGCGTCGACTACAAACTGGCGTGCACAGCTGGAACATGATTCTATTGCTCATAGGCGCGCTCGCGTTTATCCTCCTCCTGCTAATCTTCCAATTCTACGGAGGTTTACTAATACCACTCCCCTTTCCATGAGGTGACACAAAGATGGCTCTGTTTAACTATCTCACATTCACTGTTTTACTCATGCTGATTGGCGCTCCAATTGCCTGGATTATCGGACGAAGAAATGGTCGATATGCCGGAATCTTCGCACTATTGATAATGTTGACATGCCTTGTCACTTTTGGGTTAGCCTGGTGGGAATTTGTGGTCGCTGGTGATTATGCTGAAGCTTTCTTCTGGGGACCATTCCTCTTTGGCTGGCTTCTCGATGGCTTGAGTGCTACGGTCGGTGGAATCGTGTTAATACTAACCACTGCAGCCACTTGTTTCTCACTCGCCTATATGTCGAAAGAACATGGGAAAAACCGATACTATGCCCTCCTGTTGATGTATAATGCTGGAATTCTCGGTGTTGTCTTAGCTACAAACCTCTTCCAGTTCTATATTTTCTGGGAACTCATGCTTATTCCCAGCTACTTCCTGATTGCCGAATGGGGCACCAAACCCCAATCCACGGGCATCGCCCTGAAATATTTCATTTTCACCCACATTGGTGCCGTCCTCATTATCGTAGGTATTGCTGGCATGTGGTCCCTTTCCAGTGTACCAACTTTGAATATGTATGGTTTCACTGGTACAACACCCGTCATTGATCTGTCTTGGGCATTTCCACCGGTCTCCTCTCCACCCGCAGTGTTTGCTTTCGAGATTATGAAGATTCTGGTTATCCTCTTTACTATCGGATTTGCAGTGAAAATGGCAATTTTCCCACTGCACACCTGGCTTCCCGATGCCCACGCTGAAGCCCCTACGCCTATCAGTGTTATCTTATCTGGAGTCATGATTGAAACGGCAGCTTATGCCATGATACGGATTCTCATGACTTTCCTACTCCCTGCATACAGTATCTTCGTATACATCCTCATGGGCTTTGGCCTTGTCACCATGATTTATGGTGGTCTCATGGCACTTGTCCAAAAGGACACCAAGCGTCTCTTCGCCTATTCCTCGGTTTCACAAATGGGATACATCTTCTTAGGTCTCGGAACTGCAGTCCTTCTGGGAGTTGTGGGTGCCACCTTCCATATCTTTACCCATGCCCTTGGCAAAGGCCTCTTGTTTATGGTCGCTGGTGTGTTGATCCTCCAGATTGGCCACCAGCGGGGTCGTGATATTAACGCTATGGGCGGATTGGCCCGAAAGATGCCATGGACAGTTACCATTGCCCTTATCGCAGGACTCAGCATCGCTGGTACTCCACCGCTCGCCGGATTCCTCTCAGAATTCATTATCTTCGGTGGTGCCGCACTTGCCTCCACCTTCTACATCTTGATATTTGCCGTTGCGTCAACAGCCCTGACCGCCAGCTACATCTTATGGTTCGTCAAACGCGTATTTTTCGGCGCCACACCGAATGATCTAGAAAATGTCACGGACAGTCCCCTGACAATGCGCATCCCCATGATATTCCTGGCCTTATTCATCATCATCCTTGGAATCTGGCCATGGATCGTACTCAATCCACTATTCGGAGCGATAACCTGGGTCCCCTAATGGAGGTTGAAAAAAGATGGCTATAGGATTTGAACAATGGATTCAGCTCATCCCGTTATGGCTTCCATTTATTGGAGCCCTCATCATTGGTCTTATTGGAACGAGAATCAAAGAACGAGGGAAAGCAGCTCTTGGCGGACTTTCCGCATTCTTCTTTTTCGTTGCATTAGTGTTTCTTATTCTGCTCTTTTACCAAGTCTTCGATAGTGGGCCAATCACCATCTGGTATTGGCCTCAAGGCGCATTCGACGCCACTACCGGTGCCACCTTCTTCTACATCGATTTCCTCACCGTCTACATGGCTGTCATCTTCGTCTTTCTCGGATTCTTCGTCTCAATCTATTCTATCAAATACATGGAACACGACACTCGACTCTCACTTTTCTATGCTCTCCTCCTCACACTCGTGGGTGGTATGATTGGGGTCGTAATGGCTGGCGACTTCTTCACGCTTTTCATCCTCTGGGAGGTTATGTCAATAAGCAGCTATGTTTTAGTCGCCTTCCGCAAAGATGAGGCCGAACCCCTAGAGGCAGGAATCAAGTACTTACTCTTGAGTGCTGTCGGATCTACACTGATTCTCTTCACTATGTCCATTCTCTATGGCATAACCGGCACAACCAACCTATACGCGATTGGCCCTGCTATTGCCGCTTTATTCTCTCCAATTCCTGCCACAACCTCACCCCTTTACGGTCTCGTGCTTTTCACAATGGTAGGATTAATCATCGGCTTTGGTGTTAAAGCTGCGATTGCCCCACTCTCCACTTGGCTACCAGATGCCCACCCCGCTGCTCCAAGCGGAATTAGCGCCATGCTGAGTGGTGTAGTAATTATGACAGGGAGCTATGCTATCCTGCGATTGTTCCTAAACTTTTACGGTAATGCACTCCTAACCACTACTCTGACTTACATCTTTACATACTATGGTATGATTCTGAGCTGGTTTGCACTTTTCACCCTAATATTCGGCAACCTCATGGCATTAACTCAGAAGGACATTAAACGACTTCTTGCATACTCGACCATCGTAAACGTCGGATACATCATCTTTGGATACACCATTGCCATGATGCCACTAAGTTACTGGATACCTGCAACAGAAACCCCATTCGCCGTTGAATATGCTCTGACAGGAAGCCTATTCCACATCACAAGTCACATGCTCGCGAAGGGCACCCTCTTCTTGATATCAGGCATCTTCATCCACCAGCTTCATACCAGAGATCTCGATATACTCCGCGGAGCAGGTCGACGCATGCCCATCACTATGTTCTGTTTCACTATTGCTGCCCTGTCCCTCGCAGGTGTACCACCTCTCATCGGATTCTATAGTAAATTCTACATCATTTGGGGTTCAATCATAGGCGGAGCTTACCTTCCAACTGTAATCTTGGTTCTCATGAGTGCCTTCAGCGTTGTCTATTACTTACGCATGATTCAAATTCTCGTCTTTTCTGAACCCAGCCCAGAAGCTGCCACTGCCAAAGACCCCCATCCCATCATGCTCTTCGTCATTATCGTCTTGACACTTTTCATCATTGGCATTGGGCTCTTCCCCAACTTCTTCCTCGACGTAGCAAGGCTAGCGGCTGAAAGTGCACTGACAATGCCAACAATCTAAGCTCTTCGATGCGCTCACCGAATGTGTTGAGCGCTCCATCTTTTCATTTCAATCAGCGTTAGCCCTTTCTCCACCATTGAGTACTGGTTTTAGTATCTGCGATTTCAAATCCAATCTCTTGGAGTGCTTTGCGAATAGCATCAGCTTGTTGATAATCCTGATTCTGGCGGAGACGATCCCGTTCCTGAAGAAGCAATTCCACAAGTTGACCGACGACCGAATCTGTTTTGGATTCTACTTCGCGAGTGTATAGGTCGCCAAATAGAATAGTCCCCATTTCATGAAAGAAGATAAGCAATTTATCCACCGTATCATTGCTGATGTGTTGGGACGCTTCCAGTTTCTGATTAACATGCTTGACAAACCGAAAGAGTTGGTTGACTGCTCGACCGGTATTGAAGTCATCAAGGAGTGCTGCTTCCATTTTGCTTCTTGCTTGCTCTAACTCTGCCAATAACATATCATCGCTTGGTGAGGACTTTTTTCGTTCACTTTTTAATGCGTGAAGCCGAGTGAGGACATATCGAAGGCTATCCAATTGTGAATTTGTACGTTGGAGGTCTTCCTCTTTGAAGGTGAGTGGTTTCCGATAATGGGTTGAGATGAGGAATAAGCGAAGAGTTGCAGCACTATATTGTTCTACTGCATCACGAACTGTCAAAATGTTTCCAACGGACTTTGACATTTTTTCGCCTGCAAATTGTAGGTGTCGAACATGCATCCAGTAGCGAACATAGGGTTTTCCGCTGGCAGCTTCACTCTGGGCTATGGAATTTTCATGATGGGGGAAAAGGTTGTCTTCACCGCCCCCTGAGATGTCAATAGTATCACCAAGGTATTTTTTGGACATTGCACTGCATTCAATGTGCCATCCGGGTCGACCAGGTCCCCATGGGCTGTGCCAGAAGGGCTCATCCGGTTTGGCCCGTTTCCAGAGGACAAAATCGCCAACGGATTCTTTGTCATATTCGTCTTGGTCGATTCGACCACTTGCACCCGCCTTCAATTGATTAGGGTTGATTCCGGCAAGGCGTCCATAGTTGGGAAAGGCACTAATCCTGAAATAGATGCCATCCTCGGCTTCGTAGGCGTATCCTTTATCCAACAATTGTTGGACCAATTCTATCATTTCTTGGATGTATTGTGTTGCCACCGTATACGTGTACGGATCTGCGATGCCAAGGAGACGCCGATCATTATAGTAATCTCGAGTATGCCGAGTTACGAGTTGTTGAAAGGCTTCGCCACTAGCACGAACCCGTTTCAATATGTTATCATCGACACTGATATCGGTCACATTGGAGATATGGATAACCTCATATTGGAGGTGTCTGAGGAGTCGCTCAACTACATCCCAGAAGATGTAGGTCCGGGCATGACCGATATGCATTAGGTAATTCACGGTCAGCCCACAAGTATACATACGCACTTTCTTGGGCTCAAGTGATTTGAACAGTTCTTTTCGTTTCGTCAGTGTATTATAGATTTTGAGTTCTTTTTTAGCCTCCACATCACGGGTGTGTTGAAGATGAGGTGTTCGACGTTCTGTACTTGGTGTCACCGGATCCATCCTCCAGAGTTATTCAGTGAAAGAGTATCTTCTCTCAAATGGAAAATCCACGGTAAAAGAGAAACCTTGTCAGAAAAGGAGATGGCGTCTGGTGTCACCGAAGGGCTATTGGAAACAAACTAAATACCCCATGGTATTCACCAAACCTGGCTAAGTTACTGTTCCCAAATAAATCTTATGGGCAAGGCAGGTTTCATAACCCGTAATAAGAGTAAGCCTTTTTTACCCACAGAGTTACTGGTGTATCTCCAACCCAAAAAAACAAACAACGGTGATGGTGGGAAAATTGTCGCCAATGCTTCCAGCGAAAATGAGTAGCTTCACCGCCCTGGTCCTAGATACTGAAATTGACTCCTCTCTTCGGTTAATTGCCAGTACAAAACTTGCACATTTCTCTGACATAAAAGAAAGTGGACAGAAACGCCTAAAAGACTTAGAACCCGTTGAGGCGTCAGAACGATACTATTACCTGTCTAACCTTCTATCACGTATTACAACTCTCATAAGTGACATGAAGGTGTATCGCGGAGGAAAAGTGAAAGACCCCCTGCAAGTACCAGCAGTTTATGATGAAGCTTATTTTCAATCCATTGAACAAAACCTCAAAACAATTGAGGATAATTTTAACGATCTCACCCAAAAACTAGCCCAAGCAGAGGCTGCTGAAGATAAAAAGACCAAAAAAGAAATCAAGAAACAAATTGAAGCCCTTGCAGATGAGGAGCGGGGCGACATCTTAGGCTGGGAAGAACTCGTTAAACGTGAACACACCCTCGAAGAAACAAAGACCCTGTTCGGGAAAACCAAACGCACCTACGTCATGTATGGGTGGATCCCCAATAGGAAGGCAAAAAAATTCACCGAAATAGTCGCCGACACAATAGCGCTAGAAATGCACGAACACGTTGATGTACATCATGGAGAACATCCCGCTGAAGTTGGACCCCTTGAAGGCGCGGTCGCAGAAGAAGAGGCTAGCGCTCCTCCCACTAAACAAGAAAATCCCAAGTCTATTGGAACCTACCAATCTCTCGTGAACGCCTTTGGTTTCCCCAGTCACACGGAAATTGACCCCACTTGGTTCATGGCCCTTGGCTTTCCGATTATTTTTGGACTCATGTTCGGTGACATCGGTCACGGTATTCTGCTTCTTTTCTTTGCAATGATTGGAATGATTGCCAAACGCCGTAAAGTTGACGCGGGTGAAATGGTCAACTACTTCATCCAAGGCTCAGGACTGATAGCCGTCATTGCCATATTTTCGATATTCTTTGGCGTCTTATACGGCGAATTCCTTGGCATCGATATCAGCGGCTTCCACTACTACGTCGGAACTGAGGCCGTCTACCCCTATCAGAATCTCAAATATTCCCCCTTCGGAATTTTCATGAAAGACATCCTCGTTGCTCTCTTCAGATTCTTCGACTTTGATGGTGGCCTTAACTGGTTCCTCGACCCCTGGAGCCCCTATAACACCTGGGCCAACTACCTCCCCCATGGTCACCCCACCCCCATCTGGTTCAGCGCATTCGAAATGCCCGAACACCTACCCGCCACTGTCTCGAGCCCCACCTGGCTTCTCTTCGTCCTCAGCATCATGATTGGCTTCATTCATCTCTCCATTGCTATCGGATTCGACGCGATCAACAAACTCCGACACCGCGACATCAAACACGCCATCTTCGGTCCCATCATCTGGCTCTTTTTCCTCTGGGGACTCGCCTACATGATCTTCTACTACGGCATCAACTTCATGACCTGGCCTATGATTGAAATGTTGCTCTTCCTCATTCTCCCCGCCCTCGTCATGTTCCTCGGTGGAATGATATTCTTCGGCTTCATGGATGGCTTTATGGAAGGCCTCGAACACCTCATCGAAAGCATCAGCAATACCATCAGCTACTCCCGAATCCTCGCACTCAACATGGCCCACGCAGGCTTCGCTAAAACCTTCATCTTCCTCGCTGGATTGACAGGCGCTGTCACAATCCACAATATTCTCGACTCTCTTGGTAACGGAAGCCTTAGCCTCATCATGTTCATAGGCATGCTCGTTCTAGGCACCGTCTTTGTCCTCCTCATGGAAGGCCTCCTTTCTTTCATTCACACCCTACGTCTCCACTGGGTCGAAGCCTTCCTGAAATTCTATGCAGGCACTGGCTACGAATACAAACCACTCACCCTCCCACACACTTGGACAACTACATCCAAATAATCTGTGACCAACGATGATGCAGGTACTCCTCCTCAACATTGGTCAGGTCTTCACAGCCTTCGGTGCAGTTCTAGCTGCTGGACTTGGCGCCGCAGGAGCTGCCATCGGCATCGGATTCAGTGGAAGTGCCATGGTCAGTGCCGTCGCTGAAAAACCTGAATCCTTCAGCAAAGGTATGATTACCGTCGTACTAGCTGAGGCCCTCGCTATCTATGGCTTACTCGCCAGTTTCATGCTTCTCATGCGGCTGGGTGCAATTGCTAATGAAGCCCAAGGACTCGTCGCTCTCGGCGCTGGACTTGCCATTGGTTTGTCCTGTATTGGTGCTGGTATCGGAATAGCCCGTGCAGGCAGTGCCATGGCTACAGGCACCGCTGCAGATCCAAAGACCTTCAGCAAAGCCCTTGTTTCCGTGGTGCTAGCTGAGGCCCTCGCAATCTATGGGTTACTCACTAGTTTCATGCTTCTGATGCGCATCGAATCTGCCATGAATGTCGGTCAAGGCTATGTCGCTATCGCCGCTGGATTAGCAATTGGTCTTGCTGCTCTTGGGGCTGGAATGGGTATCTCCAAGACGGGGTCGTCCCTCAATAAAGCCCTCGTCATTAAACCTGAATCCTTTAGCAAAGGGTTAGTTGGTGTGGTCCTTGCGGAGGCGTTGGGTATCTATGGTTTGTTAGCTAGCTTCATGCTCCTCATGCGGATAGACCAAATAACGGTCTTAGCACAAGGATACATAGCCATAGCTGCCGCCCTGGGAGTAGGTCTCGCTGCCCTAGGTGCAGGTATTGGTATTGCGTCTGCGGGAGCCTCCCTGTCAGACGCCTTGACTAGAAGACCCGAGGTGTTCAGTAAAGGCTTGGTAAGTGTTGTCCTTGCGGAAGCCTTGGGTATCTATGGTTTGTTAGCTAGCTTCATGCTCCTCATGCGTATCGAAACATCGACATTGATGGCTCAAGGGTTTGTTGGGATCGGAGCAGGTCTTGCCGTCGGAATTGCTGGACTCGGTGCGGGTATCGGCATAGCGGGTGCTGGCGGTGCCTTAAGTAAAGCCCTTGTCGAATCCCCTGAAACCTTTAGCAAAGGGTTAGTCAGTGTTGTGTTGGCTGAAGCCCTTGGCATTTACGGTCTGTTAGCTAGCTTCATGCTCTTAATGCGTATTGAGGCTGTAACTCTTGATGCCCAGGGATTCATTGCGATTGCAGCTAGTATCGGTGTAGGATTTGCAGCCTTTGGTGCAGGCATAGGTATTGCTTTTGCAGGGTCGGCCTTGTCGCTGAGTCTAGTCGAACGCCCTGAAGTGTTCAGTAAGGGTTTGGTGAGTGTTGTCCTTGCTGAAGCGTTAGGCATCTATGGGTTGCTTGCCAGTTTCATGCTTCTCATGCGGATTGAATCGGTTACTGCAATTGCTCAAGGATTTGTGGGATTAGCGGCAAGTCTGGCAATCGGACTTGCGGCGATTGGTGCGGGATTCGGTATTGCCAAGGCCGGAGCCGCGATTAACAAAACCCTCGTTAAAGCTCCTGAAACCTTTAGCAAAGGGTTAGTCAGTGTTGTGTTGGCTGAAGCCCTTGGCATTTACGGTCTGTTAGCTAGCTTCATGTTGTTGATGCGTATTGATACAACCACAGCCATTGGTCAAGGTTACATGGGTTTGGCAGCCGCTATTGCTGTTGGCGTTGCTGGGATAGGCGCAGGATATGGGATTGCCCATGCGGGTCAAGCCCTCTCGCAAAGTCTCAGTGAACGTCCTGAAGTCTTTAGCAAAGGTTTGATTGGAGTCGTATTAGCTGAAGCTCTTGCTATCTACGGATTATTAGCCGGATTCATGTTGCTCATGCGCATTGACACTATTAGTATTGATGCTTTAATCGGTACAAGTCAGGGACTTGTCGGAATTGGTGCCGGCATGGCTATTGGCCTCGCTGCTGTTGGTGCTGGTATCGGAATAGCAGCTGCAGGCGCCAGTATGTCACGTACTATTGTTCACGCCCCTGATACGTTCAGTAAAAGTCTTGTTAGTGTCGTATTAGCTGAAGCCTTGGGTATCTATGGGTTGCTTACTAGTTTCATGCTCTTGATGCGCATTGATACTGTAACTTTGGAAGCCCAATCTTTCGTTGCCATTAGTGCTGGTCTCGCCATCGGTCTCGCAGCGTTGGGTGCAGGTGTTGGTATTGCTGCAGCAGGTGCCTCCTTATCACGAAGTCTTGCACAAAGACCCGAAGCTTTCAGTAAGGGCTTAGTGAGTGTCGTACTGGCTGAAGCCTTGGGCATCTATGGGTTGTTGGCGAGTTTTATGCTCTTGATGCGCATTGAAAGCGTCGCTGTGATCGCCGCGGGATATCTCGCACTTGGCGCTTCCCTTAGTATTGGCTTCGCCGCTATTGGTGCGGGTTTGGGAATTGCCAAAGCTGGGGCTGCCCTTTCTGAAGGCCTTGTTCAAAGTCCTGAAATCTTTAGTAAAGGATTAGTTGCTGTTGTGTTAGCTGAAGCTTTGGGTATCTATGGACTACTATCAAGTTTCATGTTACTCATGCGTATCGAAACAGTCACCGCAATTGGCCAAGGCTTTGCAGGCGTTGCCGCCGGTACTGCTATTGGTCTTGCTGCCATTGGCGGGGGTATTGGAATTGCATTAGCTGGTGCTGCCCTCAGCCGAAGTCTTGTCACGGCACCAGAGGTATTCTCGAAGGGCTTGGTGAGTGTTGTACTGGCTGAGGCACTCGGGATCTATGGTCTGTTAATGAGTTTCATGCTGATAATGCGAATTGATACAGTATCAGAATTTAGCCAAGGATTAATGGCATTAGGAACTGCCCTTGCAGTCGGTCTTGCATGTTTTGGCGCAGGGTTTGGTATTGCACACGCTGGAGCCGCACTTGCCCGAACCATCTCCTCTGAACCAAGCGCCTTCAGCAAAGGACTTGTAGCAGTTGTATTAGCGGAAGCCCTAGGAATCTACGGATTGTTAGTGGGCTTTATGTTGGTCATGCAAGTGGAGTCAGCCATGCAAATGGCACAAGGATGGTTAGCTATTGGAGCGGGATTAGCCATAGGCGTTGCAGGATTCGGGGGTGGGCTAGGAATTGGTTATTCTGGTGAAGCATTGTGCACGGGTATCCGTGCAGCACCTGAGTCATTCAGCAAGGGCTTAGTTGCAGTTGTTTTAGCTGAAGCTCTTGGGATTTACGGTTTGTTAACTTCTTTCATGTTGATTATGCGGATTGATGCCATTGGTGATATCGGAGCGTTCGTTGGTGTCGCAGCGGCTGCAACGGTTGGACTAGGTGCATTGATGGCTGGGATTGCCATCGGTTGGGCTGGTGCCGGGTTGATTGGAGCGATTTCAAAGAAGCCTGGGATTTTTAGTAAGTCGATGGTTCCGGTCGTGTTGGCTGAAGCACTTGCGATCTACGCATTGTTAGTCGCATTTATGTTAATCATGAGAATCTAGCAACAGATTTCGGGTTTCACCCTCGTGGTATGACTAACACAGGTGACTTGTAACAAAGGTAGACAATAATTGCAATAATGGTTAACACGAATCCGATGAGAATGATAATTAACCCCAGGATTAGTATTAGTTGGGTCTGTAATCCTAGCCCTGCAAGAAGCGTTGCGAGAATTAGACAAACAAATCCAACTACTATGAATAATATTCCGGTTACTAATCCAAGAGCTTTTACCATAAGCTCATTCCTCCGCTAGGTTCTGCAAAATTCTTTCTTCATTAACTTTTTCATCATGATTTCTACGAGAGTATCATTTGGAATTGTGAAATGTGCTGAAGAGTTATAATGGTTAGCAATCGTGTGTTGTTCTGGTGGACCTTGTTGACAAATGATGAATTATTTTCAGGCGCCAAAGCCATTATCTCTATTAAAGCAACCTATGAAGTTCGCGACGAGAGTGGTTTTAACACGTTAGAGAAGACAAAGGGCGAATTAGTCCTAACAGAGAAGGAGTTTATTTTCTTAGAGGTGAAAGGAACTTTCAAGAAGGAAAAGAAGCGTTTGCATGCTTCTCCTGTGGACAAATTAGTGGGCTATAGTTATGAGCGGTGGAGTGGTGGACCAACGACTCTATATTTGACCTTCGATAAGGAAACAGGTGGCACACAATATTTCATTTACACCTGTAGTAAAGGAGATTACGAGAAGTTCATCGGGAAGGTCAAAGAACGACAGCTAATCTAGAACTAACATTTTTGATACGATTTTTCATCCGATTTGTTTGCAGGTAAATACGGAACTTATTTCCATCCAAAAGTTGATGATTGTCACGAGGTTATCAACCATGGTTGTTGAAGATCGCTATAGTCGCTTTCGTGTTCTTGATGGAATTGGTGCTTCTGGAATGCAGCGAATTCGCCAAGCGCGGATTGTTGTGGTGGGGATTGGTGGGCTAGGCAGTGTTTCTGCTCGACAGTTGACCTCTCTTGGTGTCGGTGTAGTTCGAGTTGTTGATCGTGATATTGTCGAGGTGTCCAATCTTCAGCGACAATTGCTGTATACGGGTAATGATATCGGAACGCCAAAAGCTGAGGTTGCGATGAAACGGTTGAACATGTTGAATCCAGATGTAAACATCGAAGCTCTGGCACTTTCGGTGACTGAAGCAACAGCGGATCGTGTAGTAGAGGGGATGGACGTGGTGATTGATGGCTTAGATAGTTTCAAACCACGATACGCTTTGAATAGGGCCTGCATTCGCCAAAATATACCCTACGTATTTGCCGGTGCGCTTTCAGCAGTGGGGAATATGACCACAATCCTACCTGGAAAAACAGCATGCTTGGAATGTGTGTTTAGTGGTATTGATGAGGATCAGCCGACTTGCGCCACGGTAGGCATTTATCCGACGGTCTTGGGCGTGATTGCAAATCTTCAAGTTCAAGAAGCTCTTCGAATTATCCTTGGCAACACTCCGCTTCTTGCTAATCAACTTCTAATGTTTGACATCAACCGGTTTCAATTGGATCAAATTCCGATTCAGCAACATGACGATTGTCCAGTCTGTGGTCGTAGTGCAAGCATTGGAGAGCCAATAATTGAAGCTGGACTAGAGATTACTGAACTATGCACTGAAGAAACATTTCTCGTGCATTCAAATAATCCAGTACCCATTGACATAGTTCGAGCTACAGATATTCTGCGTGAACACTTTCCTGTTATTGGTCTAAGTAGGCTTGGTGTTCAAATTCTATATTCCAAAGATGTAGAAGTAAGCATCGTCGGGGAAGGTAACATCTTAGTAAAAGGAGTTAAATCATCTAAGAAAGCTGAAGCGATTTATCACCAAATCCTTGCTAAAATAAATGATGCACTCATAGCTTAATATTGACAGAAAATGAATGTGCAAATCAGGGAAGCGCATCCTATGAATTTTCCAGCAGTTCTTCAACTGCTAAAGACAGTTGATTTACCAACTGAGGGTGTGAAAGAGCATTTCATCTCTTTTCTTGTTGGATTCGATGCACATGCTGATTCACCTGATGATGTGCAAGTTATCGCGTGTGTAGGACTTGAAGTGTATGCTCCCTCAGCTTTATTACGGTCACTTGCTATCCATCCCTCTCATCAAGGTAAGGGACTTGGTAAGAAAATGGTTGAAGCTGCTTCTACATGGGCAAAGAAACATGACATTCGACAATTATTCTTGCTAACGGAATCAGCGGTTGACTATTTTCATAAACTTGGTTTTATTGACATTAATCGTGATCAAGTTCCACAAGACGTTCGGCACTCCATTGAATTCACAAAGTTGTGTCCAACAGCACCCTGTCTAACGAAAAAAATCTAGTCTCCCTTTCGGGTGTGAATGAAATCCTTAGTTTCAATCCAAAATGTCGATGGATCTCGTTGTAGACCATACCCAAGGAGATGATCAAGTTTCAAAAGGATCCTGTTGAAGATGTGGAAGTGTTTGATGACAAAACGGGCTAGGCTATGGGTCCAATGACGGCTTTTCGTGAAGGGACACGAGGTGATACAGGTGCTGCAATCGTTCCCATTTTGGATCCAGAAATGGTAACAGGTTTCGACATTTACATACCATTTCAGAATTCCAGGATTGTTGGATTTTGTGGGTCCAGACCAAGTAGGATAATCATCATAACTAATAGACTGCGAGGGACAGGATTCAGCGCATCGTTTACATATTCGGCAGAATTCGAGTGCTCCGAAGTTGATTGGCTTGTCGGGAGCGAGCGGAAGATTTGTGAAAACCTTACAAATCCGAAGGTTAGATCCGAACTCAGGATTAATTAGGAGACCGTGTCGTCCACATTCACCGAGTCCCGCGTCAATTGCGAGTGGTATACTTAATCCAAGGTTATTACCTGCAGGGATGGCATCATAGCCAAGGTTGCGAATAAATTCCGCCATACAAGATTGAATGAAAGCCATACGAGAGTAGCCATTACTGGTGGCAAAGGACGCAGGATATGCTGGCGATGTTTGGAGTGCTTCTAAATCCATTTCAACACCAATGACAATAGCATGGGTGATGTTTTCAGGGATTGTAATTGGCTGTCCTTGTTTATCGTGCGAGTAGATCCAGTCTCTGTTGAGCTTGCATACACCAACTACTGCGGCTCCATAGGCTTTCGCTACGTGTTTGATAATTTGGCTCATTTTTCTGGGATCTTGAATTGGGAGTTCACTTGCTTCAGGTTGTATTAAGTCTGCATCAAACTTTGCACTAGGTGAAGCCTGTAATTTGGTCCACGAAAACGCCTCTTGAAAGTGATCATATACAGTCCATGCACTGGAGCTTAGTGCTGCATCAATCTTCGAGTAACCCGATTGGTTTAACCGAAAAATGGCATCTTGATGTGAGTAGATGCCGACATGGTAGTCTCGAAAATTGGGGTCATTTATCACTCGCGCAAAGATTGTATTTTCTTCGCGAAATCGTTGGAATCCTTGAGAATCAATGACATACGGGCTTTTGCCCCAGTCTTTGAGATTTTGAACAGGTTCTTGTATCTGTGGTTTTCTGGATCTTGAAATGTCTTCGGATAACGAAATTGCGTTTAACGGGCACGCTGTGATACACTTTTCACAAATAGTGCAAAAATCCAATCTAAATTTTGGTTTTCCGGTCCTCTTTGAGATGTAGATTGGTGAAGGGCTGCTTTTTTGGCGTTGGATGGGACAGACTTCAATACATTCCTGACGACACTTTGTTGTGTCACAGACTGTGTCATCGATATAAACGAAATCTTGTTTATTCGGTGGTTTCGTTTTCGGTCACGTCCATTCAGTTTGTTACTCAGAGTCAGACTCTTTTGCTTCTAGTTTAGCATGATAGCTCGTCTGAGCTTGAACTGAAGCAAAGGGGTTGAGACGAACGACCGTTAGTTCTTCAGATAAATTGGTTTCTGCTGCTTGTTTTTCATGGAGTACCAAATACACTTTAACATGTTCTTTAACCGCAATGTAAGCCATTCGTTTGTCAAGTGTGAGTAACGCGTATCCGTGTTGTTTTGCGTAGGCGATGACTTGTTCATCTGGTTGTCCAACAAGTTCTTGAATTTCATGGACTGAATGGATGGTCCACTTGCGTTGTTCAAGGAGAAGACGTAACTGTCCACTCAACGTTTTCGGTGACATACTCAGATTTTCATCAAAAAGGAGTTCTTTTTTGCCCATAGTTGAGCAAACATCTGTTTCGCCCATTAAGTTTTCCTGTAAATGCGAAGTCTAAGCGTTGGAATCAGTTTTCAAATTATAGGATGAGTGCTCGTCGAATAATGTGTGGCTCGAGTTGGTCAGCTTTGCCATTCATGAGCGCTTTGAGGTTAAGGGTTTCATACCATTTGAGATTAAGATAACCAATAACGACGCCAAAATGAAATGGGTATCCAATAAGTGCGTTATAACTCTCTGCCCATATTTGTTTGTGAAAGTTGTGTTCAAAAATTGTTAGACTTTGAAACTGTTCGTATGCTTCCCAGCTCTGGGTAATCAAATCTTTATAGTAGCTCCTTTGGAGAATTTGAACGCGTTCCTCAAAGTTACGAGCCATGAGGGCTCTCTGACACATGTCGAGGGGTAAACGGTACACTGCATCCACAAGGAGTTTTTCCACTTCCTCAGCGGGAGTTCCCAAAAAATGCGTACGAAGAGTGATCATGAGGTTGATTAAATCGGTTTCAGTTCCAATGATTTTTGCAGCAATTTCGTGATCAAGACCATCGATTTGTTGAATTTCTTTGTGGAGGCTTTGAATGACTTGGGCATCAAGGGTTTGTTCAACGATGAAGAGATCACCTGTTTCTTCGTATTGGGGAATTACTCCCTGAACCAGGGTCTGGAAATACTGATCGGGAATCTGAGCAGTCAAGGCCTGAAGGTCTTTTACTTCTAATAAGGATAAGAGTAGTTCAGTGGTGAATGGTTTTATTGGGACAAATAATCGTTCTGCGGTTTCGTGATCTGACTTTGAAGTGTACAATCGCAATATGCTCTTTACAACTTCTTTTTGATATTTTCTTGTTATCCAGGACATAAGAAGTTGAGAGTCGGTTGGTATGTCGCTTTGGATTTCAAATAACACTTTGTTAAAATCAGTTTGGAGCACCCTTTCTATTTCGAGGGGAGATGTCGTTTCACCCAAATCCTGCACAAGTTCTGCATACCCAGTTGCATCGAGGACCCGCAGGGCAGCTAGCATGTTCCGCGCACCGATAAGGGCGTCCCACTGCTCTGAAGTGAGAATATCCGCTTTCATAGAACGAATTTTGGCATTAATGAAACTATATCGGGCGACTGACATCGTGTTTTACCTCTCTGCTTCTTTATGATAAGCCTTATCCTTCACTCGTCCTTCTTCTTCCGAATAGTCCCGCGAGATAAAAGAGAGTACAAAACATCATAAGAGTCCCAATAAGGGCTCCAATCAAGGCACCTAATATTTCACCGTTTGGACCAAAAACATAGGGTCCGATAATCCAGCCCACCAAGGCGAAAACAAGAATTTCACATCCAATTGTTGTATAGCGAAATGCTCGTCCCATCGTGCTTGGTGGTTCACCACTCATCTCTATCACCAGGGCACTATCAAGTATTATCCAGTTTTAAACAAATCTCTTCATGGATTTTTTATCTGAGAATGCTAGGAGTCGCTAGATACAAGTATCCGCTCTTAAGGTTTAGGCATGTTATCCAGCGTTGACGAATTTTAACTGATAATAAGGCTTATTAAGAAAGGTCATCGTTGAAAGGCGAATAACGTCTTGATGCGAAACTTATTCTCTCGGTGTTAACGATGAGCAAGGTCTTAACAGGTGTGCAAAAGGCTGAAGCCGAAGCCGAAAAAATTATCGAGAAGGCTCAAACCCAGGCTGAACAGATTCAACGTCAAGCAGAGCGAGAAGCCCGGGAAACAGAGCCCAAAGTGCGACAAGAATTAACGGAAGAGATTGCACTTGTCCAAAAGGATGTGGAGAGTAAGGCGAAAACCAAAGCCCGACAAATACTTTCCAAAGCAGAACAAGAAGCCGTCGCCTTGGAAGAGACAAGTGCAAAGAAAATGAAAAAGACAGTCGACTTGATTATCAATGGTGTGTACGAATACGGGGGTGCAAGTAAATGAGTAAGGGATCCGCGGCTGACATAGTACAAAAAACCATAATCGACGACGCTAAAGCTGAAGCGAAACGCATTGTAGATGAAGCGGAAGTGGCAGGGCGCCAACGCACCGAGGAAGCCCTAGAGAATGCCCGCACCAATCTAGCAAGTTGGGCAGAACGGCGACGTCAAATGGCTCAAGACTCTGGCGACCGAATCCTTGGCAAAGCTCAGAATGATGCACACATGAAAATCTTGGAAGCCAAGGCAAAGATAATTGATGGGGCTTTCGTCCAAGCTCGAAAGCAATTTGAAAAAGAAAGGAGTCAAGCCAGGTATAAGACCTTCCTGAAAAACCTAATTATTAGTGCAGGAACGCAGATTGGCGGTGGCGATATTGTTGTGCTGGCTAGAAAGGAGGATCAGGCTAGCATTTCTAAGATGACTGGTCTCGCTACTGCTATCTCAAAGGTAGCTGGTCAGAGTTCAAAGGTCTCTGTGAGTAAAACATCGATGGACATGATCGGCGGCGTCGTTGTCCAAAACAAGGAGGGCAATATCACTGTGGATTATCGGATTGACACTCTGCTTGGACAAGTGGGAACTCAAAAGCGTAATGAGATTGCCAAGACGCTTTTTGGTGAAGAAGCTAAAACGGAATAATTGGTAAATGAATATGGTTCTTTTTTGAGTCAAGCTACTAATTTTTGTAACACACAATTATAAATAAATGAGACGCGCTTGAAGCTTCAACCAAAACGTGTGTTTGTACATCATTATATGAATAGACGGACGTGTCCTTGACGACTGATTCACCATTACCCCACACTCAGGACGCATCTGCTGTCATGGAACAACTGCAGGTCACTGATGAAGGGTTAAGTCATGATGAGGCGCAACGCCGATTAGAGAAATATGGACCCAATGCCCTGGTAGAAGCCAAAGGGCCCAGCCCTATCACCATGTTTCTCTCCCAGTTCAAGGATACACTTGTCATTATTCTCATATTTGCAGCCATAATTTCATGGGTGTTGAATTTTTACGTGAACCTCACCCTCCCCGGTCACAATGAACCTCCCGTTGATGCTATTGTTATCATGATTATTGTAGTCATTAATGCCATCTTAGGTTTTACCCAGGAGTATCGTGCTGAGAAATCCATTGAAGCGTTACAAAAAATGGCTGCTCCTCAAGCTCATCTAATTCGTGATGGTGAACCCATCGATGTCGCTGCAACAGAAGTCGTTCCTGGGGATATTCTACGATTGGAGACTGGAGATCGACTACCTGCAGATGCTCGGCTTATTGAATCTCATAATATCTACACCAATGAAGCTTCACTAACCGGTGAATCAATGCCTGTGAAAAAAGATGCTAAGGGCATTCTCACCCGGAATATTCCACTCGCCGATCAATCCAATATGGTACACGCTAGTACCTCCCTCACTTCTGGTCGCGGTCTTGCAATAGTAACACAAACAGGGATGAATACCGAGATTGGACGCATTGCAGGTTTTATTCAGGAAGCCGGAGAAAAAGAAACCCCGCAACAGAAACGTATGCGAAGACTCGGTAGACAACTGGGTGTCGCAATTCTCATTATCTGTATGATTGTACTTACAGTCCAAGTTATTGTGGCGTGGTTCACTAGTGGTCTTGAATTAGACACCTTCTTAGACTTGTTTGTTATCGCTGTAGCGCTGGCAGTTGCGGCTATTCCTGAAGGATTACCTGCAGTCGTTACGATTACTCTTGCATTAGGCGTCCAACGCATGGTGAAACGGAATGCAATAATCCGTAGGCTTCCGGCAGTGGAAACGCTAGGGTCCGCAGACATCATTTGTTCTGATAAAACTGGCACCCTAACGAAGGATGAAATGACAGTTCGAGAAATCTTTGTGCCTGGAAACATGGTAAATGTTTCAGGAGCTGGCTACTCTCCTATAGGTGATTTTTCTTCTAACGGTCAAAAGATTGATCCCTTGAAAAATGATCAGCTAGCGTTGTTACTTCGTATTGGTCGACTGTGTAGTAATGCCACGGTTCGCCAAGATAATGGTGGATGGGAAGTCGTTGGTGACCCAACGGAAGGTGCTTTAGTCGTAGTCGCACAAAAAGCTGGATTCACAGGAGAATTAATGGATGAATACCCTCGAATCGCTGAACTTCCCTTTGACCCTGACCGGAAACGCATGTCAACACTGCATGATGCCCCCAACCATGAAACCATCGCCCATGTGAAGGGGGCCCCGGAAGTTATTCTAGACCAAAGTACTCACATCTATACCAGTACCGGCATCCATCCCCTTTCCAAAGATGAACGAGCAGAAATTTTGAGCAACAATGACAAAATGGCAAACAAAGCACTACGTGTGTTAGGAATGGCATACCGAATTTGTCCTGAGGATCTCTGTGATATTTCACCCGAGGGTGTGGAACAGGATCTGATATTTGTTGGTTTAGTGGGAATGATGGATCCACCTCGCCCCGAAGTTTATAATGCCATCAAAACTGCTCGAGGTGCTGGAATCAAATCCGTCATGATAACCGGGGACAATCAATACACTGCCTTAGCTGTGGCTAACGAACTGGGAATGTTCGAAGAGGATGATGCTGTGCTAACAGGAGATGCCCTAGATGCCCTTTCTGATGAAGACCTAACTGATGTCTCAACACAAGTTCGTGTATATGCAAGGGTTTCGCCAGAACATAAGCTGCGTATTGTGCAAGCTCTCAAAAACCGTGGGCATATCACTGCAATGACGGGTGATGGTGTCAATGACGCTCCCGCTCTCAAATTTGCTGATATTGGTATTGCCATGGGAATAACAGGGACAGATGTGACGAAAGAAGCCTCGGATATGATACTAACCGATGATAATTACGCTTCCATTGTCAACGCCATCGAAGAAGGACGGGGCATTGGTAATAATACTCGTAAATTCATCTCCTACCTCCTCTCTTGTAATGCCGGAGAAATCTTGGTAATATTTCTCGCTAGTATCACCCTCTCCGTATTCTTTGGCTGGCCCTTACCTCTTCTCGCAATTCAAATCCTGTTTGTCAATCTTGTAACCGATGGTTTACCTGCGTTGGCACTGGGTATGGATCCAATGGAACCGGATGTTATGACACGTGGACCGAGAGATCCCACTGAGGGCGTTATTACTCGTAACGTCTGGGTTCTCATTTGGATTGTCGGGATTACTATCGGTATTATTACTCTAGGTCTATTTGCTGCGGAGATGTTGCGACTAACTCTTCCTCTATGGGCAGGTGGCCTTGAATGGGATATTCAGAGTGCATGGCTTCGAGCAAGTACTCTGGCTTTCACACTTCTGGTCATGGCACAAATGGTTCAAGCTTTTAATTCACGTTCTGGGCATCTCTCACTTTTCCAAGTGGGATTCATGAAAAACCGCCATCTAATTGCCGCCGTCGCAATGTCAATCATTTTGCAATTGATAATTATCTACTTTCCACCCCTTTCCATCATTTTTTCAACTGTCCCTCTCCTTCCCTTTGATTGGCTAGTGATTGGCCTGCTGGCATTGTCTGTATTCGTTGTCGTTGAAGTGTACAAATTCTATCTCCGCTACCAATTACGTCAAACAACTGAAGTCTCCCAAAATTCTCCAGTTCCTAAACCGGCTAATTAAGAGAAAGAGTTAAGGCAAAAATCCGATATATGACATGACATCAAATTGATTACTGGTGTTGGAGGCGTAATCCTATGCAACTCAACCTGACTAATCAGTCTCG
>JBHLQC010000008.1:0-31368 GCA_048885185.1 Candidatus Odinarchaeota archaeon | reverse complement strand
TATTTAGGGTTGGGAATCGATGCTTCCCAGCTTCCTACGGGATTTCCAACCCGCAGTACTCAGGGACTCCAGCCCAATGCCTTCTGCGTTGTGCCTACGGGGCTATCACCCTCTGTGGCAAAACTTTCCAGGATCTTTTGGCTTCCGCAGTGAGACAGCGGTCGGGCCCTACAACACCACATCTCCACGTGGTTATCCCACGCGGATTCAGTTTGCCCTTTTCCCTTTTCGCTCGCCGTTACTCAGGGAATCTCATTTGATTTCTTTTCCTACCCCTAGTAAGATGTTTCAGTTCGGGGTGTTCCCGCTCCTACGAAAGGAGCGACGCACGTTATTAGCGTACGCCAGGAAGTCCTATTCAGCGATCTGTGGATAAAGCTACTTGCGCCACCCCACAGCTTATCGCAGCTTGTCACGGCCTTCTTCGGCGCCCAAGCCAAGTCATCCACCAAGTGGCGTAGTTATGTTGACACTACTTGGAACCCACACTGATTCTGACTGGCGTTATCCAGGGTATGCGACCTTTGCATGGCCATCATCGTGAAGACCTAACGAGAAGAAAGTCCTCCTAGGCCCGACACCCATATGCACGGCATACGGGCTGAAATTGTTGGTAAAAAGGAGGGACGCACATTGAGCTACTTAAGGCTTTCGCAGTCTTTGGTAGCTCTTCACGGCTCCAATCTTCGTTTTGGGACAACCACCTTAAATTAAGCTTTCGGTTTTCTGGTGGTTGAACGCAAAAATAGCCACTACTCGTTTTCTGTTAGTTCCTTCTCAGTGGATGGAAAATGCTTTTGTGACCTGAGCTTCACACCGTAAAAGCGCTTATCAGGAGTGGTACATGTTCTAACAGTGAATGGAGATCTCCTCTTGCTAAAGGTTGCTACGGACCAGATTGGTTTAGTATTAAATATTCAGCGTTTCTCCACTGAAGATGGGCCAGGGATTCGAACGACTGTATTTCTGATGGGCTGTGCCCTTCGCTGTCAATGGTGCCAAAACCCTGAAACCTGGTCTTTAACCCCACAAGTTGTATGGTACAAAGATCGGTGTATAGGTGCCCAGCATTGTATCACTGCCTGTCCTCAGAATGCACTCACACTTACACAAGAAGGACTTCGCATAAATCGTCAACATTGTGACAGTTGTGGTGAATGCGCACCGGTTTGTCCTTCTAAAGCAATTGAACTTTTAGGAACAGAGCGTTCGGTGGATGAGGTTGTAAATGAAGTGCTTCGTGATCGTCCCTTTTACGAAGAGTCGGGGGGAGGAGTCACTCTCAGTGGCGGTGACCCACTGTTCCAACACCAGTTTGCTTCTGCTCTTCTACAACGATTTAACAATGAAAGACTGCATACCGCCTTAGATACTGCAGGATTCTCCAGAAGAGAGGATTTTGAGAAACTGGTTCAGCAAACAGATTTGGTTTTATTTGATTTGAAGCTCATGGACCCGAGTCAACACCAAGAATGTACAGGCGTTAAACTGGAACCTATCCTTGAAAACGCAAAGTGGTTAGGTGGACAAGATCAACCCGTATGGATTCGTACACCCATAATTCCTGGTTTTACTAACCAATCGCAGAACATTGCCGCTATTGCCGCATTTATTCGTCTTTACATGCCAAACGTCGAACGATGGGACTTATTAGGATTTAACAAACTCTGCAAAGCTAAATGGGAACGCCTAGACAAACTCTTCCCTTGCGTTGAGACAGCATTAGTTAGCGAGAAGCAAATGACTCAATTAATAGAAATCGCAAGTGATTCGCAAATAGAACACATCACTTGGTCTGGCGTCACCCAGGAATCGACAGAACAAACCTCCAAGTCCAAATAAGGAGTGACGTTTCAAAATGGGATTCCAACAACGAAAACGTGCACGGGAGCTGGGATTGAATATCGGTGATTTCCCTCCCGGACCGTCCAATGCAATATCAGATGTTCCAGGAGTGTTAGTTGGACACACAACACTCATTCATGGAAAGGGAAAACTCGTCCCCGGAAAAGGACCTGTACGCACAGGAGCTACAGCAATCTTACCCCATAAAGACAATCTTTTCACCGAACCGGTGGTTGGTACAGTTCACATAATCAATGGTTTTGGGAAAGCTGTAGGACTTGCTCAACTTCTTGAACTAGGACGTATTGAAACACCAATTCTCCTGACAAGTACCCTTAATGTGGGATTAGTTGAGGACGCGGTGACTCAATATGTGATCGAACAAAACCCAGAAGCAGGTGTTTCAGGGTCCACGCCTAACCCGATAGTAGCAGAGTGTCATGACGGATACCTCAATGACGCTCAGGGTCGGCATGTTCACAAAGAGCATATCTTTCAGGCAATTCGTAGTGCAACAGCCAAAATCGAAGAAGGGTGTGTTGGTGCAGGCACGGGTATGATGGCGTTTGGATACAAAAGTGGAATTGGCACCGCCTCTAGAGAGCTTCCAGACAAACATGGTGGGTTTACCATCGGTGGTTTAGTTGTTCCCAATTGTGGTCGTAAAGGAGATTTAATCATAAAGGGAATTCCAATTACTCAGATACTAGACGAACTAGAACAACCCTCCCCAACTTCCCTGCTAACTCCTGAGGGTGGATCAATAATTGTAATACTTGCTACTAATGCCCCCCTTACTTCTCGACAACTCACACGAATTGCCCGCCGTGCAGTCATTGGTATTGGTCGAACCGGTAGTGTAGTCTCTCATGGAAGTGGAGATTTTGTAATAGCGTTTAGCACCGCATACCGTGACCAGACCAACAAACAAGATTTAGTTGTACGACGTACACAACTTCTTGATAGAAGGCTCACACCGTTTTTTGGTGCAGCCATAGAAGTAACTGAGGAAGCAATCTTGAATGCACTTTGTATGGCAACGCGAATGATTGGTCGGGATAACAATATTGCAGAACCACTGCCACTTGAAAAAATTAATCGAACTCAAAAAAATCATAGGAAATAGATTCGCAAGTTTAGATTCTAAATTTGGTTAAGCCCTCTTTTTCCAGTTTTCATATAATGGGCATAATATCCGATGGAAACAGCGTGATCTTCTGCGCGTTCTAGATAGCGTCCTGCAAGAAGATAGTACATCGCAACAGTGAACCGACTAGGATCTTCAGACGTATAAGTGACTAATTCACGGAAAAGTTCGTCCATCATCGCATCAACAAGTTCATCTTCCTCTAAGAGCTTCTTCACTGGAGAATCGGTTTCATCGTCAAACAATCCATTTAGAGCGATTTCAGTCATCCGTATGGCTGTACGTCCCATTTCAGGGATTTTTATCAGTTTTTTGAAATGTTGTTTTCCTTTCATTTGTTGGGTAAGAAGTGCCATATCATAGCCATACCTGCCAATTCGTCGAAGATCAGTAATTACTTTGAAATAGACGCTGAGTTTGCGAATATCTGCTGCGACCGGCTGAAATCGGGCAATAGCCCGGACAATTTCAGTTTCTATCTTATCGTCGAGGACATCCATTTTTACATCATCAGCAATGACTTGAGCTGCCAACTCTTGATTAAGGTTTGAAAAACTTACGCAGCCTTTATGGATTGCCTCAAGTGCTAACTTGCTCATTTCTTTCAAGAGTTGTTCAATCTGTGCAAACCGCTTCTCCTTTTTTGAACTCATAATTTAACCTCCATGCGTTTATCCAAACCGTCCGGTTAAGAACGCTTCTGTACGTGGATCTTTTGGAGCCTCCGCTATCTGTGATGTTCGACCAAACTCGATGAGATCCCCCAAATAGAGGAATGCAGCCCAGTCAGAAACACGTAGAGTTTGTTGAACATTATGGGTTACAAGGATGATAGTGTATTCCCTCTTCAAAGCCATTATGAGCTCTTCGATTTTCTGAGCACTAATGGGATCTAAAAACGCAACCGGTTCATCCATTAAAATTAACCCCGGATTAACAGCGAGGGCCCGGGCTAGACAAAGCCGTTGTTGTTGCCCGCCAGACAGCTTTAATGCTGGTTCTTCCAAGCGGTGTCCCACTTCATCCCACAATGCGGCTTGTTTAAGACTCCTTTCAACAATCTCATCTATGTTCTTCATTCCGTGAGTGCGAGGACCATAGGCTACATTATCATATATCGACATTGGGAAAGGATTAGGTTTCTGAAATACAAAACCAATACCTTTACGTAAATTATAGACATCAATATCAGGACTGAAGATGTCTTGATTATCAATGTAAATTTCACCAGTATGACGAAATTCAGGTACCATATCACTGAGTCGATTCAGGATTCGAATGAGTGTGGTTTTTCCACATCCTGATGGTCCCATAATAGCAGTGACTGTGTTGGCAAGAAATTCAACGGAAATGTCTTTTAGCACATGAAAATCGCTGTACCATGCGTTCAAATCTTTAATTTGCACTTTTGCTTCAACCATTTAGATCCCACCTGCTCGTACGATAACTCCAACTTTTTTCGATACCCAATTGGCTAGAACGTCAACAACTAAGACAATGCCAATTAGAACAATGCCAGTTGCATAAGCTCTCATTCGAAGGATTGGATCAGCGCCTAACAAGGCAAACTGGTAAATTGTGAACGGGAGAGAAGCGACAGCATCAAGCAACCCCCAAGGTCTATCAAAATTAAATCCAGTCGTGAAAAGGAGAGGCGCTGTTTCACCGATAACCCGACCTATCGCTAATAGCACACCCGTTATTATTCCTGCAAACGCGGCTCGAAGTACAACTCGCCATGATGTGCTCCATGTAGTTGCTCCTAATGCTAGAGAAGCTTCTCTTAGATTCATAGGAACAGCCCGAAGTGACTCTTGAGTCGTACGAAGAACGGTTGGAATCATCATTAATGAGAGCGTGAGTGCTCCTGCAAGCATGCTTTGTCCAAATATTGCTACAAAGAGAATCAGCCCAAAAGCTCCAAAGATGATTGAAGGAACACCCGCTAGTGTATCAGCGGTGAATTCAACAATGATATTTATCCATTTGTTTAACCATCGCACACTCCGTCTGGATGATCTACTGCTCTTCTGTGCATATTCTGTTGTGTAAATTGCAGCACCCACACAAAGGGGTATTGCCACAATACCGGCGAGAGCTATGAGTTCCATTGACCCCGCAATTGCATTTCGAATTCCTCCTCCTGCGAACCCCTCCATGTTCGTCAAAAGAAAGGCAGGACTAAGCAAGAACCACCCTTGCGATATCACTTCAAAAACGATGGCGAAGAAGGGAATAACGATGATAACTCCAATAACTGCCAAAATAATAAATGCTGCACGATCTATCAATTCTCGACGGCTCTTAGGAAGACGTAACCACTTCCGTAGTTCTCTCACTTCGTTTGTTCGAGCCATTAATTCAACCCCTGCTTGTGCAATCCCCACCGAACAATTAGTTTAGCAGCAAATGAGAAAAGCATTGAAATTATTAGAAGAATCAGAGCAACAACAAAGAGGGCTGATTGCATAAGGGGATAGCCACCTATTGCAAGACCCAATTGGTTAGCAATGACCGAGGTCATCACATAAACTTGGCTAAAAATACTTGTAGGGAACTGAGCTGAGTTTCCGGTTACAAGTAGAACAGCCATGGTTTCACCAATCGCGCGCCCAAGGGAGAGTAACACGGCTGCACCAACACCAGGTAAGGCAGTGAAAAGTACTACCTTCACTGACGTCTCTGTTCTGCTTGCACCCAACGCATACGAAGCCTCCCTAAGAGTATCAGGAACCATTTGCATTGCGTCATATGATACAGCAACTATTGTGGGTAGAAGCATAATTGCAAGAACAATTGAAGCGGGTAGAATCCCAAATCCTGAATACCACTCCAAACCGGGTATAATACTTATCCAGTTACGAAGAAATGGTACGAGAGTGTATAACCCCCAAAGTCCGTAGATAATCGATGGTAAACCCGCCATGAGAATAAGAACCATGCGTAGTGGTTCTTTCAGCCTCGCTGGGGAATATTCAGCTAAAAATAGTGCTCCACCTATCCCGAGGGGAATTGCGATGAGAAGACTTAATGCTGTAACCCATAAAGTTCCGGCAATGAATACACTGATTCCATACTGGTGTGTAATTGTCGGATCCCAAATTGGTCCAAATAGTTGTGGGCCCAGAATGATAAGTGCAGGTAACGATTCTCTCCATACATCTATGAAAATGAATAATATTACTGATGACGCGATAATTGCAAAAATTAGAAGAAGAATTCGCCAAATAAAATCACGTGAGGATGCTCCGAATAAGATTTTACGCCAGTTCCGTTGTGACACACAGAGCACCCTAACAATTTCATTAAACTTTCTTCAACGAAGATTTATGATTGGTCAACATTTTGAACCATGATTGTGAATTGAAAAGTCAGTGTAGAAGCTGGTTGAACGAAAGGTTCCAGATTAGCAACTTGTTCAAGAGCATACAATTCAGCGCCTGTGTTTGTAATTTCTAGATACCCAACTTCCTCACGAATGATTGGTAAGCTCTGTCCCCCTGTTGCTGACAAAGCCCATTCTAGGAAAGTAACAGTCTCAGCTCTAACTCCGTAGGGAGGAGAAATGTTGTATTGTGTTCGAAGAAAGGAAGAGAGAGGTGGTTCAGTATTTACCAGATAGAAAATCAATCGAGCAATGGGGTATGCGCTAGGCACACTACTATCAAAGAGAGAGTCACTAAGATCTGTGATAGGATTAGGAATCGCCAGTTTGGCAGCTTCAGGTGAAGGAATAATCCATTCATCGTTTCCTTCGTTGTAGAGGGTCACAGCAGCTAGATTTTCCATGAAAGCAAAACCTACATATCCTATTCCATTGGAATCGCCCAGCACGCCGTTCGAGACACCTGGATTGCCTTCAGTGGCATGGATGCTGTCAATACTTGGCCAGTTGATTAGTTCATCGTCACCAAGGGTCCAGTTATATGTAGAATATTCACCTTTCCCCAACCATTTGGTGTAGGTTGCAGTAGTGCCACTGGCATCCGAACGCACATAGACTTGGATAGTGCCAGTGGCAGCAATTGTAAGACCAAATTGAACTTCAAGACCCTCCCAAGTTGTGATATCTGCTTGAAAAATGGGAATTAGGTGCTCACGTGTAAGTTGTATTTCACTCGTTCCATTTACCAGTGGATTACAAACAACAGCGATGGCATCTGAAGCAATTGGAATTGTCTTGATTTGATCATTGGTAGCAGCGCCATAATCTACTGGATTTTTGTAAGAACTGGCTGCACCAAAGTCCACCGACCCTTGTACTGATGATGCTTGTCCAAAACCGGTTCCGCCAACGGATGCTTCTACTTTCACTTGTCCTTGAGTACTAGAGTAATAATGATTGGACCACGCAACGGATAAGGGAAAGACGGTCGTTGAACCAGCGGTCTTCAGTGTAACTCCTGGTGGTTGTCCTGCAGGGTGTATAAACCAGCCGAGTGAAGCGCCAATAAGTAATCCAATGATGATCCCAATTACAACACTTGAACTGTTTATTTTCATTCTTCGAACTACACCCGGAATTCAAAGTAGCGAACGCTTCCGCTCAATGCTCCATATATAATTTATCCTAGTAATCTATATATAGAATAGAATTTATGCACTCTTGAAAGAAGTTTATAGGTGAAAAACCATGTCAACTGAAACGCGGAAAGTACAGCTAACCGGCGGCGCTACATATATCGTTTCCCTGCCAAAACAGTGGGCTGAGAAAGCAGGGTTGAAGCCAGGTAGCGAGCTACAGCTAGTCCCCCAAGATCGGTATTCATTGCACCTTTACACTGCATCATCCCCAGAGGTAGCATCGTTATCGGAGAGCGTTGTAGATATTCTGCCTGATTTGCCAACTGAGGATATTGTACGGAATTTTATCACCCAATATTTAGCTGGATTTGACATTATTCAATTGGATTTGCAGCATGTGAATGCAGATCAACGTGTGACAGTGAAGGACACGATCCGTCGATTGATGATAGGAGCAGAAATTATCTCAGAAACCACTGATAAGATTGTGGTGCAGTGTTTTTTGGGGCAGGCAAATTTGCCATTGCTGAATGCACTGGAGCGAATGGAAGCATTGGTGCGTTCAATGCAACATGATGCAGTGATTGCTCTACTAGAAGGAGATAAACAGTTAGCAGAAGAAGTCGTGCAGCGAGATCCAGAAGTTGATAGATTTTACTTTTATATTGTGCGTCAATTAGCTGCAGCTGTAGGACGAATTGATCGGATTCGCCAAATTGGTCTATCTAGCCCACAGGCTTGTTTGGGTTATCGGCTTGTGGTGAAAAGTATAGAACGAGCAGGAGACCACGCAGCACGGCTTGCTTCTATTGCTACATCAACAAAGCTTCCTGAGGATTCACCATTGGGGAATACATTCATGAAGATGCATCGGATATCGGACAAGGTTTTCCAAGACTCCTTGATTACCCTTCGTAATTTGGATGTTCCTCTGGCTCATGAGACCATTCGCCGTGTTGAAAGCGTTGTGCAACAGGAGGACAAAGGAATTAGAGCCCTGCTTGGTGGGAAGTTTCCAGTAGAAGCAGTGTTGAATCTTCGGTTAGGTTTGGAGAGTCTTCGGCGAATTGCGGAGTATGGTTCAGATATTGCAGAGACGTCAATTAATTTGTCTGTTGAAGCCTAACTTCTGAAACGATATTAAATGTCAAATTGGGTGCCACAGTAAGCGCAAAATCGGGCATCCTCGTCGTTTTCTGTTTGACATCTTGGACAGAGTATAGAGGGAGCGGTTTCATCTGTGTCATCGAATATCTCTTGCATTGGTGATGTTTCGGTAAGCTGGATTTCATTGACGGCTTTGGCAGAGGTATAAATTGGGCTCCAAAGGATTCGTTTGTTGTCTTTTGTTCCATGAGTTGGGCAGTCTAATAAAACAACGGTGAAATGGCCTTTGATGCCAGCTTTTTTGGGTTGAGCGGGGTTTCCACAAGTATTACACCGGAAAAGGCGATTTCCGACTGCACCAATCCATTCTGTAAGGCGACTGTATGGTAAAAAAAGTCGGCGAACCCGTCGGTGAACGGGGCAGCGGACATAAGCAGCTAATGGTTGAAGCTCTTTGTTTTTGGAGACTTGGACCTCGTCGATCTTGAGAAGAATATAGGGGCGCCCACAGGTACACGTTAAAGCCCCTTCCCAAGCGACATCGCCTTCAGATTCTGGGATAGTTATTGTGGGTTCCTCCTTGCTAGTTCATGAGTTGAGATACTTAAGGTTTGGTGACTCATCAGGGGGGTTTACGAAATATGAGAATATATTCATGAATTTTGTTAACGCGAAATGTGGTTGGATAGCCTAGGGGGCGGAGGTTATGATACTCTTTTCGACGATCCCAGATGATGATGTCTTCGAGTTGGAATCCTTCAGTGGTCCATTGATTGACGCAATCAATGTGGAAAGGATAGAATTGGTTTTTCTTCCGAAGATCCATGACGATGAAAACACACCAGTGACCAGGTTTAATTACAACAAAGAGCTGTTTTGCCACAGCGCGCAGTGCTGTTAGAAATTCGGAATAAGAGGAGATGTTCCCCAGATCATTCGAAGATGTAGTGTAAGGACGTGGTGTTTTTCCGTTTGCTGTTCGTCGCTGTTGATGAACATCCCAATAGGGATGTGAGGTCACTACGAGATCGATGCTATTATCGGAGATAACATTAGAGAGTTCCCGTGCATCTTCGCAGAAGATTTGCGATTTTTCACGGTTTGGTGTTACTGTGGATAATCGTTTTTGAGCGATATCAATATACTTTGGAGAAATTTCCACACCGATACCTTGTCGTCCTAATTCCTTTGCAGCGACTAATGTGCTTCCTGTGCCCATGAATGGATCAAGAACGACGTCCCCAGGTTTTGTGTATATTTCTAATAATCGTGTTACTAGTTGTTTGGGAAACAGTGCTGGATGTCGTAAACGTGATTCCTCAGAGTCTTTCTTGACATCCCATATGCTAATAGAATATCGTGTCCAAGTTTTTCCGTCCAAGGCATTGAGCCGATTTATCTGGGATTTGGCATTTTTCTTAGGCGTTGCCAGTACACCCCAGTTTATGGCATAACGGCTTGTTTGTTATTAAGTATGTATTTCCAGGTTGTCGGTAAGACTTAGACCGAGAAGCTGTTTTCTTTCTTAGCAGAAGTAAGAACTTTACTCAGCACTAGTCGAGTTAGACTTGTGAATGCCTTCTCTACATTCTCTCCGGTTAATGCCGAAGTTTCAAAGAAATATGCTTTAAGACGCCGTGCGACCCGATCACCCGAGTTTTTACTCACTACGCGTTTGTCCTCAAGGTCGGCTTTTGTTCCCCAAATTGCGGGCACGTAGTCTTCTAAAACTTCACCTACTTCGTGTACCCATCGTTTCTCAATATTTCGATAGGATTCGGGTCGTGTAATATCATAGACAAAGATGACCCCTTGTGCTCCTTCGTAGTATCGCTTGCGAAGAGCACTGAAACGTTCCTGTCCTGATGTATCCCAAAGAGCTAAACTAACTTTGAACCCATCAAGATCAATATCTTTGTTCGTCACATTCATAGCGATTGTCGTAAGATAATCGTGAGTGAAAGTATCTGTGGCGTATCGGCGAACAAGAGAGGTTTTTCCTACTGCCCAGTCGCCGCACACAATGATTTTGAAGATAAACTTTTGGGCATTATTAGAAGCCAATCTGAAACCCCGCCTATTCGTTAGTTTCCTAATATTAGCTTTAAAGCTGTCGTCAAAAACGGAACGGTCTTCTTGTGTTTGAATTTAGGTTACAGGAATATTCGCAGCTGCATATGGGCAGAGAGTATTCAACGGACAGGCCCTGCATTTGGGATTCTGTGCAGTGCATAGTGTTCGTCCATGCGATATGAATAGACGATTCACTCGTCCCCACAGATTATGGGGTATTACTTCCATCAAATCTTTTTCAACTTGAGTAGGATTTTGGCCTTCACTGAGACCTAGTCGTCGTGAAATTCGGTAAACGTGGGTATCTACTGCGATTCCTTCTACAATGCCAAAGGCGCGGTTGAGCACGATATTGGCAGTCTTTCGTCCCACACCAGGAAGCCGAATGAGTTCTTCCATGGTTTGCGGGACCTTCCCATTGAATTCGTCGATGAGCATTTGACATGTGGCTTGGAGATGTTTGGTTTTTTGTCGATAATATCCAACTTGAAAAATATCTTGCTGAAGTTGTTGGGGATCGGCAGACGCATAGTCTTCTGGAGTCCGATATTTCTTGAATAACTCGGTAGTGACCTTATTGACTTGCACATCTGTTGATTGAGCAGATAACATTGTAGCAATTAAATATTGGAGTGGGGTTCTGGCTTTGGGCATCAAAGGTTCCAGAGGATATTGGACTTCAAGTACTTTGATAATGTCAAGAATACGCGTTTTATCATTCGTCGTTTTCACGATGAACCCCTTCAGCGATAATCATAGGATGATTCCTAAATCTTGTTCTATTGCCATTATCTCAGGTAGTTATAATGTGCTCACACATAACAATCATATATCACGTTGCTAGACTGGTTTTTGTGGTTCAGCGATAAAGGACGGCTGCCGGACGCACTGCGTCTGAGGAAGCTCCATCCTCCTTTAGGCAGCGGTACGGCGTGAGCCGTAAGGCGAGAGCCTTGCTCTGGGAACAGAAACGACACGCCCAACGCTGATATGACGATGATGCAGTAGAGGGGCAACAATCAGTTGTGCCCAAGCGTCGTGTTGGCAACAATACGGCGGTTAACCTGTTGAGGATGGCGTTGGAATCGATGAAACGGTCCATCACCGTGGGAGCAAGCCCAAATAGGCCGCCAATGAAGAGCCTACTGAGGTGGCGGGTAGGGTGCTTAGCTAGATGCCGTCAAGCGATTCAAGGCAACTTGAATAGCTGAACAGAAGATGGGCTATTCTTATTACTGAACCACACCTTTTCTCTATACACGGAGGAATAGAATGGAAAGACCACAAATACTTGTTTTACGGATTCCAGGGTGCGACCCGAAGAAATGCAGTGCACTAAAGCTATCACGTCATGGACTAGTTCGTCTAATTCATAGTCCTCGACAAATTCGGGGTCGTCCAATCGTTTTGAATCCGTTTGCTTCGAGAGCATTTTCACCTGCAGACCGAGCACAAGCAGAGGATTCAGGTGTGTTGATCTTAGACTGTTCTTGGAAAGATGCCCAACAGATGTTTCAAAAGGGTATTCGCGGAGAGCCTCGTTGCCTTCCATATTTGGTGGCTGTAAATCCTGTGAATTATGGGAAAGTTGGGAAACTAAGCTCTGCTGAGGCTGCGGCGAGTGCGTTGTTTATCCTAGGATTTCCGAGAAGAGCGAAAGCGATTCTAGGTTTCTTTAAATGGGGCCCACACTTTTTTGAGCTCAATGCAGAGCCGCTTTCTGATTACCAAAGTGCAGTTGATAGTAGTGAAGTTATTGCACGGCAACGAGAATATTTGACGCTTGAAACAGATGACTAATCTTGGGTTTGAGTTATTCGTTAATCGGTATTCGGAAGGTGTAGGCTATCGGACTAGACATAGGATCGGCTAATACTCTTGGTATGTATTCACCTAGGTCAAATGCGATAGCTCCTGGTCCTTTCTCCCGATATGCCATAAGACCAGCAGCCCCATTTACGAATGCACCGGCACAGGCACTGAGAAAAGAAGTGATGCCCTGGGCCCGGAACCCTGCAACAAGACCCGCAAGAACATCACCTGTACCACCCACACTCATGGTTGGGTGTCCTGTCCAGTTTAATCGGGTTTCTGTTGGCGTTGAAGTAATATCAACAGGACCTTTCAGTAGAACTATACATTTGAGCGTTTTCGCCAGATTACGAACTTGTTGAGCCCTTTGGAGCAGGGGTTTGGCTACGTTGATTCCTCTTATTCGCCTGAATTCTCCTGCGTGTGGAGTGATTATTGTGTTTGAGCCTATTTTCATAACTCTTGAAACTACTCGAAGGGCATCAGCATCGATAACAATTGGTTTTTTCATTCGATTCGCGGTGGAGAGTAGTTTTCCCACTGTATCAAGAGTCTCATGGTGATCCCCAATTCCGGGTCCAATCAGGACTGCCTGAACCTTTGATAGTGCCTCTTCGATAGATGAAAGATCATCATTAACTAATTTATCTGATTGCAGGGTTACGGGAATAAGGTCTGGCGAATGGCTAGTTGCTGCTGTAATTACTTGCGAAGGAGCTGCTAAGTAAACAAGATCTACACCACTCCGAAGAGCGCCCATTGAAGCCAGAATGGGTGCCCCGATGTACCGTGAACTCCCTCCGATTATTAGCAATCGACCAAAGTCACCTTTTTTTGTAAAAATTGGACGAGGTTGTGTTGCCCGTATTACATCACCCGGTCCCACGTACAATTCAGCTTCTGGAGGTATCCCTATATCCGCAACTACTAGTTTCCCAATCCGTTCCTTATTCTTTCTTAACCCCAGTTTTGGTCTATGAAAAGTCACTGTTAAATCAGGACGAAAAGCATCCTTCGTGGTTGGTTCACCTGTATTAGGATGAATACCTGTGGGAATATCAATAGCCACCTTGAACCCTTCCATTTTATTCATCA
This sequence comes from Candidatus Odinarchaeota archaeon, assembly GCA_048885185.1. GTDB lineage: Archaea > Asgardarchaeota > Hermodarchaeia > Hermodarchaeales > Hermodarchaeaceae > Hermodarchaeum. Next base: position 17,765 of record JBHLQC010000008.1, on the reverse strand, counting down.
ATTGAAGGGCTTTGATATATGGAGGGCGTGGTTTTCCAGTGACTCCAGTCCCTAGGAGAGCATCAACTACCACAGTTGCGTCGATTTTGGGTAATTCGGAAGAATCCCGAATGATGTGAAGATTAATCGAATGGCGCATTTTTGTCATTATTTCCCAATTTTGAAATGCGGGAGCATTGAGGCTCGTTGAAGGATCACCTAGCGTTAACACATGTACTATACGGCACCGTGGAGCAAGGTGACGCGCGGTGACGAACCCGTCTCCGCCGTTCCCTCCTAGCCCTGCAAAGATAGCAACACTAGGTAGCTGTTTATAGCGTCGGAGGATTTCATGAGCTACGGCGCGTCCAGCATTTTCCATCATTAGAAACCGAGTTACTCCAAGAAATTCAGCATTCCATTCAATTGAAGCCATTTCTTCGGCAAGCAACGCCATGGTGGCAGACATATCGATTTCACCTTATTCTCATATGAAGCTTGATGTACGATAAGGCTTTTGACTGGATGGTGATAATAGCTGTATTTGATTAATTTGGGGCGAGCAATATGCCAAAAGCGTACGTACTGATTATCGCAAAAAAAGGCGTTCAAAAAGATGACCTTCTTGAACCCTTAATGGACATCGAAGAGGTACGAGAAACGTATCAAGTTCTCTGGAATTTTGATGTTGTCGCAAAAATCATTGTTAAAGACATTCGACAACTGAAACACACAATTATCTCAAAAATCCGTCAACTACCAGAAGTAGAAAAAACTGTTACCCTCATTGCGGCAGAAAACTAGAGGTATACAAGAATAACTAGCGCTTGGTAGTGCCAAGGAGATATTTCAATTCATCGAGTTCTAAATTCCTTGGTGGTAACACTGCATCAGCCGGGTAAGGATAGTTAGATACTTTTTTCCCAAATTGGTCAACCCACTCGAATAAACTAGCATACATTTGCATGGCATGTTCAATTGATCCCCAACGGGCTTCTTCAAAGAGATGATCCCACCGTTCTATGAGCTCTTGAAGTATCTCATCTTTATTCGAATCATCTATCAGTAAGTAACCTTCATCCGTGATGCGAATCACTAGCACTAATCCCATGACTCCGTCAGATATCTTTGGTACTCATACCCCTTATCTCTACTCAAAAGTTTTATAGCTCGGTGTAAGTGACTGAACACCTAAGCTAATGTGAATGTATTTGGGCTCGTAGCTTAGCCAGTCACGTTTGGATGACCAACGTGGGTAAGGTTAGAGCATCGGGCTTTTAAAGAAGGAAGCGTGAAAACGTTTTCTTCTAAAGACACCCGAGGGTCGCGGGTTCAAGTCCCGCCGAGCCCGCCATTCTTTTTCGATAAAAACTAGTCTTCCTTAGTGTCATTTTAAAAAAAATGGTGCGGGGGCTGGGATTTGAACCCAGGAACGCCTACACGACAGGGTTCTGAGCCCTGCGCCTTTAGCCCTTCATAATGACCCGTGTGTTTTTAGAAGTCAAGGAAGGTTGGCCAAGCTTGGCTACCCCCGCACTTCTTTTAGGGGCAAAACACCTTTTCAGTAAGAGAAGAAGATAAACCTTTGCTCTCCTAAAAAATACGATTGGTTGTGTCATCCTTGTTAACCAGAGGAATTCAGCCTTTTTGGTATCGACATCTACGAAATGCTGCTACTTTGGCTAGGCTTCAAGTTTTATTGTGTCTTAAGACCGGTTCCTGCCAGGACGAAATCGGAACTGGAGCGGGAGGTGATGTTACCAAGAAGTTTGATCTCGTCGCTGAACAAACTATGATTGAATATCTGATGAACTTTACATCATTTACCCTTGTTAGTGAAGAAGCCGGGATGCAGAAGGTTGGAGCCAATCCAAAGGGTTTCCTCATTATGGACCCGATTGATGGGAGTACTAATGTCAGCCATGGTATTCCGTTTGCGTGTATTGCAGTTGCATATGCAACGGAGTTGGAATTCGATTCAATTGAGACAGCCGTTGTTCTTGACCTTTTTTCGGGTACTTGTTATCATGCAAATCGGGGAAAAGGTTCTTTCCGTGACACCCACAAAATTCTCCCAGCAAAGCCCAATCCTTTAAAAATCAGTCTTGTTGGAGTCGATAGTGGTTTTCCTGCAAACCAGGAAGAATTACAAAATTCAGATGCGCCACAAATTCGGTATACCAGACATTTGGGTGCAAACGCGCTAGAATTATGTTATGTTGCTGACGGATCACTGGATGGATTTATAGATCTTCGGGGCATTTTCCGAGGAACTGACTTAGCAGCAGCTGCTTTGATTCTAAGAGAAGCCGGGGCAGTGCTAATCGATCGAGATGGTAAGAACATTGTTGGAAAATGCACCAATGATGAACACTATAACTACATTGCCGCCCGTGACGTAGACTTCGCTCAAACTCTCTTAAAACTTGCTACAGGAGTGGCTACAGACTAGCCTGACATTTAATCGTTAATTGTTTCAAGAATAGAAACCGCGTTCCAAATGCCTGTTCGAGCATGACTTGGACAATTTGGATCGAGTGTGGCATCACCCAGTCGAGAAATAGCGTTTGATGCACGTACGGCTGCAGAACCCAGTTCGCCATGAAGAAATTCGATTGCCTCATTGGCTGCACGACGGATGTTACGGGGAACTGTACTGTCTTCACCAATCTGGGACAATATCATCGTTGCTTGATCAATTTTCTGCATAGTTTCTTCTGAAACTTCTGGATTCCGATTTTGTTCAGCCACAGTTTTTCCCCTCGGCGTCATGCTAGTAGGGAGTTGGATTTTGAGGTACCAAGATTACTTAAAAGCTTTTTTCACTGATAGTAAGGATAGTATGTCAGATGAAAAGGTAACAAAACGAATGGGTCAAATGCTTCGAAAAGGCGCCGCTCTTCTAAATGTCGCCTGCCCCAAATGCAATACGCCTCTACTCAGATTACAGGATGGTTCAATGTATTGTGCAAAGTGTGACAAAGAAGTTGTTGAAAAAGAGCCACCGACTTCGAGTAAGGAACTAGATGTTTCGTTCAGTGAGGTTTTGAACCAGCTCGCAACCAAGGTGCTGATAAATATCGAGAGACTAACCCAATCGCTTCCGGAGAACCCACACCCCGAAGAACTCCGTTCCTTTGCAGAAATTGTCAAGGATATGATATTGATCTTGCGAGGAATACGAGAATTGCAGAGTTAATATAATCTATTCTTCGGGTTTGTAAGTAAAGTCGAGAGCTTCTCGGATTTTTTGGGCTTTGGTTTTTCCGATACCATGAACTTCTGCTAATTCCTCTGAACTGGCTTGAATTAATGCGCTTATATTTCCAAATTTGGTTAGAAGGCGCTTTGATAAGGTAGTATTAACTCCAGGGAGGCTTGCCACGATGTATTCTTGGAGAGCTGCCAAGCTCAGAACTGGTTTTTTCCCACGGAGCCCTATGGGTCGTTTATATTCAGTTTGCTCGCGTCGAGCAATTGTGAAAAGGAGAGCTGCTGCTTCCTTAGGATCCTTGACATTTACAACAGGAACGTTGAAGTCTACGATAGATGAGGAGAGCGCCCCTCGTACTGCAGCGGGATTGATAGCACTGGATCCGTAAAGACTTGCTCCAGTAATCAAAAGGAGTGGTATTGCGAAATTGTCTTTCAAAGTGCTTAATTGTGTGAATAGGCGTCGATCAATAATGGATTGGGCAAAATCATCTGAAGTTTTCGCTTCTACGGCTACACGGTCTGAAAGAATATAGTCACCTACTTCAAGTGTTTCGACTTCAAGTTGTACTTCCATTTCTTTGAGAGCCTTAGTAATCGGGGAACGAAGTTCACGATTATCGACGATGATTTTTACCTGGTTTTCAGTTTTTGCAGGTTTCTCAGAGGTTTCCGGTTCCATGAATTCTTTCAAACTGGATTGTTTTCGTTCTTTTTCAATATCGCGAGACATCTTGTTCATCTCTTTTAGTAATTCTTTCATTTTTGTTTCTCGGTGTATGGCAGCCCAATAGTATCCTTGATCGCGAGTGCCTAATGCTACAAGCACAATTACTCGACCTGGATGGGTTCGACCTGTTCGTCCTCGTCTTTGTATGAGCCGGATGGCACTGGGTACCGCTTCATAGAAAACGACTAAATCACATTCTTGAATGTCCAATCCCTCTTCTCCAACACTTGTAGCGACAAGGACATTGTAAGTTCCATTTCGAAACCGTTGAAGAATTTCGCCTTGTTCCTTTTGAGTTAAACCACGATCATCTCCTTTACTAGCCTGCCCCACAAAGCGAATAGGTTTTGAACTCGTTGAAGTTGCAAGCGTTTTTTCCAGTAGCTTTGCCATGTCACGAAATCTTGTAAAAATCATAATTCTTGACGAGGGTACTGATGCTAACTGCTGTCCAACGATTTCTACTATAGTGGCCAGTTTAGGGTGTTCAATTCCCGCGGAAATTAATTCATCGACTAACTGTTCCGCTTCTTGTAGATTCGAATCTTGTACAAGTCGTTGAATAGCTTTAGAAGCCCTACTACGACGAGCTTCTTTTTGAATTCCCTGTAAATATCTACTAAGTGCTGACACTCCTTGAGTTTCTAGTAATTCTATACAGTGAAATAACCGGAGCAGACCTGCACAGTAAGAAACCAGCTGGAATAAATGGCTAGGTGGAGATGTATCAGTTGCTATTTGATGCTGGATTTCTCGTTGTATTTGGAGAATTTGCCGAACAGAAACACGCCGAGGATCATTTGTGTTTATGAAGTCAGCTTCCTTTATTGGGGTAAGTCGAGTTTTTATGGCTCTTCGAAGCATCTGGCCTACCTGATGGAATTTTTCAGGAAGTTGGATCTCCTGCCACTCAAAATCAACAGGTGGAAGATAGGGAGCAACATCCGGACTGTCCCGCGTTCGAAGTTCGATATTTTCAATGCCTAAGTTGTTTACAATTTCACGAATCTTATCAACATCTGAGCTAGGTGAAGCTGTGAGAGCTAGTAATAATGTTGGCTTTGCAGTTTTGAGATACTGGCTAGCAATAAACACATAGGCATATTCACCTACGGCACGATGAGCCTCATCAACCACAAGCAGCGAGACGTTCTCCATTCCGTAACGACTTGTTAAAAGATCATTTTGTAAGACCTGGGGGGTCATAAAGGCAATTTGGCTTTGGTTCCAAAGTTCTTCCCGTTTTGTGGGGTTCACTTCACCAGTAATTATCTTCATTTTTTCTGAGGGGACTTGCATAAAATCTTGGAAAGTTTGATGGTGTTGGAGAACAAGCGGTTTAGTGGGAGCAAGAATAACGCATTTTGAGCTGGGATATTTCCGTAATTGATAGGCTGCTGCAAGAATTGCAATTACAGTCTTGCCAACACCCGTAGGAAGCACCGTTAGTGTGTTCCATTTGACCGCGCTTCCAATGATAGTCTCTTGATATAACCTCTTAGTGATTGAGTTGGGTTTGATGAGCGGATGTTGGACAAATTCTGTCTCTGACATGCCAATCGCAGCACATTTTTAATTTAATATTGTAAATTCTTGTTTGAAATCACTTTATTACCCGCATTTATATTCTAATATTCCACGTCTTATTGGATTTGGAGTGTGTCATTTATGTCGAAGGCGAGTGTACCTTCAATGGCTGAAGCAGAGGTTTACGAATTAACCATGCCAGGTAACATCATTGGAAAGGAAGTTATTGATGGAAGCGCGCGACGTATTGGTATTGTCCGAAGCCTCCGTATTACCCTTCCCCCTGGTAAAGTTGAATTGCAAGTGAAAGGCTTGGGTGTTGAACTACCTGTCGATGTGACCAACATAACTGCAGTAGGCAATGTTATTCAATTATCAAATACCGTCAAAGAGGCTGAAGAGATTTCCATTGCTGATGTACAGCGCCTTCGAGAAGAGACCTGGAAAGAAGTTCAAGGTCTAATTATGCGATAATTGTGGTTTGTATTGTAAGACAAGAGTTTTTATTTTCCTCACAGAAATTCTTTGAATGGCAGGATACGATGAAAAAGAAGAAAAAGAAGCCGTATTTAGGACCCCTGTTACTGGCATGGTGTGATTATTGTAACGTCCCAATAGCTAAGGGAAAAAAATGTGGGCGTTGTGAAGGGCAAACAAGATCCGTCAAAGTAACGCCGCCAGGTGATGCACGTCCAGCATTTCAACATGACCGCAGTCAAATAATCGATACAATCTCAAAGCAATACGAGCGAAGTGTTGCCCATCAACTTCTACCAGATGAAAAAATTGTCCTTCTAAACGCAATTCCGGATATCGATTGTTGTGAAGAAGTGATAATAGATGGGCTGGTTATCGGTCTGCATCGATTCCAAGTCGACACTTTATCTTGGGAATTCATTCCAAAGTTGGAAGGAGCTCGCCGAATAGTACAACTAACTAATGATAAACAGGTAGTGATTGAAGATACTGCAGTAGAATACATTGTTCGTGGAGCCAACCTTCTACGACCAGGGGTTAAATCTGCTGATCCTTCAATTCAACCAGGTGAAATTGTAATTGGCGTCACAGAACAAGGCTTGGCAGTCCTTGTCGGAAATGCCATGATGTCAGGTAAAGAAATGCAATCACAAGAACGAGGGATAGCTGTAAAGAAACGCTACAAATCTGAACCCCGTGAAGCAGAAATTTTACCGGGAGGACAAACCCGAGAACAGATGCTAGAAGCAAACAATCATTTGCTTCACAACATCGAAAAAGAGGCGATCGCGTTCATACAGCATACAAGCCGAAGCCATGACCTCCCAATTGTTGTGGCTTTTTCAGGTGGCAAGGATAGCCTGGCTGTTCTTCTCCTAGTTAGAAAAGCGTTCCCTGACCAGTCGTTTCATGTTATGTTTATCAATACCGGAATCGAATTCCCGCAAACGTCAGAAAACGTAACTAGCGCAATTTCGAAACTGGAATTGGACAACCAACTGTTAGTCAAGCATGTTGATAAAGAACAATTTTTCCGAGTGCTTGATCTTTATGGGTTTGTAGCTCGTGATTATCGAGTTTGTTGTAAATCCGTTAAGCTTGGACCAACAAGCCAGCTTATTGATGAACATTTTCCGCAGGGATGCCTAAGCTTCATTGGACAGCGACGCTATGAATCCCATAGGCGATCTGCCAGTAGTCGTATTTGGAAGAATCCTTGGGTACCAAATCAGATTGGCGCTAGCCCCATTCACAAGTGGACCGCATTGATGATCTGGCTTTATTTATTTCAAGAAGATGCCCCCTACAATCAGCTCTATCAAGAAGGATTCGAAAGAATTGGTTGCATGTTTTGTCCAGCATCAACAATGAGCGAGTTTGAAATAATTGCCTCTCGGTTTCCTGTAGAATGGAGCCGATGGACATCAACAGCTGAAAAGATTCTGCAAAAAGAGGGACTCAGTAAAAAATGGTTAAAACATGGATTTTGGCGCTGGAAAACCCCTCCAAAAATGATTAGAGAACTAGCGAAAAAAATGGGGATTGAATTACCCTCCTATGAATCGGTTAAACCAAAAGGATTGATGGCCTACAACCTTTCATTGACACCAAATGAAAACAAAGAAGAAATACGCATTAATGGTCAATTCACCAATCCGATTGACCTTACTATCGCTGCAGCATTTCTTCCTGCCATTGGAGATATTGTCCTCGATTTGGACCGCATGATACTGGAACTCACGGTGAGGGATGAGAAAAAACCAATCAAAGCAGTCTTCTTCGAGAGTGGATTGTTTACAATTACAGGTAATATAACTGAGAAAGAAGGGGACCATATAGTAAAAACAGCGCTTCGAGGTTTACTATGCACGGCCTGTGGAACATGCCAATCCCTCTGTTCACATGATGCAATCTCACTTGATTCAGGTCGTGCTACCATTATCAAAGAGAAGTGTTCACGCTGTGGTGAATGCCTTCGTGGTAAATGTCCAACTTTGTATGCTGGATAAAAGAAGCCGATTCAAATTCTCGTTTACATCTGAATATCCTAGAGCCGCAATAAAACTTTTCAAAGAATAGCCCATCAGGGATAATCTCTTGAAGATGAATCATCGAGCGACGCACCATGAGTGAGGATGTAAAAAGCACTATCTCTTTGTACAAACGACTCTTCAGTCTGCCAAGAGATCGCACTCTAGTAGTCATCATGGTATTGGGATCACTTCTTGTTGGTGGAATTACTGAGATTCTACGAAACATCGGTCACCCCTTTCTCGTGTATGTTTTTCTTACTGGTGCTCTGCGAGGATTGTTAATCACACTCCCTGCCGCGACTATTGCAATACTAACACTTTGGGCGAGCACACGAAAAGGAGGAATACTCAACTGGCATCGCCTTCTTGGAGTCATAGCTACTGCAGTAGCTGTACTACTGATAGTCTGGTTTCTGTCGACACTCATTGGCTGGGCAATTGAAATCCTGTTAAAATGGAACTATGGTCCTTCGGCAGGTGGCGGACTTACTACAATGTTTTACCTTCGAAATCTGATTTTAGCCGCTGCATTCACATCGGCCATATTTCTCCTCATTGTGTTGAGTACAAGTAGAGTTGGTGTCATAAGGGGAATACTTCTCTCTCTCATTTTTCCAACAACGTGTATCTTGATGTATATTGGGACAGAACCTGCATTGATTATTTCATCTTCTTGGTGGACATTTCTAATAATCTATTTTCTCTGTGCCTTAACCTTCATATGCGCAACAAGTATCCTGCTCGCAGCAGTAGGGCGTCCATTGAAGAAATCCTTCAATGTCGATGGAATTCAACTCTTTCGCGGTTTCCTTGAGGTTTGGATGGAAGAAAAGGCAGATCTCATGGAACAAATTCTAACAGAAATTGGAGAAGAAAAAGTACTTCCATTTTCAGTGTTGAAATTTTCAACAGCAAGTAAGGAACCATACTTAGTAAAAGTCATACCGGGTTTGCATCCAGGACCCTTCAAAAACACAGGGAGTAGTAACCTTCCTGGGAGAATCGGTGAGTGGGGGCGAGAAGTTCTGAAGGCAACTGCATGCGCTCCTCATGGTACAGCCACACATGATTTGAACCTGGTTTCGAAAGACGAAGTTACACAATTTATGGATATGGTTCAGAAGGCTTATGACCAAACATCACCGGTTAAAGATGTAACTCAGTTCGTAAGTGCTTCGTCGGGTTCAATAAAGGCAGGATGTCAAATTTTTGGTGATACGGCAGTCCTTCTTTTGACTCGTTCGCCTATTGAAATGGATGACATTAGTTTGACAGTAGGAGTACGAATAACCACAGAAGTTACGAAACATGTGAAGAGATGTATTCTCATTGATACGCATAATTGCATGAGTGAGCTCAAAGAATCAGTACATGAAGATTCCGAATTAGTTTCAGATATGATTAAAGCTGCTGTATCTGCAACCCGTGAAGCCTTGAAAAAGCGTCGTGATCAGCCTAATATCGGATTGGCAATAAAAAGGGAAACGGGGTTTACAGAAGCACAGGGAATGGGATCAGAAGGCATTACTGTATTCATTGTTGAAGTTGCCGGACAAAAAATGGCATATGTCCTCATTGACGGAAATAATATGGTCGTCGGGTTACGTGAAAAAATTGTGCATGCACTAGTTCCACAATTTGTTGATTCAGCTGAGGTTATGACGACTGATACGCACCAAACTGCTGTGGTATCTTCCCAAAATGGATATAGTCCCATTGGAGAACAAATTCCGCATCCTGATTTAATCTCAACAATTACAGAACTCGTCATGGAAGCAAGCTCCCAACTTGAACCAGGAACTGTCGAAATATTTCAAGGCGAGACTCAACCACTGAGAATCATGGGAGAAGGAACAGTAGAAAAACTTACCAGTCTTATTCCGGTTTCAGCAAATGTAGCAAAAAGAGTAGGAGTAGGGGTTTATACGGTTGCTTTTCTCATCTCACTTGTTCTGCTTCTCTTCGTTCTTCCAATGCCACTTTTTCCCTAGCCGTTCATAATCCTTTTAGGATGCATGCTATTTTGTAACGGTATCGAATATAGGCGGATTCACACATGAACCTGTTTGAAATACGTTTCCATGGACGTGGTGGTCAAGGTGCCGTCACTGGTGCCAAAATTTTAGGTGACGCCACTCGAATGGAAAACAAACACTTTCAAGCTTTTGCACATTATGGTGCTGAAAGAAGAGGAGCCCCAGTGATGGCTTTCACACGAATTGCCGATGAAGCCATCCGAATCCACAGTTACATCTACGAACCAGAAACCATAGTAATTCTTGATGAAACACTCCTTGAGATTCCTAGCGTTCAGGAAGGGCTGAACGAAGACACCTATGTCGTCATTAACACTCCTCAATCCCCTAAAGACGTCAAGATCAAGGGTAAAATTTCTACTGTGGACGCGACGAAAATTGCTCTTGACGTAGGAATTTTGGTAGCGGGTATTGCAGTGGTTAATACAATTATGTTAGGGGCTGTAGCACGAGCCACAAATATTGTTACAATTGAAAGTGTGAAAGATGCCATTCGTAAAGGTTTGGCAGGTCTTCCAGAGAAGGTTATCGAGACGAATGTTGAAGCCGCTCAACGTGCATACGAAGAACTCCAAATGGGGTATTAGTTATGGTGCCACTTAAACGAGAACCACCCAATAAACGGCTTACGTGTATTACCTATCCTGAACCAGGAGCTATGGGCCTGACTGGTGATTGGCGGATATTTCGGCCAGTTGTAGACAAGGAAAAATGTACTGGCTGTCAAATCTGTTGGATGTATTGTCCGGATGCCGCGATTACAATGGACGAAGATAACACACCCGTCTTTGACCTCAAATACTGTAAGGGATGCTTAATTTGTGAAACTAATTGCCCTGTGAAAGCAATCAGCCGTGTGCGCGAAACAGAGGCCGAAGCCGCTGTGGAGAAATAATCAAGGTTGGAAAAATGTCTAAAATCGTTTCAGTTACAGGTAATCATTCTGCTTCGTGGGCAGCGCGAACAGCGATTCCTGCAGTAATTGCAGCTTATCCGATTACACCGCAAACGACTATTGTGGAGAAGATCGCAGAATTTGTGGAAAATGGTGACCTAAAATCCGAATATGTGCGTGTCGAGTCCGAACATAGCGCCATGGCTGCTTGTATTGGAGCTTCAGCTTTAGGGCTTAGAACCTTCACAGCAACATCATCCCATGGATTAGCATTAATGCATGAGATGCTTCATTGGGCAGGTCGCGCACGACTGCCCATAGTCATGCCAGTAGTCAACCGGGCAATGGGACCTCCCTGGAATATCTGGGTTGACCATACAGATACTATGTCACAACGTGACACGGGATGGATTCAATTCTACGCCTCTAATAATCAAGAAGTCTATGACACGGTCCTCATGCTGTTCCGCTTATGTGAAGACCCTAAGGTCCTACTTCCAGGAATGGTAGCGTTGGACGCATATATCCTCAGTCATACATTCACTTCCATTGAAGTCTACGATCATGAAGAAATCATCGATTTTCTCCCTACCTATGAAGCAGAACATTGGAAGCTCAATCCAAAAGATCCTATGGCAATAGGAAATATTGCTGGACCGGAATATTACTACGAACTCAGTTACGCTGTTCATGAGGGCTTTGAAGCTGCCCGAAAAATGATTCCAAAAGTTGAAGCCGACTTCAAGAAGCACTTTGGACGATCACATGGTGGTTTTATCGACACCTATCAATGCGACGATGCTGAAGTCATCTTCATCGCCTTAGGAACAATGGGTGAAGAAGCCCAGCTAGCCGTTGAAGAACTACGAAGTGAAGGAATTCGTGCTGGATCTGCGCGGCTTCGTGTATTCCGTCCCTTTCCAGCTGAACAAATTCAAACCCTCGCCCAGAAGGCTAAAGCCTTTGTTGTGGTTGATCGGAGTCTTTCCTATGGACACCTTGGTGGTGTCGTCACGGAAATTCGTTCGGCCCTCTATCGTAGTGGTCAAACTATACCTGTCCAAGGAGTCATTGCTGGACTTGGTGGTCGTGACGTTCGTCACACCGACATTAAAAAACTGATTCAAATCGGTTTTGATGTCGCTGATAAAGGTGAAGCGAGACCCGATATCTTCTATGGATTAAAAAGGTGAAGAAAATGGTAGCAATCAAAGAACTGCCCCGGGATGAATACATAGAACTTGGTCATGCGGCTTGTGCCGGATGTGGTGCAACTATCGCAATTCGTCATGCACTAAAAGCCCTCGGAGACAGCACAATTCTCACTGTCCCCGCCTGTTGCATGTCCGTTATTCAAGGCCTCTTCCCTAAAAACGCCCTACACCTGCCCGTCTTGAACACTGCCTTCGAGACCGCAGGAGCAGCTGCCTCCGGTATTGCTGCTGGTCTAAAATTCATGGGCAAAGATAAAGACATCAACGTTATGGCTTGGGCAGGTGACGGGGGAACCTATGACATAGGCATCCAGGCTCTCAGTGGTGCTGCTGAACGCCAAACTAATTTCATCTATACATGCTACAACAATGAAAGCTATGGCAACACTGGCCAACAACGTTCTGGTGCTACTCCTTATGGCGCGTTTAGTACAACAACGCCAATTATTGGAAAACAGGAGCACCGTAAGCCAATGGCCCGAATTATGGCGGAACATGGGATTCCTTATACCGCGTCAATTTCGGCAGCATACCCCCGATTGGTTTTTGAAACCTATTCCAAAGCAAAGGACATTGTGGGAACACGTTTCATCGAAATTCATGCGATGTGCCCAACGGGTTGGCGATGTGCGACGTGGGATAGTGTCAAGTTTGGTAAATTAGCAGTTGAGACTGGTGTATGGATTATGTGGGAGAAGGAAGGAGATGAGTGGCGGTTTTTAGGTAGGAGTAAACAGATCGCAGAAGGAAAAGTGCAGCGAAAGCCCGTGATGGATTATTTAAAGCCGCAAGGACGATTCCGAACGCTCATTAAGGATTCTAAGAGGGTGAAGGAGTTTGAGCGGGGTATTGATCGCGAATGGGACATATTAAAGCAGAAGATCTCCTGCTGAAACGTGTGTTATTGAAACATCATGATAAAAAGGAGAGAAATTTTCCTTTAAGATTACTTAAGGCTAGAGAGGTGTAATAATGCCGTTGGAATTTATGGAAGAACTTGTGGATATGGGTGAGTTCCAGATTAGAGTGGCAGTGAGTCGATTGGCAAATGGGACTTTGATGTTGTTTAGTGATGGAGAACATAAGTTTGGTACGGTAGCTGTAGGTGTTCCGACACCGTTTGGAGAACTTTCTCCGACTGCAACATCGGTCATGATTGGGACGCGGTTTCAAGCAGAGGTGCGTGCAATTGCAGATATTGCAGCCCAGAAGCTAGGTGGAATCGTTGTAGTGAATCTCTTTTTATTAAAAGAGCATGAGGCGGAGATTTCTGGGATTTTAGCAGCTGTACGAAAGATAATTCTAAAATTAGAGCAGGAAGCCGAGAAAGGACCTGTTTTAGGCTGATTCGGAGTGATTATAAGCAGGAAACTTATCTGTTATAGAATAGATTGTTCAATTAGCTTGGAGGTTAAGTAATTGGTGTCAGAAAGGTGGGGGTTCATTAAAGACCCCTTGTATGGCTACGTGGCGATTACTCCACTTGAAAAGGATATTATTGATACGCGAGTTGTCCAGCGGTTACGCCGTTTACGGCAATTAGCTGGTGCGGAATTTGTGTATCCAGGAGCGAATCATACGCGATTTGAACACAGTCTAGGGGCAATGCATCTGGCGGGATTATTAGCAGAAAGTATCACAGAAGATGAAATAGAGATTCAATCATTACGCTTGGCAGCGCTTTTACATGATGTTGGTCATGGACCATTCAGCCATATTTTCGAGGAAATCTTAGCTAAACAGGATCGGAATCATGAAGACATTAGTACATGGCTCATTCAGAAATCAGAGCTTGGCGATATTCTAAAAGACGGAGGAATCGACCCGAATGATTTAAGCAAGTTAGCAATCGGAAAATTAGAAGGTAAAAATAAATTATACCAAAATCAGGTTATTCGCAGCTCTGTTGATGTAGACAAACTCGATTACATCGTGCGTGATTCCTTTCATACAGGCGCTGAATATGGTAGTGTAGATGTTTTTCGATTAATTTATACTACTGAGCCCTTCCAAGGTAATTTAGCGGTCAACACAACGGCACTCACAACTCTTGAAGCTTTCTTGATTGCCCGGGTATTGAGTTTTCGTAGTATCTATTATCATCGCGTGTGTCGTGGTGTTCAGCGAATGTTGGCTGATGCCCTTAAATTTGCAGATGAAGAATTGGGGTTCTCAACATTTACAGAACCGACTGAGTACTTGGATATGGACGACTATTCAACTTGGACACAACTTAAACAGTGTAAGGCATCTCGGGAAATAATGGAACGACTTGAACGACGAGAACTACTCAAATGTGCTTACACTGTTGAATCAATTGTTCAAGACTATCCCACTATTGATTTATTAGATAAGGAAAGCGTTCGAAAGCAAATTGAAGCAGAAATCGCTGGAAAAGCCAAGGTCGATGTTGAAAAAGTGCAATTAGATTCACCTCTTCTTCCATCAGTACCCTATCGCCATTCCTCGCAATTGGATCCCATGGAGATACCTGGATTTGCATATGTTGGTAAAAAGAAGATTGCCGTGGATCTTATTGATTTATCACGGGTAATTTCATCTCTTAAGGGCTATCTCGACATTGTTCGTGTATATACAACAGCGCCACTCAGAAAGCGTGTAGGAAAAGCTTCACAAGAAGTATTGGGGGGTACACCTTACGTTTCAGGAATTTCGATGTGAGTGAAGGATCAAAGAAAATCTGAGAGCTCTAATTGTCGACGCTGTTGGGGTATAATTTGTTTCACGTTTAATTTCTCAAGAACTGCCCCAAATGTTACAGTATCACCGCAAGTAAGATAGACAGAACGTGGTTTTGCTATTTTGACATATTGAACTAATTGCTGAAAATCAGCATGAGCTGATAAAATGAAGGCTTTATCGACTTTTTTCATTGGAAATAGCTTTGCCCAGCCTGTTGTCAGTGCACGGCTAAATTTGTGACCAGAACGTGATCTTGGTTGATTAACACTTCTAGATGAAAGGTAGACATAACCTCCTTGTCTCATCACTTCGCGCCCTTCATCTGTTCTCTCATCAAAGAACTCGAGTGGAATGCCGTGCTGCTGGTAAACTCTACTGACCTTCGCTATTGTAGGATCCACAACAACTGGTGTGGTTAGCAATGTATTAACAATACGAACTACTTCCTGGGCTTTACCAGTAGCATAAACTTGAAACGCAGGTATTTTTTGAGCTTTCAATTCGTGACTCGTCCACTCAGCAATTTCCGTATAAACCTGTTCTCGTGGAGGAAACACTGCATCAGGTCGTCCATATGTTGCTTCCATTAGTAGAACATCACAGGGAAGTGGGTTTGCTCCTTTAGCAGTCATTGAGGAACGGAGATTGAAGTCCCCAGTGTAAACAAGGCGGGCGCCATTTTTTTCTATTACAAATTGTGCTGCACCAAGCATATGACCTGCCGGGTGAATCTTTACTGTCCCCCCTCCCATGAGTGGTCGGCTTTGGTCAGGCTGGATAAGTTGAACTTTTCGCGGTGTTCCTGCAAGAGCTTTGTAGAGATCTAGGGTTTCCGGAGTTACGATTTTATGGATGGAACTTTGAAATCCTGCGATGTGATCAGCATGGGCATGAGAAATGCATGCGATTGTATTTTGTGATACCCAATGACGGGGTATCTTAGTGGGATCAAACAGTAGTTGTTGTTTACCTGCTCGAATTAGGATATTGCGTGAACTGATGAGTTTGAAATCAGATGGAGGTCTCTGCATTCGAAAATCCCACGTGTCATTAGGCGTAAGATTTACCTTCAGCTGGAATATGCTTATTTTCTATTTTAACTCTGCTAGATTTCTAAATGGCCAGAGTAATTTGATTAAAGAGGTCTGAAGCCGAGTAGCGTGAAGATGCCGAAATGCGCCATCAAAATGATTATGATTAGCGATATTGAGATGGTTAAAACAAGAATGGGACCTACTTTGATGCCTTCACTGGAGTCAGCAAAGAAGCGTATCAGACCTGCTCCTGCTGCTGGCATTGGACCCTCTGATTGGCGTTTTCGTTTCGATTTGGGCATACAATCCCTGCCTTCTAATTTGTATGGAACCCTTAAATCCTAACCGTTTTTAAGGTTTCTTGAATTAACAGTCATTTCCTCCTAAAACCTAATGAGTACCGATATGAGTTGGAAAAGATGAAATCTAGTGAAGCTAAATCAACGTATAATGAAATTTTTACTCTATTAGAAAAACACCACTCCTGGATGCGAGACACTGTTAATTTAATCGCATCAGAAAATGTACATTCCCCTGCTGTTCGAGAAGCCATGCAGGTGGACTTTAGTGACCGCTATGCAGAAGGTTGGCCAGGTGAACGGGTCTATGCGGGAACAAAATATATTGATGAAGTTGAGATCTTGGGCAACGAACTAACGAAAACTTTGTTTCGTGCTGATTTTGCTGATGTGCGACCAATTAGTGGTGTTTTAGCGAATCTTAGTATTCTTACCGCGTT
The DNA here is from genome assembly GCA_048885185.1 of Candidatus Odinarchaeota archaeon. Lineage (GTDB taxonomy): Archaea > Asgardarchaeota > Hermodarchaeia > Hermodarchaeales > Hermodarchaeaceae > Hermodarchaeum. The sequence goes on along the minus strand of JBHLQC010000008.1, from coordinate 1,185 downwards.
TACTGAGCCAGGAGACCGGATGATGTGTTTATCTATACCAACGGGCGGTCACATTTCATCTGCCCGCCATCGCTTATGGGGTACCGCCGGTCGAGTTAGGGGATTGAAAATTCAATACTTCAAGTATGACGAATACGAATTGAATATTGACGTTGACGCTACAATTCGGAAAATTGAACGATTAAAAAAGAAAGGCAAGCACATTGACTTTTACATGTTTGGAGCGTCAGTATTTCCCTTTCCTCACCCCATAAGTGAGATTGCTGAAGTTGCTAAGGGATATGGAGCGTATGTAAATCATGATGCAGCCCATGTGGCAGGTTTGGTAGCAGCTAATATTTTTCAAGATCCACTTCGTGAGGGAGCAAATAGTCTCACATTCAGTACTCATAAAACCCTTCCAGGTCCTCAGGGGGGCTGCATTGTTGCCCATGAGGAGTTTGCCGACCGAATTAAACGCGGAGTCTTCCCCGCACTTCATAGCAATCACCATCTCCACCACGTTGCAGCAAAAGCTGTTGCAATGACAGAAATGATTGCCTTTGGCAAAGAGTATAGTGAACAAATCATCAAGAATGCACAAGCCCTAGGATCAGCCTTAATGGAAGAAGGCTTCAAAGTTCTTGCAGAACATAAAGGATTCACAAAATCTCATGTATTGCTTATTGAAGTTGCAAATAGCCCACTTCAGAATGGTAGGGTTGTAGAAGAAAAACTAGAGGAAGCAAACATTATCATTAACCGAAACTTGCTCCCATGGGATAAACGCTTTGGACGGGATTACATTCGTCCGGGAGGCATTCGATTGGGTACCAGCGAGGTTACACGACTTGGTATGAAAGAGGAAGAAATGTCTCAAATAGCTGAATTTATGCGTAAGATTGTATTCGACCAAAAATCACCAAAATCAGTGGCAAAGGAAGTAGCCCAGTTTCGTAAGGAGTTTCAAAAAGTTCATTTTGCATTTGATACAGCACGCGATGCCTATGATTACGTTAAATTACGTTAAACGCCTGATGAGCAATCCTTTTTAACAGTCCTTGCCAAGTTAATGCAGAATCTTCGATTTCAAAGCCCTTTTTGCAGTTGAGATTGTTTCTCCTTGGGAGGCGTTTACTGTGAAAGTTAAAGAGGTAATGAAGACAGAATTTGCTCGGGCTTCAGTTCCCGGTAACCGTGACACCG